>NZ_JAIMBW010000001.1:1277777-1597222 GCF_019195455.1 Gymnodinialimonas phycosphaerae | reverse complement strand
TTTGCTTGCGACGATGGTGATGTGCTGACGAACTGGGCGCTGGATGGGCGCGGGATCGTCAACAAACCTCGGTTCGAAGTGCAAGAGCATCTTGATAATGGGGCGCTTGTACAGGTTTGCCCGCAGTCACCGCCACCGAACGCACAGTTGGCGTTGCTCTATCCGCACAAGAAAAACCAGGATCCGAAGTCCCGGTTCTTCATGGACTTCATGTCCGAGAAACTGCGCGCAGCACTTGGTTAACGCCGTTAACTGCCGCGGTAGGTCGAGTAGCTGAACGGGCTCAGCAGCAGGGGCACGTGATAGTGGGCCTCCGCATCGGACATGCCGAAACGGATCGGGATTTCATCCAGAAACAGCGGATCGTCCCCCGCCTGACCCGAGGCGCGCAGGTAGTCGCCCGCACAAAACACCAACTCAAAGGTGCCGGTCTTGAAGGTGTCGGTAGGCAGGATTGGCGTATCGGTGCGGCCGTCGTCGTTGGTCACGGCCTCTGCAATCTTGCGGTGCGAATTGCCTGAAACGGCGTAGAGCATGATCTTCAGGCCCGCTGCCGGGCAACCGCGTGCCGTGTCGAGGACGTGGGTGGTTAAATAGCCAGACATGGGTGCCTCCGTTCTGGGTCACATCTTGTCTGCGGCAAGTGCCTTTCCATTGGAACGGCCGCCTCCGCTGAAACACTTTCAAGAATTTCTTGAAAGACCAAATCTTAATCCCGGTTTATGCGAAGATAGCGACAGGAGGCTGCCTTGGACAGATATTGCCGTGATATGATTGGATACGGCGCGACGCCGCCTCAGGTCAATTGGCCTGATGGTGCGAAGATCGCGGTCCAATTTGTCGTGAATTATGAAGAGGGTGGCGAGAACAATATCCTTCACGGCGATGCCGCGTCCGAGGCGTTCTTGTCCGAGATCGTGGGGGCCGCCGCCTGGCCGGGCCAGCGCCATTGGAACATGGAATCGATCTACGAATACGGCGCGCGCGCCGGATTTTGGCGGCTTCACCGCATGTTCACCGCCGTAGATATGCCCGTCACGGTCTATGGTGTAGCGACCGCCTTGGCGCGTGCGCCCGAGCAAGTCGCCGCCATGCAGGACGCGGGGTGGGAGATCGCCAGCCACGGGCTGAAGTGGATCGAATACAAGGACGCCACGCCAGATGTCGAGCGCGCGGACATCCAGGCCGCGAAAGCGCTGCACTTCGAAGTAACGGGCGAAGCGCCGCGCGGGTGGTACACGGGCCGGTGTTCCGAAAATACCATGCGCCTGATCGCGGAAGACGAAAGTTTCGACTACATATCAGATGATTACGCCGACGATTTGCCCTACTGGACGCATGCCGGCAAGCAGTTGGTAATCCCCTACACGCTTGACGCGAACGATATGCGCTTTGCCACGCCCCAGGGGTTCAACACCGGGCAGCACTTCTTCGAATACCTCAAGGATGCCTTCGACACGCTTTATGCCGAGGGGCAGGCGGGTGCGCCGAAGATGATGAGTGTGGGGCTGCATTGTCGCCTGATCGGGCGGCCAGGCCGGGCGGCGGCGTTACAGCGGTTCATCGATTATGTCGCCTCCCACGACGAAGTGTGGGTGCCCCGTCGCATTGATATTGCACGGCATTGGGCGGCCCATCATCCCTATGTGGCGCCAGCGTTGAGCCCGTCGCAAATGACCCGCGCGGATTTCGTGCAGGCCTTTGGGGGCGTCTTCGAGCATTCGCCCTGGATCGCAGAACGTGCCCACGGGCTGGAGCTTGGCCCCGCCCACGATAGCGCCGTCGGCGTCCACTCCGCTTTGGCGCGGATCTTCCGCAGGGCCAGTGAGGCCGAGCGCCTTGGCGTCTTGACGGCGCACCCGGATCTGGCGGGAAAGCTGGCGCAGGCCAAGCGGCTGACGGCGGAATCGACGTCGGAACAGGCGGGCGCGGGGCTGGATCAGTTGACCGATGCCGAACGCGCCGCCTTCACCGACCTCAACGAACGCTACGTGGCGCGGTTCGGGTTTCCCTTCATCATTGCCGTGCGCGACCACGATAAGGCGTCAATTCTTAACGCCTTTAACGAACGTCTCGACAACAGCCGTGACGCGGAATTTGCGCAGGCCTGCACCCAGGTCGAACGCATCGCACTGCACCGCCTGAAGGACATGTTCCAATGAGTGACCGCAGCTACTTTTCGCCCCAGGGCGGCCACCCGCCCCAATCCCAAGTGATGACAGATCGCGCGGTGTTCACGGATGCCTACGCCGTGATCCCACGGGGCACGATGATGGATATCGTTACCTCGTCCTTCCCGTTCTGGGACGCCACGCGCGCCTGGATTCTCGCCCGTCCGATGACAGGCTTTGCTGAGACATTCTCACAATACATCATGGAGGTCGGCCCCGGGGGCGGCAGTGACACGCCAGAGCCTGATGACCGTGTGCAAGGGGTGATCTTCGTCACCGAAGGCACGATCGAGATCACCTTGGGCGGAAAGTCCCACACGCTGATTGAGGGGGGCTACGCCTACCTTCCCGCCGGATTGCGCTGGTCATTGCGCAACCATGCAGACGGGCCCGCGCGCTTCCACTGGATCCGCAAACGCTATAACGCGGTAGAGGGGCTGGACTGGCCCAAGCCGCTGTTCCTCAATGAGGCCGACATCGCGCCCACGGTCATGCCGGACACGAATGGCGCCTGGGCCACGACGCGCTTTGTCGATCCCACCGATCTGCGCCACGACATGCATGTCACCATCGTCACGTTCGAGCCCGGCGGCTGCATTCCCTTCGCGGAAACCCATGTGATGGAGCACGGGCTTTATGTGCTGGAGGGCAAGGCCGTCTACCGCCTCAACACCGATTGGGTCGAGGTCGAAGAGGGCGATTTCATGTGGCTGCGCGCGTTCTGCCCGCAGGCTTGCTACGCGGGCGGGCCGGGGCGGTTCCGCTACCTGCTCTACAAGGACGTGAACCGCCATCCGGGGATGGACCTGTGATCGCCGTCCCGATCACGCCCGAGGCCTTTGCGCCATTCGGGCAGGTGATCGCTTTAAAGGGCAAATTCGTCACCATCAACGACGGCATGTGCCAGCGCTTCGGCGATCTGGCGGACATCGACATTGTCGACGGCAAACCGGGTCTGAGCCTGTTCCAGTCCAAGCTGCGTGCGCTACCCTACACCTGCCACCTGCTGGAGCGGCACCCGCTTGGCTCTCAGTGCTTCATCCCCATGTCCGACGCGGCCCTGTTGGTCATTGTGGCCCCTGATGAGGGGGGGCACCCCGGCCAGCCGGAAGTTTTCGTGGCGCGCAACGATGTGGCCGTGAACATCGCGCGCAACACCTGGCACGGGGTGCTGGCGCCCATCGAAGGCTCAGGGCTGTTCGCGGTGATCGATCGGATCGGGGCGGGCAACAATCTTGAAGAACACCGGCTGGAACAGCCGCTAACGATAACAAAAAACTGAAAAAAACAGTCAACCAGAGAGGGACAAAACCATGGCTGACACCGCAATAGGGACACCGGAGCAACTTCGCGATCCGGACTACACACCGGCGCTTCACCGCGCCATTCCATTGGGCATCCAGCACGTGCTGGCGATGTTCGTCTCCAACGTCACCCCGGCGATCATCATCGCGGGAGCGGCGGGCTTCGGCTTCGGCTCGGATGCTGGCGCCAATGGCTTTCCCGACATGACCTATCTGATCCAGATGTCGATGCTGTTCGCAGGCATCGCTACGCTGTTCCAGACCATCGGTCTGGGCCCCGTGGGCGCGCGTCTGCCCATCGTTCAGGGCACAAGCTTTGCTTTCATCCCGATCATGATCCCACTCGTCGCGGGGCAGGGGGTCGAGGCGCTGCCCGCGCTTTTCGGCGGTGTCCTGATCGGCGGTCTGTTCCATGCACTGCTGGGAACATTCATCGGCAAGGTCCGCTTTGCCCTGCCGCCGCTGGTCACGGGCCTTGTGGTCACGATGATCGGTCTGGCGCTGGTCAAGGTAGGTATTCAGTACGCGGCAGGCGGTGTTCCGGCGATCAACTCGCCTGAATATGGCAGCCTGCTCAACTGGTCCGCCGCGCTGGTCGTTGTCTTCGTGACACTTGGCCTGAAGTTCTTCGCACGCGGCATGTTGTCGGTGTCGGCGGTCGTGATCGGCATCCTCGTGGGCTACGTCTACGCGCTGGCGATGGGCATGGTCACGATCGAAGGGATCGGGACAAGCTGGTCGCGCGCGGCGCCCTTCGCGCTGCCCGAATTCTTCCGCTACGGGTTTGAATTCTCGATTGCGGCGGTCGTGGGCTTCTGCCTGATGGCCTTCGTCTCGGCGGTTGAGACCGTGGGCGACGTGTCCGGCATCACCAAGGGCGGTGCCGGTCGTGAAGCGACTGACAAGGAGATCACCGGGGCCACCTACGCCGACGGTGTCGGCACCGCAATTGCGGGCATGTTCGGCGGCTTTCCCAACACCAGCTTCTCGCAGAACGTGGGCCTGATCGCCATGACCGGCGTGATGAGCCGCCACGTCGTGACCATCGGCGCGATCTTCCTGATCGTCTGCGGCCTTGTGCCCAAGGTCGGTGCGGTGATCCGCACCATCCCGATCGAGGTTTTGGGCGGTGGTGTCATCGTGATGTTCGGCATGGTCGTGGCCGCCGGTATTTCGATGCTGTCGGACGTGAATTGGAACCGCCGCAACATGGTGATCTTCGCGATTTCCCTGTCGGTGGGCCTGGGCCTGCAACTGGACCCGCAGGCGGTGCAGTACTTGCCCGACACAATCCGCATCCTCGCCACCTCGGGCCTTCTGCCTGCGGCGCTGATCGCCATCGTGCTGAACCTCGTGCTGCCGGAAGACTTGGCCGCAGAGGCGACCGAGGAAGTCTCGGGCGGGATGTCTGGTCACGGCGGGGGCAGCTTGCCGAAAGGCTGAAGCCCGGTCTTTTGTCAACAAGCAGCTCCGCCCTTTCGGCGGGGCTGTTTTGCGTTTAACCGAGGCGTCATGTTTGATTTTCTGATCCTTTGCGCCGCAGCCTTCGGGGCCGGCGTGCTGAACACCATCGCGGGCGGCGGCACCTTTTTGACCTTCCCGGCGCTCGTCGCCGTGGGTGTGCCACCCGTGGCTGCCAATGCGACCAGCGCCGTGGCCGTCTTCCCGGGCTATCTGGCGGGTGCCGTGGGCTTCCGGGCCGAACTGGCGGCT
Source organism: Gymnodinialimonas phycosphaerae (assembly GCF_019195455.1). NCBI lineage: Bacteria > Pseudomonadati > Pseudomonadota > Alphaproteobacteria > Rhodobacterales > Paracoccaceae > Gymnodinialimonas > Gymnodinialimonas phycosphaerae. The sequence continues at coordinate 1,592,034 of NZ_JAIMBW010000001.1, read as the reverse complement.
TTCGACCGCGCGCGTATCGCACGGTTGAGCGTCATCGCGCTGGCGGGCGCGGCCGTGGGGTCCGGCCTGCTTCTGGTGTCGTCAAACAAGGCGTTCTCGGCCGTCGTCCCGTTCCTGCTGTTGGCTTCCACTCTGGCCTTCCTTTACGGCGACAAGATCCGCGCCATCGCCGCCGCCCGCGCCCGCGCCGTGACGCCCGAGGGCGCGATGGGCCTTTTTGCGGTTTCGGTCTACGGCGGCTATTTCAACGGTGGCCTTGGCATCGTGCTGCTGGCGCTGTTCGCGCTTTGGGGGATGAGCGATATCCACCAGATGAATGGCCTGAAAAACGGGCTGAGCTTCGTGATCTCGTTGATCTCGGTCGGCATCTTCGCGGCGGCAGGCCTTGTGATCTGGCCCTACGCGGCGGCGATGATGGTGGCGGCCACCTTGGGCGGTTACGCGGGTGCGCCGCTTGCGCGACGCCTGCCCAAACCAGCTGTTCGCGCGCTGGTGGGCTTGATCGGCTTCGGGATGAGTGGTGTTTTTTTCTGGCGTCTGGTCTCTGGCAGTTGAGCCTGCTTAGGCTGCGGAAGAAAATGGTGAGTGGCTTGAGCCGCGACGTTCCTCCACCCTTTGGGGGAATGCGACAGTTGATTTTTGGCCTCATACGGCCTTGGTTTCCAATCTTGGTTTCAACGCAAGTTGCTGCGGCGCTAGATTGCCGAGGCATGAGTGGGGTCTTCCCCGGGTTTAGTTCTTCTTCCAAGAGCTGATCGTTCTGCGGGCTTCGTTCAGCGAGGAGAACAGGGTTTCGTTCAAAAGCGTCTCTCACAAGCGGCCGATGAAGGCCTCGATGACGGCGAACTGCATCGGCTTGCGCGGCGCGATATCGTGCCAATCGATCCGGCTTTCCTGGCGCTCTCTGAGGACAGCATTACCGATCACTTTCATCGAGCCGTTCAGGCACCAGCATTGGTCTGCGTATCCCCAAGGCTCGCTTGCGGCCGCCGCGCTTGCGTCCTTGCAGCCACTCCTCGCGGTAGAGGCGCAACAGTTTTTTGTTCACTTGCCAGCGGTCACACCTGACGTGGGCCCACTCTCGCTGACAGGTCAGTTTATATTCGGAAGCGTCATGGATTTGGGATTTTTGCTCAATTGCGTTGCACAAAGCCTGTCGAATGTGCCCGCCCGCGCACGTCCGAGTCTGCATTGATCAAAGTCAAATGTCTCAGGGGATGGAGAGCGTATCGAGGCACAATCAGTCACTGCATTCTGGAGGCTAAGACCATGACCGAAGTCGCAACTCCTACTGCCGGACATCCGAGGCGAGTCCCACCGCTGGCCATCGCCGCCTACTTCTTGATTACATTCGGCATCACGTGGACCCTTATCGGCGTCTACATCGTTTCCCCGGAATGGGCGTCGCAGGCATTTGGTGAGATCAGCGGGTCCCATCCGTTCTTTTTCGCGGCAACTTGGGCACCGGCCATATCCGCCTTCATCCTCGTTCTCTACTTCGGCGGGGTCGCGGGATTGAAAGCTTTCCTGTCGCGGTTGCTGATGTGGCGCTGTTCCACTGGGTGGGCGGCGTTCATATTTTTGGTCATCCCAATTGTCTACATGGCCGGTTCCTTACTGAAGAGCGGCCCATTGCTCGCACCAATCCCGCCGGAAAGCGTCGCGGCAATGGTCGCTGTCTTGTTCATGATGTTGTTTCTTGGGCCCATCGAAGAATTCGGTTGGCGGGGCGTTGCCCAACCGATCCTGCAACGTCATATGGCCCCGATCTGGGCGGGGGTCATCATCGGAACAATCTGGGGTATCTGGCACCTTCCGGCGTTCTTTCTGTCTGGAACCGTATTTGCAGAATGGAACTTCTTGCCATTCTTCGTGGGCAACATCACGCTTGCCGTCTTGGTGACACCGATCTTCAATCGTTCGGGCGGTGGTCTCCTCTGGCCGATGTTATTCCACTGGCAACTGATCAACCCATTCTGGCCTGATGCGCAACCCTATGACACATGGATTCTCGTTGTCGTGGCCGCTGTCGTCGTATGGTGTAACCGGAACACGATGTTCACTCGGGAGGATGCCGCAACCGAGGTCATTCCCGGCGAAACCGGACACGAGCGATGAGCCGGGTCAAGCTGACTTTCGCAAGCATCCTGGCCTTCACGGTGGCGTTGCCAACCTTGGTGACCGCCAACGCGGATGACCTTTCCGAGCAGGTGCGAAACCTGCTGTCTGCCTTCCACGAAACCTATGCGATCCCCGGAGCCACTGTCTCCTACGCCTTGCCTGATGGGAGTGTTGGGGATGCCGCGGTCGGGCTGGCGGATGCCGAGGCTGGTATAGCAGCGACACCAAATACCAGGATGCTCGCGGCAAGCGTCGGGAAAACGATTGTTGGCGCTTTGGTCCTCGCTCTGGAGAGCGACGGTGTGTTGAGCCGTTCGGACCTTGTTGCTGACTATTTGGGTGGCGAGGACTGGTTCGATGCGTTGCCCAATGCATCGACGGTCACGGTGGGGCATCTACTGACCCATAGCGCCGGTCTGCCCGACCATGTTCACCTGGAAGGGGTGGCTCAGCGTATGTTGGACGCTGGTGCCAATGGCGTTTTTGAGCCTGAGGATGCCATCACGTTCATTCTGGGGCGCGATCCCTTGTTTGAAGCCGGCCGGGGATGGTCCTACACCGATACAGGCCACCTGCTTCTGGGGCTCGTGATCGAGGCGGCATCCGAGGCGGATTTCTTTGACTTGGTGTCGGCGCGTTTCCTGGTTCCAATCGGTCTTGATGCGACGACCTCCTCGGTCACTCCGGCGCTTGCTGATCTGGCTGTCGGCTACACGATCGAAGACAACGTGTTCGGCTTGCCGATACGGACAAATGATGAGGGGGGGGCCTTACTCTGGAATCCGGCCATCGAATGGACTGGAGGAGGCTTCATCTCTACTTCACATGACCTGTCATACTGGGGTGATGCGCTGTTCACCGGCGAGGCGATTAACACTCCGCATCTGGAAAGGCTGCTTGATGCGGTGCCTGTTCACCCTGACGCCCCTGACATCCTCTATGGAAGCGGCGTTGCCATCTACGCCAATACGCCCCTCGGCCCGGTTTACGGCCACGGCGGTTGGGTGCCGGGTTACGTGACAAGCCTTCGGCACTGTGCCGACCATGGCATCACCATCGCGTTCCAGATCAACACCGATGCAGGGATTGTTGATGACAGCACCGATCTGGTCCCCGCGCTGGAAGCGGCGCTTGCGGACCTGCTGATTAGGGCGGTCACACAGGAATAATCACAACAGTGTCTTGGCCCGTGCGAACACGTTGTTGAGGGAAACCTCTCGAAGGGGAATATGATGAAAATTCAGTGTGTTTGCATTCTTGCATTGATGGCGACCTTGCCCTTCGGAAGTCAGGCAACTGCCCAGTCTATGGTCTTGCTGGAAGACGTTGCCATTGTCGATGTAGAGGCCGGAACAGTCACACCGGGTCAATCGGTCCTGATTGAAGACGGCATGATTTTGCAGGTCGGTGCGGATCTCACCATCCCGACGGGGCCGCTTGAAACGTTCGACAGCGACGCTGGCTATCTGATACCCGGCCTTTGGGACAGCCATGTTCATATCTTTTCGTCCCCAGCCGAGCCTGCGACCGCGCTGCCACTTTATCTGATCAATGGGGTGACCGGTATTCGAGACATGGGGGCGCTATGGCCCTTCGAAGACCAGCAAGCGCTTCAAACGCAGATCGAAGCGCGGGAAGTCTTGGGCCCAAGGATTGTTTTGTCTGGAGCCTGGGTGGATGGATCGCCGGGGTCTTGGCCCGGCATGTTCCTGGCAGACACACCGGGCCAGGCCGCAGAAGTCGTTGGTCAGATCGCGAGCGAAGGATGGGACGCTGTGAAAGCCTATTCCATGCTCAGCGAGCCAACATATCGGTCGCTTGCCGAGGCTGCCGCAGAGGCGGGCCTGCCTTTGGTTGGCCATATCCCCGAGCAAGTGACGCTTGCCACCGCGATCGAGGTTGGTCAGGCGGGGATGGAGCACTTCGGTCGTATTCCAATGGCCTGCTCCACGCGGGAAGCTGAGATGGTGGAGGCCCTAAGCGAGGCCATGGCACGCAACGCAGATTTGGATGAAGTCTTTGGTCTGATGGCGGATCGCAATGGCATCATTCTGTCGTCATGGGATGAGGCGCTGTGCGAATCTGTTCTCGCCGATATGGTAGATGCGGCCCTCCATGTCAGTCCGACGCTGGTGGTTGCAGATTTCTACATCGGAAACTGGCCTGCTCCGGATGCGCCTCGTATGCGGATGATCCCCGCCGAGGTGCGAGAGGCGTGGGGACGCCCCGACTTCCGGCTGGAGGCGGTTGCGGACGAAGTGCTCGAACTTGCCGAAGCAACAATTGCTTTGGATAGACAGACATTTGCGATGGCCCACGCCGCAGGGGTGCCGATCCTGGCTGCCAGCGACGCGTCTTTCGCCAACCCTTACCTGTTCCACGGGTTCTCGCTGCTGGATGAGTTGGACATCTACGTCGATGCCGGACTAACGCCGCAGGAGGCGCTCTATACCGCCACTGTCGCACCACCTCGCTTTTTCGGTTTGCCCGATCAGGACGGAACGATCACGCAGGGTCAGCGGGCCGACATGGTTCTATTGGAGGCCAACCCGCTTGCAGACCTGGCCACTCTTCGCCGTCCCATGGCAGTGGTCGCTAACGGACGGCTACTTGATCGCGTGACACTCGATGCAATGGAGGCAGACCTGATTGCACGGGGCGAATAGGGGCGGATGAAATGGCAGTGCGGACAAGAGGCAGAAAGCGTGTGATAGTCTTTGGTTTTCTGATCATCGTCGCGGCAATTCTGTTCGTCAGCTTTGCGGTCTTGGTAGTCCTCAGCCCGGGATAACCGCGACCTCTCACGGACCGCGAGGGCAATGGCATTCCCGGAAGCCTATCAGAAAGCACCACGGTCGAGATCGGTGGTGTTCGGCAGACCATGATCATTGAAAGCCATGACCCTTCGAACCCTGTCGTCCTCTGTCTCCATGGCGGACCGGGGATGCCTCAATTCTTCATGAATGACACTTATCCAACGGGTCTTGAGCGGGACTTCACGATGTTTTGGTGGGAGCAGCGTGGGGCTGGCATGTCCTATTCCCGGAACATCCCCGACGATAGCATGACACTCTCGCAAATGATTGCCGACACTATCGAGGTTGCCGACTACCTGAGGGAACGATTTGGGCAGGACCGTATCATTCTACTCGGCCATTCCTGGGGTAGCTTTCTCGGTATTCAGGTTGCAGAGGCCGCCCCCGACCGCTTCATCGCCTACGTCGGGATGGCACAGGTCTCCCATCAACTCAGGTCGGAGGTCTTAGCCCACGACCTCATGATGTCCGCCTATGAAGCCCTCGGAAATACGCGCATGGTCTCAGGGCTGGCAGCGGCGCCGGTGACCATGCAGGACGGTCTCTCGCCCGAATACATGCCGTGGCTACCCAGTTGACCATGATGCCTTTGGTCGTCTCCGGTGGAGTAATGGCATCTTGAAAGCCCTTGGGTCCGGGCGCTCCTTCCAGCGCAGTACCTATCTTTAGGCAGGCCTCGACGACTTTGCCCAAGTAGGCACCGTAGACGGCAAGTGCGAGTGCGAGGGTATAGAACAGGTAAGCAATTGTGATGCTCATGGCTTGCCTCCAACATAATGTGATTGGGGCTGTGAGTGGCACGTGTGACCCTTGTCGGAAATAGTGCTAACGCCTTGACCGCTAGTATTCTTTCTCACGTGTGTATTGCCATTCCCGACTGGCAGTTGACCTTCAAGATGAGAACCTTCCACCTCCCAATGCCGTAGCCTGACCCAATGCCGCGAGGCTTTCGAGGAGCGGCTGGACGCTGGTCGTGCGGGCGCGTTTGAAGTGCCGGGCGATCTGTTCCGGGGACGCCTCACCAGACGCTTGCAGGGCCTCTCTAACGGCTGCGATCTGATCGGGGAGGGTCGTGGGCCACGTGGCCTTCTTCGTTGCTGTGGGTGCAAATAATTTGGGATCGGCCAACGGAAGTAGAAAACCCCGTGTCGTGAGGTGCTTAGGTAGGCTGCATGGCGCATCGTCTGTGTCTCACCTGTGCGTCGCACCGGGAAATTGCACCATCTAAGCTATTGATTTTAAATAAAATGGTGGGCGACCCTGGAATCGAACCAGGCGTGAGTCGCCTCGAGGGAGTTACAGTCCCCTGCCACACCTTGCGGCCTGTCGCCCACCGGGGCCGGATCACTCCGGCGTGGGGGCGGAATATCGACGCGGGGCGGGGGGGTCAAGCGGGAATGCGCCTTGCGCTCGTCCCAAGGGCTGCGCAGTAAGAAGAACGCAGACGGAGGCTGAGGGCATCATGGCCAAAAAACCAACTTGGGTGATCGATAAAGAGCGCGGAAAGCGCGCGGCGGCGGCAGAAACCATCTGGTTGTTCGGCCTCCATGCGGTGCGCGACGCGCTGTCAAATCCTGGCCGTGAGGTGCTGCGGCTGGTTGTCTCGAAGAATGCGGGCGACAAGCTGGCCGATACAATCGCCGCGCGCGGGCTGGAGGCCGAGATTGCCGATCCGCGCAAGTTCCCGGTGCCGCTGGATGCGGGCTCGGTCCACCAAGGGGCAGCGGTGGAGGTGAAGCCGCTCGATTGGGGCGATTGGCGTGCTTTGGCACGGGGTGACGGCAGCGAACGCTCTGTGGTGGTGCTGCTTGATCGGGTGAGCGATCCGCACAATGTGGGCGCGATCCTGCGCTCGGCCGAGGTCTTCGGGGCCCGTGCTGTGATTGCCCCCGCGCGCCATTCGGCGCCGGAAACCGGGGCCTTGGCCAAGACGGCGTCGGGTGCATTGGAGCGGATGCCCTATGCGCGCGTCGGCAACCTGGGTGACGCGATGGAGGCCTTGAAGGCAGACGGCTTCTGGATGGTCGGCTTGGCGGAAGAGGGCGCAGAGGACATCGGTGCGGTTGCCGCACGCCACGCGGAAAGCCACATCGCGTTGGTTCTGGGCGCGGAAGGCCCCGGTTTGCGCGAACGGACCCGGGGGCTCTGCGACGAATTGGCCAAAATCCCCTTTGCGCGCGATTTCGGGTCGCTCAACGTCTCAAATGCCGCCGCCGTGGCCCTATATGCCCTTACGAAAGGGTAGCCCATGCATGCCACGAAGATTGCCACCTGCTCCTACTGCGGGCGCAGACAGACGTTGAAATTGACCGCGCGCCATGGCCATGAGTTGGCCTGTGGCGCGTGCGGCGCGCCCCTGCACGAGATGAAGTGGCTCAAGCCGCCAGAGAGGCACCGCGAGAGCGTGAAGCGCTCGCCCGAGCGGCCCGCGCCCCATGGCTTTGCAGGAGGGGCGTCGCGACCCGAGCGCCCGGTGAAGGCGAAAAAGAAGAAGCGCCGCAAGTCGCTGTGGAAAAAGGCGCTGGAAGAGGCCTTTGACGTGCTCGAGGATATCTTCGACTGAGGCGCGGCCGTCACGGTGCAGGAGCATTGCTGTGCGGCGGATCGACTTACGCTTGATGATGGGGCGCTGATCACGTTTTTGTGCCGCCCCTACAACAAAGACCGATGCGGCCCCATCTATATTTCAGGCATCGCGGGCCGGAACCCTGCGAGCCCATTACTGTCCCTCGTTCCGAACTTGCGCCCGCCGGTCAAAAAGCCGCTGCGGGCGCCTTTTTTGTCTGATATGGCAGGGGCATGACAGTGACACCTTCCGATGATCTGCTACGCCGCGTGTTACGCTCCTCCAAGAGTTTCGCTTGCGTGGGCGTCTCTCCGAACCCCGTGCGTCCCAGCCATTACGTGGCGCGCTACCTGCAACTGAAAGGGTTTCGCATCGTGTCGGTGAACCCCATGCATGCGGGCACGCGACTGTTTGGCGGGACGGTTGTGGCGGACCTGACGGAGGCGGGGCAAGTGGATGTCATCGACATTTTCCGCCGGCCCGAGCATGTGCCTGACATCGTCGATGCGGCCCTTGCGATGCCGGTGCGCCCCTCTGTGATCTGGATGCAAATCGGGGTGACCCATGCGGAGGCCGCCGCAAAGGCCGAGGCCGAGGGGCTGACGGTTATTCAGGATCGGTGTCCCAAGATCGAGTATCAGCGGTTGTTCGGAGAGCTGCGGATGGGTGGGTTCAACACCGGGATCATTAGCTCGAAACTGTAAGGCTGGGGTGCAAGACCCTGTAGGTTTTCTGTTGTTGCAGCTGCGCGCACATAATTGCCTTCGGGCGCACTTTTCCGTGCGCCAATCTAGGTGTCGCGTGCGGCCTTCTCGGCCAGGCCGGATGTGCCGTGGCGGCGGGCCAATTCGGCCTCGATATCCGCAAGGCTCACGTCACGCGCAGCGCACATGACGAGAAGGTGGTAGAGGGCATCGGCGGCCTCGGAGGTCAGCTTATCGCGGTCGCCTTTGACGGCCTCGATGATCGCTTCAACGGCTTCTTCCCCGAATTTCTCGGCACATTTCTCGGGGCCTTTGGACAGCAACTTGGCGGTCCACGAGGTGTCGGGGTCCGCGCTCTTGCGGTCTAGGATCGTTTCGGCAAGCTGCTGGAGAGGGGTCATGTCAACCTCACGGGAATGCCGGCGGCGGCCATGTGGGCCTTGGCCTCGCCGATGGTGAAGGTGCCGAAGTGGAAGATGGAGGCGGCCAGCACGGCGGACGCGCCGCCTTCGGTCACGCCTTCGACAAGGTGATCCAGCGTGCCCACACCGCCCGAGGCGATGACGGGCACGGGAACGGCGTCAGAGACGGCGCGGGTCAGGACCAGGTTGAAGCCCGACTTGGTGCCGTCGCGGTCCATGGAGGTCAGCAGGATCTCTCCGGCGCCTTTTGCGACGACGGTCTTGGCGAATTCCACCGCGTCGATGCCGGTGGATTTGCGACCGCCGTGGGTGAAGATCTCCCACTTGCCGGGGATTCCCTTTTTGCTGTCCTCTGGAACGACGGTTTTGGCGTCGATGGCCACGACAATGCACTGGGAGCCAAACTTGTCCGCCGCGCGGGCCACGCAGTCCGGGTCCGCCACGGCGGCGGAGTTGAACGAGACCTTGTCGGCCCCTGCCAGCAACAGATTTCGGACGTCGTCCACGGTGCGCACGCCGCCACCAATGGTGAGCGGCATGAAGCACTGCTCAGCCGTGCGGGTGGCAAGATCATACATCGTGCCGCGGTTCTCGTGGGTGGCCTTGATGTCCAGGAAACAAAGCTCATCCGCGCCCGCGAGGTCGTAGGCGCGGGCCTGTTCGACCGGGTCGCCCGCGTCGATGAGATCCACAAAGTTAACGCCCTTAACGGTTCGACCTTCGGCGACGTCGAGGCAGGGAATGATACGGGTTTTCAACATGGGATGCGTTTAGGCGGAAACGGGCGGACAGGGAAGAGCCGACGCGTCAGGCGCGTTTGCGCCTGAACAGCGAGATGAGGGCACCGACCAACGCGATGACGACGAGGATGATGCCGAGGAAGCTGAACCAGATGGTGAAGATGACCGTGAAGGGCGCATTGAAGCGCCGCGCGAGGGAATGGCTGACATCGACCCCATCGACGATGCAGGGCTGGGCGCCCGCAGCATTGACGATGCAGCCATGACGTTCTGCCGTCCACCGCGCGTTGAGCCCCACGAACCAGGGCCAAAGGCCAGCGACGATCAGGCCGAGGCCAAGGAGGAAGAGGGCGAGAAGGATCCATCTGGTCTTTGGGGCAAACTTCCTGAAAGGGCGGGGCGACGTGACACTGCAATATCATGGCGCGGGGAAGAGGCCAGTCGGGAAAACCAGTGGTTTGATCACGTGGCGCCGCATTGAATGGGTCGGTTTGGGACGGCGGTGACGCTGGCCTTCGGCATGCGCCCCACCCGCCGTCCCGTTGGGCGATCAAGGGAAATGGCACGCTCAGCCACAGGGCCGCGGCTGTCGCGGGCAAAAGGCGGAATATGCGAAGGGGATGCCGTAAGTGGGGAAGGCCAACATTCCGACGAGATACAGGCCGCCGACGTTATACAGGCCGCCAACGTGCCGCTTGTCATGCCAGCGCTTTGAGCGCTTCGGCCAGATCCAAAGCGCCATCATAGAGCGCGCGCCCCGAGATCGCCCCGGCGATCACGCCCGTGTCCTTCAGCGCCGTCAGATCCGCCAGCGACGACACCCCGCCGCTTGCGATCACCGGGATCGAGGTGGCGCGCGCGAGGCCTGCGGTTGCCGCCACGTTCGGCCCGCCCATGGCGCCGTCTCGGTCGATGTCGGTGTAAATGATGGCAGCCACGCCTGCATCTTCAAACGCCTGTGCGAGGTCGGTGACCATCACGTCGGTCTCTTCCGCCCACCCCTTGGTGGCCACGCGGCCCTTGCGGGCATCGATGCCGACGGCGACCTGGCCCGGGAATTCGCGGGCTGCGGCGCGCACGAGGTCGGGGTTTTCGACGGCCACGGTGCCCAGGATTACGCGGGCGATGCCGCGGGTGATCCACCCCTCGATCGTCGCCATGTCGCGGATGCCGCCGCCTAATTGAGTAGGCACGCTGGTCGCGGCCAGGATCGCCTCCACGGCGGCGCCGTTGACCGGCTCCCCGGCGAAAGCGCCATTGAGGTCAACCAGATGCAGCCATTCGCAACCCGCGTCCTGGAACGCGCGGGCCTGCGCCGCCGGGTCTGTGTTGAAGACGGTCGCTTCGGACATCTCTCCGCGCAAAAGCCGCACGGCGTTGCCGTCCTTTAGGTCAATGGCGGGGTAGAGGATCATGGGCGTGCGTCCTTGAAATGGGCAAGTTTCACTGGCTTTTCCCCCATGTCCCCCGTCAGCGCAAGACCCAGCCGCCGCCACGTCATGCTTGCCTTTGAAACAGCCGCGCGCAACGGTTTCGAGCACTAGGATTTGGGAGGATCATCATATGAAAAAGACCCTACTGGCTGCTTGTATCGCGACGTTGGGCATGGCAGGCGCGGCCCTCGCGGACGCGTCCCACGGCATTTGGCAAACCGAGGTCGACGATGGGGCCTATGCCTACGTAACGCTGGGGGCCTGTGGCGGTGCGGTCTGCGGCACGATCAGCAGGACCTTCAATTCTTCGGGCGAGTACCAGTCCGAGAACATCGGGCGGCAGATCGTGATCGACATGGTCCCGAACGGCGACGGCACCTACGAAGGCTCGGTCTGGCGGCCTGCCAACAATCGCGTCTACATCGGCCGCATGAGCCTGAGCGGCAACGCGTTGACCCTGCGCGGCTGCGTTGCGGGCGGCCTGATCTGCGCCCGTCAGAACTGGGTACGAATACAGTAACCTCTTGGCCCGCTTGCAAAAAGGGCGGACCGATCGAGCCGCCCTTTATCGTTTCCATGGTGCGGTGGGTCAGCTGCCGTAGGGCTGCCAGCGCGACAAGCGAATGGCCGAGGCGCGCGAGCCGGGGGCAGCGCTCATGGCGCGGCGGACTTGGGCCGCCGAGGCGCAGGACAGCACATGGCCGCCCGCTGAGGTGCGGGCGCTGACGCACAAGCCGTCGCGGCCATTGTCGACCTCGCCAGTGTAGATCGGGTAGCCTTGGCCGAAGGGTGTGGGGTTGGGTCCGGGAACCAAACGGCAGACCGTGCGCAGACCTGCGCTGTCAATGGAGTGTTGGGTCAACGCGATGACTTGTCCGTAGGCGGGCGGAATATTCAATTCGAGATCAAAGGCATAGGTGCCGTTGAAGCAGTTCGCGGCAGTGTAGTTCTCGGGGTAGATCGTGGTGGTGGTGGGGGTACAGGCCGAAAGGCCCACAAGCGCGAGAACGACAACGAAAAAACGGATCAAGGGTGGCGCCTGAAGTTGGGTAATCACGGATGCGTGAAAAGTATCGCGCGCAGAGACGAAGTTGCACGGGAAAAGCGCGATCTATCGTGAATGACGCCCTGTGGTGTCGCCCTTCGGACCTGTTCGAAAAGGCAGGTAGGGGCCGTTTACGGCGCCCATTGCAGGAAGTTGGCGATCATGCGCAGGCCCGCGAATTGGCTTTTTTCGGGGTGGAACTGCATGCCGACCATATTGTCCCGGCCAACAATGGCCGTGACCTTCCCGCCATAGTCCACATGGGCCAGGAGGTGCCCTTTATCTGTGGGGTGCATGGCGTAGCTGTGCACGAAATAGGCGTGATCGCCAGAGGTGACACCGTTCAGGACCGGATGCGGGTGGTCGATCACCAGATCGTTCCAGCCCATGTGCGGCACCTTCAGGTCCGGATCCGAGGGCGCGATGTGAGTGACCTCACCGGGGATCCAGTCAAAGCCCGCGACGTCCTCATACTCGCGGCCCCACGTGGTCATCATCTGCATGCCGACGCAAATACCGAGGAAGGGTTTCCCTTCCTTCTCAACGGCTTGAATAAGCGCCTCTTCCAACCCATCGATGGCTTGAAGGCCGCGACGGCAGGCGGGAAACGCGCCGTCGCCGGGCAGCACGATACGATCGGCGCGCGTCACCACATCGGGATCGGACGAAACGATCAGCGCCCCCGCACCGGCATCGATGGACATGCGTTGGAACGCCTTCTCGGCCGAGTGCAGATTGCCTGCGTCATAGTCGATCAGAACCGTCGTCATGGGGGGATTTTTCCCGAAATCGAGTGTGTCACCAGCGGCCTTTCAGAGGCTGCCCTTTGTCGAGGGGATCGCGTCGGCCTTGCGGGGGTCGACCTCCAGCGCATCGCGCAAGGAACGGGCCACCGCCTTGAAGGCGGCCTCGGCGATATGGTGGCTGTTGAAGCCCGCGCCTTGGATCAGGTGAAGGGTGATCCCGCCGTGGGTGGCGAAGGCCTGGAAGAATTCGCGCACCAGTTCGGTGTCGAAAGTGCCGATCTTGGCGGTCGGCATCTCGACCTCCCACACCAGATAGGGCCGCCCGGAAAGGTCCAACGCGCAGGCGACGCGGGCGTCGTCCATCGGAAGGGTGCATTCGCCGTAGCGGCGGATGCCACGCTTGTCGCCCATAGCCTGTGTCAACGCCTGACCCAGCGCGATGCCCACGTCTTCCACGGTGTGGTGATCGTCGATGTGCAAATCACCCGCGCAGCGCACCGTCATGTCTATAAGAGCGTGGCGCGCCAACTGGTCCAGCATATGGTCGAAGAACCCCACACCGGTTTGATTGTCGTAGCTGCCGGTGCCGTCGAGATTGATCTCGACAGAGATATCCGTCTCGGCGGTCTTGCGGGTGATCTGTGCTGTGCGCATCGGGCCTCTCCTGTCCTTGGCGGCGCTTATAGGGTGCGGGCGGCAGGCAGGGAAGGGCGGATTGGATGCGCCGCGCGCTACAATGCCCCCGTTTCAGGTGGTAAGCCATTGATCCAGCTTGGCGGCGTCGGGAAGGCCGCCTGCGTGGACGAGCTTGCCATCGACCGCGACGCCCGGTGTCGACATGACGCCAGCCATGGCGATGGATTTCGCGTCCGAGATCTTTTCGACCTCGACGTCGATGCCCAGTCTCGAAGCGGCCTCGCGCACCAGTGCCTCGGTGGCATCGCAGCGCTTGCAGCCGGGGTCATAGAGCTTGACGGTTTTCATCCTGTGTCCTTTCAGAGGAGTGCGTTGAACAGATAGCCGGTAGCGAGGATCCCCGCCGCGACCACCGCGATGAAGATCGCGATCAGCCGCAGTGTCAGCAGCTGCTTGAGAATGATCATTTCGGGCAGCGACAGGGCAATTACGGACATCATGAAGGCAAGCGTCGTGCCAAGGGCCGCGCCCTTGTCCAGAAGTGCCTCGACAATGGGAATGACGCCTGCCGCGTTGGTGTACATTGGCACGCCCACAACAACCGCTGCCGGGACCTACCACCACGCCTCACCGCCCATAATTTGCAGCATCATTGCTTCGGGCACATAGCCGTGGATCAGGGCGCCGATGGCGATTCCGACCAGAACCCAGATCCAGACCTTGCCCACGATTTCGCGCACTTGCTCGGCACCGGTCTTCAACCGGTCGACGAAGGTCAAATGTTCCTCGGGCAACTCGCCCACGGGGCCTGCGTTCAACTCACGCACCCAGTCCTGCAAGTAGCGTTCAAGCCCCATCTTGCCCATCACGTATCCCGCGACGGTGGCGATCGAGAAGCCGAAAACAAGGTAGATCGTGGCGATCTGCCGCCCCACCAGACCGTATAGCAGCCCCAGCCCGACAGGGCCCACCATCGGGCCCGCGATCAGGAAGGAAAACGTCACGCCAAGCGGCACACCTGCCGAGACAAAGCCAATGAAGAGCGGCACCGAAGAACAAGAGCAGAAGGGCGTCAGCACCCCCAGCAACGCGGCCAGGGGGTAGCCCAGGATCTGGCGTTTGCCCGCAAGGATGGCTCGGGTCTTCTCGGGGCTGAACCAGCTGCGCAGCACGCCGGTCACGAAGACGATGCCGGTCAGAAGCAGAAGGACCTTCGGCACGTCATACACAAAGAACGCGATCGCCTCGCCGGTGTGGCTGTCGCGTGCCACGGGGAAGAGGGCGGTGATCCATTCCGAAAGCGGGATCAGTTGCCCGTAGGCGACCCATCCCAGGATAGCGACGACGGGGACCGCCGCATACCAAACCCAATCAGGGGACTGAGGGCGCGGGGCGATGTCATGGGTTAGGTTGGTCATGGCAATTCCAGTTCAAAGGCCTTGTTGCATCGAGCATTGGTGCCAGCGCCGTCCCGACTCCCCGATACGATATCCAAGCGAAGGCGATGCCGAGGCCATTGCGTATCTCGCCGGTCTTTCAGGAGGCCCGTCCCACGCACTACGTTCACATGGCGCGACGGGGCGCTTTGACGGGCGTCAATTCGCGGTCGGTCGCGGGGCCTATGATTTCGAGAGAAATCGACGAACACCTCTGTTTCGGAGGATATTCATTTGGATCTGGGCGCGGCGCACCGCAGGCTCCCTTGTCAGGTGCATGGATTTTTTGCGGGCTTGCGGGGGGCAGGGAAAGGACGCGCCGGGCGACGGTGCGCGCATGCCGTGCCAGCTTCAAAACGGGGGCGGGAAATCCGGTCTTTGTGGTCTGATGATTCTACTGCAAAGTACGCAAATCAAACTTGAATCAATTCATTAGGAGATGTCATGCGTGTATTGAAACCCTTCATTACCGGGGCAGTTTTCGCCCTTGCAAGCGCAACGTTTGTCACAGCGCAAGAGGTGGAGAGCGTGCCGATTACGTTGTCGAGCATCGCGATCGAGCGCTACGCGGAACTGACCGAATCCGATGCCGACGGCGGCGTGGCCTGTTGCGCCCCCGTGGTTTTGCATCAACCCGGACACCATTTCGTTTATGTGCGCGCCATTTATGACGTGGCCTGGACGGAGGAGATCGACCGGGTCAACGTGTCGTTCTCGGACATCGGGCTGCAATTGCCCGGCGACGCAGAGCCGCGCCAGATGGTCGGCCGGATGGCCGCCGTTGGTGAATTCCAACTGTCAGGCACGTCCCTGACCGCGCGCCGCCCGCGTGATTGGCCAGATGAGACCGAGCAGGCCTACCTTAACGCGGTGTTCCTTGTGCCGGAAACGATCACCAGCGGCACATTGGTCTTTCAGGACACCGACTACAGCCAGGAAATCTCGCTTGAGGCGGAAGTGACCGAGCTGATCGACCCGGCGAGCCTGCTGGAAGTCAACGTTCTGGCCCTGACAGAGGTGGACGAGGTGGCTATCCGCGAAACCTCTGGCCGCCAAGACATCACGGGGCGCCTGGCCGCGACGCTGGGGTCCATTTTGCAACTTGATGTGTCGGTGCAGCCGATGGTGGCCAACGACATTGACGGGGACAACTCGTTCTTCTTCAACATCACCGATTTCACGCTGGTGGGGCCGGACAATGCGCCATTGCACCTGATCGGCACGGTGCCCAACAACAGCTTGCAGGACAGCTATTCGTACTCCTCATCGTGGGATCCGGGCAGTCTGCCACGGTCGCAATCGATCCGGTTCTATTTCGCGGGCAACGCCGCGCCGGGCGTCTACAAGGTGTTTTATCTTGGCACGCCGATGGCGGACCTGATGTTCGAGTAACCGACAAAGTCTTGATCTGAATAAAGAAAAACGGCCCGGACAACGAACTGTCCGGGCCGTTTTTTAAATGGAGCGGGTGAGGCGATTCGAACGCCCGACCCTAACCTTGGCAAGGTTATGCTCTACCCCTGAGCTACACCCGCTCACTTCAGTGTGTGCGCTATCTATAAAGACTGACGCGAGCGCGCAAGAGGGAAATGGGCCTTTTTTGGTCCTGTTTTTGTGCTGCGCCAATGCCGCGCGGTCAATAGGTTTGCACGGCGCCATCCGAGAGCGCGAAATCCTCGGTATGGACCACGACCGTGTCCTTCATGGCCAGGAGGATGCCATAGGCGCCGGGTTCATCGACGCTATCGGCAAAGGTGCCTTGGCCCAAAATCATCGGGATCTGGTGGCAGGGGCTCTTGAGAATGCTGACAGGCAGTGCGCCGCCCTTCGGGTTGGCGGCGCTGGCGTGAATCGTGCGGTGGATATGGCCGCAGATCAGGTGACGGACGTGGGGTGCCCCGTGCAAGCGCGTCAGCAGCGCCCCCGAGTTGGCCAGCCCGATCGCATCCATCGCCCAAAAGCCCACGGGGCAGGGCGGATGGTGAGCGAAGACAACCACATCGCGGCCGTCCCCCGCCGCCCGAGCCAGCTCCGTATCGAGCCATGCCAAACGGGTGTCACACAGCCAGCCGTCGTGGGCCAGCGGCGCCTGGTCGTCGTAATCATGGGTGTCGAGGATCAGCAACCGGAGCGGCCCAAGGTCCAGCGCCGTCTGGGCGAAGCCATCGGCGTTCAGCGCGCCGGGAAAGGCGGCGCCAAGCGGTGCGCGCAGGTCATGGTTGCCCATCGTCACGGTCACGGGGATCGGGCAATCGACCAACACCGGGGCGAGGCGCGCATATGCCTCGGGCGCGCCGGAGTGGGTCAGATCGCCCAGAAGGATGACATGTTGGGCGTCCGGGTGGCGTAACAGGGCATGGGCCAAGCCCTCCTGGAACCGGGCAAGGGGGTCAAGGCCGATGATCGTCTCACCTTCCGGCATGATATGCAGATCGGTGAAGATCAGTGCTTTGTCGAAATTCTCTTCCATTGGGGGAGGGTGCCGCAAGCCAGGTGACGGGACAAGTCCCATCCTATTCCCATTCAGGCGGCAGAACGCGGGTGGCGAGGCTGTTGAAGATGTGCCCGTTGCCCGGCTGTGCGGCAATCACGCGGTTGGTGTAATTCCCGAAAAGGCCATTGGGGGCGGGCAAGCTGCAGTCCTGAATGGCCGACGCGGGAAAGCTGACGATATCGCCCCGCTGCCAATCGCCCAGGTGGAATGGTTGGTTGTTGAGCCGCCCTGTGAAGCTGCCATCGGGCAGGCGACGAAAGTCTGTGACCCAGATGATTTCGTCGCCTTGGTCGGTGGGGAACGTCTGGAACGACACCTTGATCGAGCCCCCACGGGCGACGCCGATTGGATCCAGCACGTGGGACAGGAACAGCGGCAGGGTGCGCTGCGCCTCGGCAATGGCAGCGTTCATGGTGACGTCACCGGCAGGGAAGAATTCCAGCCCGGGAACATCGTCGGGGACGAGGTCTTCGGCGGGGATGGGCACCGTGTCGATGATCGGTTCGACCTTCTGGGCGACGGCGGGCGAGGAAAGCAGGAGCAGGATGGCAAGCGTACGAAGCATGGTCTAGTTCCAGTCGGCGGAAAGGCGGGACGGCATCAGCCGGATCATGATCGACCCACCATCGACCGAGCGATGCGTGGATGTCCAGCGCAAGCGATACGCGCCGAAGAGGCGACCGCCGTCTTCCAACGCGGGCAGCGTCCAATCCCAGACCTGATCAGCGGTGAACGTGGACGTCTCTCCGAACAAGTGGCCGTGGAAGGACATGGAATTGGGCACCACTCAGCCCTCGTATCGGCCATCGCCGAGGGCACGGATGCCGCGCATTGGCTCTATCGTACCGCCGGGGCAGTCTTGGGCCAGCCCGGGCGGAAGCACGACCAAGACGCCAAGGCGGTCTGGACCTGTGCCATCTTCCGCAAAGGTATGGCGCGCAAGCGTGGCGAAGCTTTCTTGCGCCGATGCGGGGTCATACCCGAGGACGCACAGGGGAGAGGTCTGGCAGCCAAGCGCGCGGTCGGTGACCTGGGCAATGGCCCCGGTCGGGGCCACTGCGAGGAGCGCAGCGAGGAGGCGCCGCCGCGCGAAGCGCATTCACGCCAACTCGACCAGTAAATCCTTTGCGTCGATCTGCCCGCCCGGCGTCACATGCACCGCCTTGACCACCGCGTCGCGGTCGGCGTGGATGCCGGTTTCCATTTTCATCGCCTCGATGGTCAGCAAAAGCGTGCCTGCCTTGATCTCCTGACCCGCCTGGACGCCCACGCTGGCCACGACACCGGGCATTGGCGCGCCGATGTGGTTGGGGTTGCCAAGTTCGGCCTTGGGGCGTTTCGCGGTCGCCGCCGACGCAAGGCGGTTGGGCACCCGGACGGTGCGGGGCTGGCCGTTGAGTTCGAAGAACACACGGACTTCGCCCTCTTCATTGGTCTCGCCCATGGCGACCAGCCGGATTTCCAACGTCACGCCGGGGTCGATCTCGGCCTCGATCTCTTCTCCTTGGTCCATGCCGTAGAAGAACGTCTTCGTGGGTAGGGCACGCACGGGGCCATAGTCTGCATGGCGGGTGGCGTAGTCGGCGAAGACCTTGGGATACATCAGGTAGCCGTTGAGGTCTTCGTCGTCGATTTCCACATCCAGTTGCTTGGCCAGATCGGCGCGGGTAGCCTCGATATCGACGGGCTCCAGATGCTTGCCGGGACGCTCCAGATTGGGTTTTTCGCCCTTGAGTGCCTTCTTGACGATGGCCTTGGGGAAGCCATTGGGCGGCTGGCCCAGATCACCCTTGAGCATCCCGATCACGCTGTCGGGGAAGGACACGTCTGTGGCGGGGTCTTCGACCTGTTCGCGGGTCAGCCCTTGGGATACCATCATCAGCGCCATGTCGCCCACGACCTTGGACGACGGTGTGACCTTCACGATATCGCCGAACATCTGGTTCACGTCGGCGTACATCTGCGCCACTTCGTGCCAGCGCTCTTCCAGCCCCATCGACCGCGCCTGGGCCTTGAGGTTGGTGAACTGGCCGCCGGGCATCTCGTGCAGGTAGACCTCAGAGGCGGGGGCCTGCATGCCGCTCTCGAAGGCGGCATAATGGGCGCGCACGGCCTCCCAATAATCACTGATCTGGCGGATCGCACCGATATCAAGGCCGGTATCACGCTCGGTGAAGCGCAGGCCTTCCACGATCGTGCCGAGGGTGGCTTGGGACGTGTTGCCCGACAGTGCATCCATGGCGCAATCAACGGCATCCACGCCGTGCTCGGAGGCCGTCAGGATGGTGCCCGCCGCCACGCCCGCCGTGTCGTGGGTGTGGAAGTGGATGGGTAGGTCCACGGCGTCTTTCAGGGCCGGGATCAGCACCTCTGCGGCTGCCGGTCGCAAGAGCCCCGCCATGTCCTTGAGGCCCAGAACGTGGGCGCCGGCCTTCTCCAATTCTTTGGCCATATCAACGTAGTATTTCACGTCATACTTGGCGCGGGCAGGGTCGAGGATGTTGCCGGTGTAGCAGATCGTGCCCTCCACGATCTTGCCGGTCTCGCCCACGGCATCCATGGCAACGCGCATGTTCTCGACCCAGTTTAGGCTGTCGAACACGCGGAAGACGTCGACGCCGGACTCGGCCGCCTGTTTGACGAAGCCTTGCACCACGTTGTCGGGGTAGTTGGTGTAGCCCACGCCGTTTGAGGCGCGCAGAAGCATCTGCGTCATGATGTTGGGCATCGCCTTGCGGATGTCGCGCAGGCGCTGCCAAGGGCATTCCTGCAAGAAGCGATAGGCGACGTCAAAGGTGGCCCCGCCCCAGCATTCGACGCTGAACAGACCGGAGAGGTTGTGGGCGTAGGCGGGCGCGACCTTGATCATGTCGAGGGACCGCATCCGCGTGGCCAGCAAAGACTGGTGGCCGTCGCGCATGGTGGTGTCGGTGATCAGAAGGTGTTTCTGGTCCTTCATCCACTTGGCGACGGCCTCTGGCCCCTTGTCATCGAGCAGGTTGCGGGTGCCGGGGGGAGGGGCTTCCACGGGGACACGTGGCGCGCGCGCGGGTTTGAGGTCGGCGGCAGGCTTCGGGCGGCCTTGGGTTTCCGGGTGGCCGTTCACGGTGATGTCCGCCACGTAGGTCAGGATCTTCGTCGCGCGGTCGCGGCGGGGGCGGAAGTCGAACAGCTCCGGCGTCTCGTCAATGAACTTGGTGTGGTACTGGTAGTTCAGGAAAGTCGGGTGCTTCAGCAGGTTTTCCACGAAGGCGATGTTGGTCGACACGCCCCGGATGCGGAATTCGCGCAGCGCGCGGTCCATCCGTGCGATGGCGGCGTCTGGCGTAGGGGCCCAGGCGGTCACTTTCTCCAGCAGGCTGTCGTAATAACGCGTGATCACCGCGCCGGAATAGGCAGTGCCACCATCGAGGCGAATGCCCATGCCCGTGGCCCCGCGATAAGCGGTGATGCGGCCATAGTCGGGGATGAAATTGTTGGCGGGATCTTCGGTCGTGATCCGGCACTGGATCGCGTGACCGTCGAGCTTCACGTCATACTGGGACGCGACCCCGGTGGCGGCTGCCAGCATCTTGCCCTCTGCGATCAGAATCTGCGCGCGGACGATGTCGATGCCGGTCACTTCTTCGGTGACGGTATGTTCCACCTGCACGCGGGGGTTCACTTCGATGAAGTAGAATTCGCCGCTGTCCATATCCATCAGGAACTCGACGGTTCCGGCGCATTCATAGTTCACATGTTCGCAGATCTTCTTGCCCAGAAGGCAGATCTCGTTGCGTTGCATGTCCGTTAGGTAGGGGGCGGGGGCGCGTTCCACGACCTTTTGGTTGCGGCGCTGGACGGAGCAGTCGCGCTCATAGAGGTGATAGATATTGCCGTGGCTGTCACCGAGGATCTGCACCTCCACGTGGCGGGCGCGGATGATCATCTTCTCGAGATAGCCTTCGCCGTTCCCAAACGCCGCTTCGGCTTCGCGACGGCCTTCCAGCACCTTTTCCTCCAACTCATCCTCGGAGGCGATCGGCCGCATGCCGCGCCCGCCACCGCCCCAAGAGGCCTTCAGCATCAGGGGATAGCCGACCTCGGCCGCTTCTTTCTTGATCGCGGCCATGTCATCGCCAAGCACTTCTGTTGCGGGGATGACCGGCACGCCCGCCTCGATCGCCACGCGCCGCGCGGAGGCCTTGTCGCCCAACTGGCGCATGGTCTTGGCCTTGGGGCCGATGAACGTGATGCCAGCCTCGGTGCAGGCATCGACGAAATCGGGGTTCTCCGACAGCAGGCCATAACCCGGATGGATCGCATCGGCGCCGCATTGCTTGGCGACCCGGATGATCTCCTCGATGCTCAGGTAGGCGGCCACGGGACCCAGACCTTCGCCGATCTTGTAGGCTTCATCCGCTTTGAAACGGTGCAGCGACAGCTTGTCCTCTTCGGCATAGACGGCAACCGTGCGCTTGCCCAACTCGTTGGCGGCGCGCATCACGCGGATGGCGATCTCGCCCCGGTTGGCGATGAGGATTTTTTGGAATTCGGCCATGGTCGGGTGTCCTCAAGTAGCGACGCGGTAAGACCCGTAAACGGTCCCTTCGCAGATGCAGCATTCTTGGACGGTCGCGGAGCGAAGGGCAACCGGAACGTTGTACGTGCGAAGTTGGTTACGATCCGTAAAGGCTTTTGCGCTAGCCTTCGTCAGCCGCACAAATCGCGAGGGTCACATTGTACCGTGTCATCTATACCAGTCAGGCAAGCCAGTTGTTTGGTCGTGCAGCGTTGTCGGCGGTGACGGCTGTCTCACGGCGCAACAATGCCAGGTTGGATGTCTCGGGTCTGCTTGTGTGCCACGATCGCCGGTTCTTTCAGGTATTGGAGGGGACAGAGATGGTTTTGACAGCGCTGATGACGCGAATCGCCGCCGATCCGCGACACCAGAACCTGGCGATGGTTGCCCATGGCCCAACGCAGCAGCGGGCTTTCACAACCTGGCGGGTCTACTGCGCGTCCAAGGATCCGTTGGCTACGCTGGATCCGCAGATATCGGCTTTGGAACGGCTTATTCCGACCAACAGTGAGCTGCGTGGAAACGATCCCAACGTGCGACAGCACGTACGGGCCTTTCTGGCGGGATTGCGCAATTTGCCTGCCGCCCATGCGGCCTAACTTGCCGGCGCCAGACGCGCCCGGAACGGCGCCGTCATCTGCCAGCGCCGCAGGAATTGCTCGCCCCAGACCGCATAATCGACGCCATGGGCGCGGGCCGTGGCCTCGACCTGGTATTCGTATTGCGACTCGATGTTGTCGGTGTCGATCATGATCACCATCGGTTCGCGATTGGTCAGCAGGGCGTTGAACGTTGCCTGATGCAGGCTGTCGTAGGCGCCGCGCGTATGGTCCATGCCGATCTCGATCGCATGGGTGTCGGTGATGCAATCGACGCGTACATAGGTAGTGACGGCGTCCAGCCCGTAGCTGACGCGATGCTCGGGTTCGCCCCCCAACATGGCACAGAGTATCGCAATGGCCTGAGCTTCGGTCATGGGAACGATATATGAACATTCAGGGCTGGGCTTAAGCCCTTGTTAAGAATTTTAGCTATTCGGAGATCAGCCGCCCCGAGAGGTCCTCAAGCCGCTGCGCCCCGATCTGCGCCATGTTGCTGGACATGTCCTTCGTCAGGATATCATGCCAATGGGCCGGGCCGTCCGCGCCCAAGGCCCCTAGAGCATAGTGCCATGCCCGTCCCATCATCACGAAATCCGCCCCCAGGGCCAGGGCGCGCAACACGTCGAGCCCGCCTTCCACGCCGCTGTCGAACACAATGGGAAGGTCCGTGGCCGCGCGCACCCCGGGCAGAAGGGCTGCTGCCCCCGGCGCGCCGTCGAACTGGCGGCCCGCGTGGGTCGACACCCAGATCGCGTCGACCCCGTAGGCCTCCGCATGGCGCGCCACGTCCGGCTCGCACACGCCTTTCAGGATGAAAGGTCCGTCCCAGGCGTCGCGCAGGGCGGCGACATATTCCCAATCGGGTGCCGCGCGCAGCAGGTAGCCCACATGGGCGGTGGAGGGCAGGGGCCCTTTCGCCAAGTCCTCGGCATAGCTGTCCATCAACCGCATGCGCGGCATGCCGGTGGCCGCAATGCCGCGTGCCCACGCGGGGCACTGAGCCACCTGCGCCAGAAGCCGTGGCGTCAGGCGGGGCGGTTGCACCAACCCGCCCCGGGTTTGGCGTTCCCTACGGGACGCGGCTGGAACATCCACCGTCAGCACCAGCGTATGGAAGCCCGCCTCCCGCGCCCGGCGCAACATGTCATCGCGCACCTCCGGCGATTTCGGCGGATACATCTGGAACCACCCCTGATCCGCGATCCGCCCCTTCAATACCTCAGGCACCACAGTCGCCACGGTCGAAAGCCCGTAAGGAATGCCCGCCAGCGCCCCGTGCGCTGCCAGCAACGCCTCTGCCCCCGGCCAGATCAGCCCCGACATCCCCAAGGGTGCGATCCCGAACGGCACCGGGTACTCGCGCCCCAAGAATGTGCACGCCAGTGAGGGGGCCACCTCACCCAAAAGCGCCGCCGGGCGAAACAAGATCGCATCAAGTGCCGCCCGGTTGCGCGCGGCCCCTGCTTCCAACCCTGTCGCCGAGTCGAGATATTCCCACACGAAATGCGGAATGCGCCGCCGCGCCCGCGCTTTCAAGTCCGCCAATGCGGGGTATCGAGAATGCAAATCCATGTGCTCACAAAATCCCTGAACCCCTGACAACTCAATCAAATTCGTCACAAATTGCGTCGGCCCCTTTCATCTTGCCAAGAAAACCTCCGGGGTCCGGGGCTGGCCCCGGTCCGACATCTGCAAACACGACCAGTAGAACAATCTGCGAACAAACCTTCCCCTCGCGCGCAACCCGCACTATCCTTACCTCATGACCCAATTCGACGATTCCGATGCCTTCGAGGCCGCCGCCACATCCTCGCTTGCCGCCCGCGCCATGGCCGCGCGGCCGCAGCCCTATATGGACGGCCTGAACCCGGCGCAGATCGCGGCTGTTAACCAGTTGGACGGCCCCGTCCTGATGCTGGCGGGGGCCGGTACCGGCAAGACCCGCGCTCTGACGGCACGCATCGCGCATCTGATGGCCACCGGCACCGCGCGCCCGAATGAGATCCTGGCCGTCACCTTCACCAACAAGGCAGCGCGTGAGATGAAGACGCGTGTCGGCGCGCTTCTGGGGCAACCTGCTGAAGGGATGCCGTGGCTGGGCACGTTCCATGCAATTTGTGTAAAATTGCTCAGACGCCATGCGGAACTGGCAGGTCTGAAGTCCAATTTCACCATCCTCGACACCGACGACCAGACCCGGCTGATGAAGCAGTTGATCGTGGCCGAGGGCATCGACGACAAGCGCTGGCCTGCCCGCGCGTTGGGCGCCATCATCGACGGCTGGAAGAACCGCGCTCTGACGCCCGACAAGGTGCCAAGTGCCGACCACGGGGCATTCAACCATCAAGGCGTGAAGCTCTACGCCCAATATCAAAGACGGCTACTAGAACTGAACGCCTGTGATTTCGGCGATCTGCTGCTGCATGTGATTCAGATTTTCCAGAACAACGAGGATCTGCTGGGCCAGTACCAACGCTGGTTCCGCTACATCCTTGTGGACGAATATCAAGACACCAACGTCGCCCAGTACCTCTGGCTGCGCCTTCTGGCGGCGGGGCACAGGAATATCTGCTGCGTGGGCGATGACGACCAGTCGATCTACGGCTGGCGCGGGGCGGAAGTGGGTAACATCCTGCGGTTCGAGAAGGATTTCGAAGGCGCCCATGTGGTTCGGCTGGAGCAGAACTACCGCTCGACCGGGCATATCCTGGCGGCGGCCTCGGGTGTCATCGCGGGCAACAAGGGCCGCCTTGGAAAGACGCTTTGGACGGACGGCGAGGACGGCGAAAAAGTGCGCCTGATCGGTCATTGGGACGGTGATGAGGAAGCGCGCTGGATCGGTGAAGAGATCGAGGCGATGGGCCGCGGCACCCGCGGCATGGCCCCCATCAATCCCAATTCCATCGCTATTCTGGTCCGCGCCTCGCACCAGATGCGTGCCTTTGAAGACCGGTTCCTGACCATCGGTCTGCCCTACCGCGTCATCGGTGGCCCCCGCTTCTACGAGCGGATGGAGATCCGCGATGCCATGGCCTATTTCCGCGTCGTCGTCTCACCTGACGATGATCTGGCGTTCGAGCGTATCGTGAACACGCCCAAACGCGGGCTTGGCGACAAGGCACAGCAGACGATCCAGAAGATGGCACGTTCCAATGGCGTGAGCCTGCTGGAGGGCGCGCGGCTGTGCGTGGAGACGCAAGCGATCGGCGGCAAGGGCGGGCGCGAATTGCGCACGCTTGTCGAAGGCTTGGCGCGCTGGCGGGCGCAGCTTGGGGCGCCCCGCGCCGTGAGGCCGGTAGATGATCTGATAGAAGAAGAGGGCGCGCCCAAGGGTGTCAGCCACGTGGAACTGGCTGAAATCATTCTTGATGAGTCCGGCTACACGGCGCATTGGCAAAACGACAAGACGCCAGAGGGACCGGGCCGGTTGGAGAACCTCAAGGAACTGGTCAAGGCTTTGGAAAACTTCGAGAACCTGCAAGGCTTTCTCGAACACGTCAGCCTGATCATGGACAATGAACAGGACGATCAAGAACCCAAAGTCACGCTGATGACGCTTCACGCCGCCAAGGGGCTGGAATTTCCGGCGGTCTTCCTGCCCGGTTGGGAAGACGGGTTGTTCCCGTCCCAACGCTCCATGGACGAGAGCGGCCAGACGGGGTTGGAGGAAGAACGCCGCCTCGCCTATGTCGGCATCACCCGGGCCGAGGAAGTCTGCACGATCTCGTTCGCCGGAAACCGCCGCGTCTACGGTCAGTGGCAATCCCAGATGCCATCCCGCTTCATCGACGAATTGCCCGAGGATCGCGTCGAAGTGCTGACCCCGCCCGGACTTTACGGCCACCAAAGCTCCATGAGCGCCACCGCCAGCCCGGTCGAGCGGGAGATGGCAGGTTCCAACCTCCATGAAAAAGCGGCCAGCGCGGATGTCTACAACTCGCCGGGCTGGAGACGCCTGCAATCACGGCAAGGCCAATACGGCACGCGCCAGCCGTCGGAAGCGAAGGCCATGACCATCGACGCAGAGGCGATCAGCGTTTTCAGCGTTGGCGACCGGGTCTTCCACCAAAAGTTCGGCTATGGCGTCGTGAATTCGGTGGAGGGCGACAAGCTGGGGATCGCGTTCGACAAGGCCGGGTCCAAGCATGTCGTGGGCCGGTTTCTGGTGGCAGCGGGGCAAGAGGGGGACGATGTCCCGTTTTAGGATCACCCACCCTCGACCCAGCCCGCATCGCGCCCTAGGTTGGTCTCAACTCGTTCAGACGCGGAGACCTTCATGTTGCGCCCCTTGATCGCTTTGGCCCTGCTGCCGTTTCTCACGTCGCAAGCCACGGCGCAGACCTTTCTGACCCGCGCCGAAGTGATCGCGCATATGGATGAAGCGGTGTTCTGTTATTATCCGGACGCGCGGCTGTCATGTGCCTGGGCCGAGCTTTACACCGAGCAGAACGACGATCACGCCGTGCTGATCACCGCGTCGGCCACGTGGGATTTCCCGATGGAAGTTGCCGAATACCGGATCGATTGGCGCGGCGATGCCCTGTGTATTCCCTATGAGGATCAAGGCTTGCGCGCGATGTGGCAGGCCGAAGGGTATCGCTTCCCCTTTGATCTGGAAGGCTTCACCGCGCTGCCCGCCGAGGATATTCCGGCCCGGGTCGAGGAATTGCGCGAGGGCTCGCCGAGGGAGTTCTGTTTTCAGTACACCAACGATCCAGAAACGCCGGGCCAGCTTCTGCAACATGTGTTCCGCGACGGGGTTTGGGACGCAGAGCCCGATCCGATTGCCTTGATTCCCCGCTTCGCCAGCGGCGTCGCGGTGCGGCCCTAGGCGAAGGCCCTCACTCTGAGGGAAGGATCATCGGGTAAAGCGACAGGACCAGCAGCGCTGCCATGGTCCAATTGAACGCCCTGAGTCGCCCCGGCCCGTCCAACCAGCGCCGCACCTGCGTGCCGCCCCAGACCCATGTGGCGACTGACGGAAGGTTCACAAGCGCGAATATCACGGCAATCGCGACCGCGCCGGGCCACCCCGCGCCCTCCGTGGTGAAGTTGGTCTGGGCATAGATCGACATGTAGATCGCCTTGGGGTTTACCCATTGGAAGCCTGCCGCTTGCAGGAACGTCAGCGGTTTCGTCCCTTCGCGGGCATCGGCAGGCGGTGCGGCGTTGGCCACTTTCCAGGCCAACCACAAGAGGTAAGCAACCGAGACGACCGTCAATGCCGTGCGCAGCCATGGGATAACGTCGAAGACCTGGACCAGCCCCAGCCCAAGAATCAGCGTCATCGCTCCGTGCCCTAACGACACGCCCAACATATGTGGCAGGGTGCGCTTGAGGCCAAAGTTCACCCCCGAGGCCATCAGCATGATGTTGTTGGGCCCCGGCGTGATCGAGGAGGCGAAGGCAAACAGCACAAGGCCGCTGAGAAGCTCATAAGTCATTACGCAACATTAGGGGGGCTTGGGCCGAATGTAATTGCGAAATGCGCAGAAATTGCCGAAGATGGACAACATATGGCGAAGATTGACGAAAAAGACCGGCAGATATTGCGTGAACTTGCGCGCGATGGGCGGATCTCGAACCTCGATTTGGCGGAACGGGTGGCGCTGTCGCCCTCGGCGACGCTGCGCCGCGTTCAGGCGCTTGAGGCGGGCGGTGTGATTGCAGGCTACCGCGCGGTGCTGGACCCCTTGGCCATGGGCGTGGGGTTTATCGCCTACATTACAGTGGGTTTGGGGCTGCACACCAAGGCATCACAACTGGCGTTCGAAGCGGCTGTCGCCAAAGCCGCGGAAGTCGTCGAATGCCACAACATCACGGGAACGGTCGAATACCTGCTGCGCGTGGAGGTGCCGGATCTTGTCGCCTACAAGCGCTTTCACACGGATGTTTTGGGGGCATTGCCACAGGTAGCGACGATCACGACCTTTGTCGTGATGGGCTCACCCAAAGATATGCGCGCCTGAAACGCGCGGGCCGAAGAAGCGTGGTTCTGAAAAGAAAAAGGCGGTGATGGGTTTCTGGGAGGAAAGAACCATCACCGCCGATAACTGACCCACCCGATGGGAGGAAAGGGCTGGGTCGTCGTATGGCCCGGGTCCGATGGGAGGAACGGACCTATGCCGTAATGTTCAGACCGAACCGATGGGAGGAAAGGCGCGGTCTGTCGTGTGGAGCCACTCCAAAGGGAGGAGGAGGAGCAGCCCCGCTGATCACGGCCTCGATGGGAGGAAAGAGACCGGATATCTGACCCGACGTGAGGGCCGTTGTAGAGAGGCGGGCGCACCCAAGGGAGGGTTGGGTGCGGCCCGCTGTCCCGGATACCCCGTGGGAGGACGGGGACCGGTATCTTTCGCAGCGCTTAGGCGTTTTTGCCGTAAGCCGCTTCCAGCGCGATGCGCTTGATCATGGAGGGGTTGATCCCCAGGTCGGTCATCTCGCGCAGCGAGAGGTCCTGCAGCTCGGACAGCGTGGTGCGGTATATGCGCCAGTTGCTGTAGGCTTGCAGTGCGGTTGTGCGCAGATCGGCCAAGCGTTGGCCGATGGGAGCGGTGTGGGTGCGGTTGCCTGTGATATAGGCCATGGTCGTCCTCAATTTCATTTCATGGGCAATGCGGAGGCTCTTGTCCTTCCTGTGCCCGGGTGGTTGTGTTTTTCCGTCTGTCCCGATTGAAGATAGTGAAATGCTGCAGCTGCACAATGGACGAAACCGAATTGCCGCCATGCAGCATGTGCATAGCACATTTCTGTTACATTCCCTTAGGTTAACAACATGTTGATCGCTGGAGGCGCCTTTGCGGATCGGCAGTTCAAGCTGTTTTTCGGCGGCGTCTTCTTCGCTGTGCAAGCGCTTTGGATCCAGCGCGTCACCTTGGCTTGGTTGGCGTGGGAACGGACGGGGCAGGCCTCGACCGTGGGGATCGTCGCTGCGCTGAGCCTTCTGCCGACGCTTGTCTTGGGGCCGTTCTTTGGCGTGCTGACGGACCGGGTGAACATCCGCAGCGCGGCGTTCGTAACGAACGGGTTGATGGCGTTCATCATCGCGGTGCTGGCCTTGCTGGCCAGTGACGTCAGCGCGGTGGGCCTTTCGTTGGCGGCGTTGAGCATCGGCATGATCTCGGCCGCGCACCATCCGATCCGGATGTCGCTGGGGCCGAGGTTGGTGCCCGCGGACATGGTGCAGCATGTGGTGGCGGTCACGGCGCTCAACTTCAACATCGGCCGTCTGGTGGCCCCGGTCTTCGCGGGTTGGGTGATTGCCACGGCGGGGGGCACCACCGCCCTTTGGCTGGCAGCGCTGTGCTACTTGCCGATGTTGCTGGTGCTGCCGGCGCTGCACCCGCGTGGGCTGCCACCCCGGCCTTCGGCACCCTTCCTCAGCGACCTGGTAGAAGGGGTTCGCTATGCCGCCGCAACACCGCTGATCCGCCAGGCCCTACTGATCACGCTGGTCTTCGCCTCTTCCGCCCGAGGGGCTTTGGAAGTCTTGCCAGTTGTCGCCGACGGCGGCTTCGGACGCGGCGCGGCGGGACTGGGGTATCTGACGGCGGCGGCGGGCGCGGGGGCGCTGATCTCGGCGGTATTGAAGGCGGCGGGCGTGGCCGCGGTGGGCGCGCGCATCCCGCGTGCGGTCTGGGTCGCAAGCTTTGCGGGGCAGGGGGCGGTGATCGCGATGGGACTCGCCCCGTCTTGGCCGATCGTCCTGCTGGCGGCGGGGTTAACGGGGTTAACCTCCACGTGGTGTGGGGTCAGTTTGCAATCGGCGATCCAATCGGGACTGCCCGACAGCTACCGGGGCCGGGTGATGAGCTTCTGGGTTGTCGTGGGCTTCGGCACCGTGTCTCTGGGTGCCATGAGCATCGGGGCCGCAGCCGACATCATCGGCATCGGCCGGGCGTTGGCGGTCGCGGGCGCCCTTGGGGTCATGGGCCTTGCAGTTGTGGGGGTGCGCGCCCGGTGAATTCACCCTATGTGAAGGAAAACATCGCATACGATAAGGAGGCACCCCATGGCCCAGACCCGTGAAACGATCTTAGACGCCCTCTCCAAGATCGGCCTGCCCGATGGTGGCGACCTCGTCAGCCGCGACATGATCCGCGCGTTGATGGTGCAAGACGGCAAGGTCAGCTTCATCATCGAGGCGCCATCGCCCGCAATCGCAAAGCAGATGGCGGGCCTGCGCGACGGGGTGCAGGAGTTCATCGGCAAGATGGAAGGCGTTACCTCCGTGTCCGTGGCGCTGACGGCCCATAGCGAAAAGCCTTCCGCCCCCAAGAGCCCGCCGCCCAACCTGTCGGTGGGTGGCCACATGAAACCGCAGGAAGGCCCCATGCGCCCCAAGGGCGTGGCCCGGATCATCGGGATCGGCTCGGGCAAGGGCGGCGTTGGCAAGTCGACGGTATCGACGAACCTGGCCGTTGCGCTGGCGCGGCAGGGCAGGCGGGTCGGCCTGCTGGATGCCGACATTTATGGGCCATCTGTGCCGCGGATGATGGGGGTCAACAAGCGGCCCGCGTCGCCTGACGGAAAGACGATCATCCCGTTGCACGGCCATGGCGTCACGTTGATGTCCATCGGCTTCATGTTGCCGGCCGAGAAAGCCGTGGTCTGGCGCGGGCCGATGCTGATGGGTGCGTTGCAGCAGATGTTGACCCAGGTGGAGTGGGGCGAGTTGGATGTGTTGCTGGTCGACCTGCCGCCGGGCACCGGTGACGTGGCGATGACGCTTTGCCAGAAGTCCGAAGTGTCGGGGGCAATTGTGGTTTCCACGCCGCAGGACGTGGCCCTGCTGGACGCGCGCAAGGCGCTGAACATGTTCGAGACGCTGAAGACTCCGGTTCTGGGCCTGATCGAGAATATGGCGACGTACCATTGCCCCAAATGCGGCCACGAGGCGCATATCTTTGGCGAGGGCGGCGTGCGCGCCGAGGCCGAGAAACTGGGCCTGCCTTTCCTGGGGGCGCTGCCGATTGACCTCGACACACGGATCGGCGGCGATGCCGGCACCCCGGTCGCCTTGGGAGATAGTCCCATGGCCGAAGCCTACGCAGATCTTGCAAAACGCTTCATCGACGGCGGGATGGCCTGAATTGGGCCTTCGGTGGGGGTGCCTCGCACCCTCACCACCGCGATTCACACACAATTCGAATCAGTAAAATAAGAACAAAACGGGATCACGAGGCCGTGATCACGTGGCTGTTGGGTGGTTTTGGGAAAAATCTGCCACCATCCCCCACTTTCCTCCCCCACATCACGCCACCCCTACATTGTGAGGTTAGTGGCGCTGGCCCTACTAGATAGGCCTATGCCGTGTGTCGTTCAGGCACCAGATACTGTGTCAGTATGGGGTTAAAATCAATAGATTGGGGTGTTGTCCCAAAAAAAGGTGTTGATTGGGAAGGTTTCCCATGGGACAAGAATTCATCGACAACGAGACAAGACAAAGGATCACACAGGTCCGAACCAAAAAACAAAAATAGGCAGGTTCATACAGGCATCTCATTCGTCGAAACAAAGAGATCCGGCGCGTAGGCGAGCAGACATCCCCCCAGGTAGTTTGCGCAGTCGGACACCCCAGAAATGGGACGAGGGCGGCGGATTGAGGAGTGGCAGCTTCCTCAATCCGCCGTTTCCATTTCCGGACCCCCGTGCCGAAAGGCGCACAGGAGCGGAATAGTGATTGCGGCCAGTTTGTGGCAAATTTGAGGCAGTACGCGTGGACACGAGGTTTCAGGGCACCAATGTGTGCAAGGTTGATGGGAAGGGCCGGGTTTCACTCCCGGCTAAGTTCCGTCGCACCTTGCAGGCCCAGGATGCGTCCTGCGCGACCGGTGATGCGCCCCGCCTCTACGTCGCCTACGGCAACCCCATGAATGACTTCGTCGAGTGCCTGTCGGGCAATGCCTATGACGCCCTCGATCGGCGCATCCAGTCCATGCCGGAAGGCGAGGAAGAGCGTGAAGTCCTTGAAATCCTGTTCTATTCGCTTTGCGATGAGGTTCAGGTCGATGACACCGGTCGCTTCGTTCTGCCTGCCATGGCGCGCGAGAAGCTGGCGCTGGATGGCGAGGCGGTCTTCCAGGGCAAGGGGACCAAATTCCACATCCTCAAGCCCGCCGATAGCGAGGCCTCCAAGGACAAGTTGGCCGCGATGCTGGCAAAACTGTCGGAGGGCAAGGAATTCTTCAACCCCGTGTCGCTTGCGAACACGCCCAAATCCACACCGGTCACAGACAATGCCGAATGACAGACGCCCGCGATCAGCCACACATCCCGGTTCTTCTGGGCGCCATTCTGCGCGAAGTGGCACCAGTTTCTGGCGTATGGCTGGACGGAACCTTCGGCGCTGGTGGATACGCCCGTGGCTTGCTTGAGGCAGGAGCGGATACGGTGATCGGGGTGGATCGCGATCCTATGGCCTTCGAGATGGCCGCAGATTGGGCCGGGTCCTATGCTGGTAAACTACGTCTGGAAGAGGGGACATTCTCTGATCTGGATGTCCTGGCAGGAGAGCCGCTGGATGGCGTGACGCTTGATCTGGGCGTTTCCTCCATGCAGCTTGATATCGCAGAACGGGGATTCTCGTTCATGCGTGACGGGCCGCTGGATATGCGGATGGGCCAAACCGGCGTGTCCGCTGAGGATCTGGTAAACGACGCGCCGGACAAGCTGTTGGCCGACATCCTGTTTCAATATGGGGAAGAGCGCGCGTCCCGCCGGATCGCCAAGGCAATCGTCGCGGAGAGGTTAAAGCATCGCATTAACTCTACGCTACAATTAGCTGGAATCATTGAAAAGTGCTTGCCGCGCAAGAAGCCGGGTCAAAGCCACCCTGCGACACGCTCTTTCCAGGCCATTCGCATCGCCGTGAATGATGAGTTCGGCCAATTGGCCCAAGGGCTGATGGCCGCCGAGCGTGCGTTGAAGCCTGGTGGCAAATTGGCGGTGGTTACGTTTCATTCCAGCGAAGATCGCATCGTGAAGAAATTCATGGCCGAGCGCGCCAGCACCGGGGGCGGTGGCTCTCGCTATGAACCCGAGGCCGAGGCCAAGACACCCGGCTTTACCCTGACGCCCCGCAAGGCGATTGC
The DNA here is from genome assembly GCF_019195455.1 of Gymnodinialimonas phycosphaerae. NCBI lineage: Bacteria > Pseudomonadati > Pseudomonadota > Alphaproteobacteria > Rhodobacterales > Paracoccaceae > Gymnodinialimonas > Gymnodinialimonas phycosphaerae. The sequence continues at coordinate 1,558,619 of NZ_JAIMBW010000001.1, read as the reverse complement.
GCCAGATACCGATGAGGTCGCGCGAAACACCCGCGCACGCTCGGCCAAGTTGCGCATCGCCACGCGCACCGACGCGCCCGCACAAGCCGTCGATCCAAAGGTGTTGGGGTTGCCGCAGTTGGAGGGCCTTTAACCATGCGCTTCACAACGTTGATTGCCGCCATTCTGGTCGTTGTTCTGGGCTACTGGGCCTATCATCAGACGATACAGACTCAGATGGCCGACCGCGAGGTCAACCGCCTGCATCAGCAGATCGCCCATGAGCACGAGCGCCTTGGCGTGTTGCGTGCGGAGTGGGCCTATCTGAACCGCCCGGACCGCCTGCGTGAGCTGGCGGATTTCAACTTTGAGCGTCTTGGCCTGTTGCCGCTGACCCCTGACCAATTCGGCGACGTGGCGCAGATCCCGTTCCCGTCGCCCATCGATGACGCGGAAGCGTTCATCTTCGAAAACTCCTCCACGCCCGCGTGGGACGGAGAGGTGGAGCCCCTATGAGCCTGCGCATTCCGTTAAGACCATTAACCCGCATCCTTGACGCCCGCGCCCGGGGCGAAAACCCCGATAATGTCGAGAAAGAGAACCTGCGTCTGCGCCATGAAGGTGTGCGCGACAAGATGCGGATCCGTGCAGAGTCGCGTCTGCTTCTGGTCGCGCTCTGCTTCGTTCTGGCGTTTGGCGCCGTGGGCACCCGCATGGCGGCGCTGGCGACCTCCGCCCCGACCGAACCGCGCCTCGTCGCCCAAGAGCCGACGATCCTGAACACGCGCGCCGATATCACCGACCGGCATGGGCGCATCCTGGCGACGAATTTCGCCACCAACGCACTTTACGCCCACCCCCAAGACCTGGTCTATCCGCGCGCCGCCGCCGAAGGCCTCGCGGCGATCTTCCCCGAGATGGACGCCGATGACCTGCATCGCCGCTTCACCAGCGGGTCGCGGTTTCTGTGGCTGAGGCGCTACATTTCGCCCGAGCAGGAGCAAATGGTTCACGACCTTGGTGAACCGGGCCTCCTGTTCGGCCCGCGCGAGATGCGTCTTTATCCCAACGGCTCCATCGCCGCGCATATCCTGGGTGGCGCCAGCTTCGGCGAAGAGGCGGTGAATGCGGCGGAAGTCATCGGTATCGCGGGCGTCGAGGCGCGGTTCGACGAGGAATTGCGCGACCCCTCCCGCGTCGATCCGCTGATGTTGTCGCTGGACCTGACGGTGCAGGCCGCGGTGGAAGAAGTACTGGCGGGTTCCATGTCCTTGATGGGCGCGCGGGGCGCGGCCGCAGTCTTGATGGATGTGCACACGGGCGAGGTCATCTCGATGGCCAGCTTGCCCGATTTCGACCCCAACGCGCGGCCCCGTCCGCTGCTGGAAGGGGATCAGGCCGACAGCCCGCTGTTCAACAGGGCCGTGCAGGGCGTCTACGAATTGGGAAGTGTTTTCAAGACCTTCACCATTGCACAGGCATTAGAGCTGAACCTCTACAGCCCCTTCGACATGATCGACACAACAGGCCCCTTGCGTATGGCCGATTTCGCAATTCGCGACTTTTCCAACTATGGCCCCGAGCAGAGCGTGACGGACGTGCTGGTTCATTCGTCCAACATCGGCACGGCGCGCATGGCGCGGGTGATCGGGGGCGAACGGCAGCGCGACTTCCTGGATCAGCTGGGTCTGTTGGAGCCGACGCCGGTGGAACTGGTCGAGGCGGGCTCGGCGCGCCCCCTGCTGCCGCCGCGCTGGGGGGAGTTGGCGACGATGACGATTTCCTACGGCCACGGCGTGTCCACATCGCCCCTGCATCTGGCGGCGGCCTATTCGACCATCGTCAACGGTGGCACGACGATCGAGCCGACGCTGATCCGCCGAGAGACACCGCAAAACGGGCCCCGCGTGATATCGGAAGGGACGAGCCGGATCATCAACACGATGCTACGCTCGGTCGTGACCGACGGCACCGCCAGTTTCGGCGAGGTCGAAGGCTACCACGTCGGCGGCAAGACCGGCACCGCCGACCTGCCACGCCCGCAAGGCGGCTATTATGACGACCGCAACCTGAACACCTTCGCCAGCGCCTTTCCGATGACGGACCCGCAATACGTGCTGATCGTGACGCTACAAGAGGCGGCCGATCCGTCGGGCAACCAACCACGCCGCACGGCGGGTTGGACGGCGGTGCCCTTTGCGGCCGAAATCATCCGCCGCACCGCGCCGCTTCTGGGCCTGCGACCAGACGTTGAACATCCCCTCGGTTTGCAGCTATCCAACTCCTCGAACTGAGGGGGCGGGCGAATGGTTGAGAGACGACTTTCCGATCTGGGGCTGACGCCCATGACCGGGGGCGATGTGGGGGTGTCCGGCCTTGCGCTGGATAGCCGGAAGGTGGTGGCAGGGACGTTGTTCGCTGCATTGCCCGGGTCGCAGGTCCATGGCGGAGAGTTCATCCAATATGCCCTGCGCATGGGCGCAGGGGCGATCCTGACAGACCGCAAGGGCGCCGAGATTGCTGCGACGGAACTGGCCGCCTCGGACGCTTCTTTGGTTGTTGTAGAAGATGCGGCGGAAGCCTTGGCCCATGCGGCCGCACTTTTCTTCGGCGCACAGCCCGAAACGATGGTGGCCGTGACGGGGACCAACGGAAAGACCTCGGTCGCCAGTTTCACGCGGCAAATCTGGGAAGCCATGGGCCGCTCCGCAGTGAATATCGGCACCACCGGCGTGGAGGGCGCGTTTGCTGCGCCGGGCCTGCACACAACGCCGGAACCGGTGACATTGCATGGCGTGCTGGCCGAGATGGCCGCGTCCGGCGTGACCCATGCGGCGATGGAGGCCTCGTCCCACGGCCTGGATCAGAAGCGGATGGACGGTGTGCGCCTTGCGGCGGCGGCGTTTACCAATCTGACGCAGGACCACCTCGATTATCACGGCACGATGGAGGCCTATTTCGAGGCCAAGCTGCGGCTTTTCACCGGGCTCTTGCCCGAGGATGGCGTGGCGGTGGTGAACATGGATGACGCACACGGCCCGCGCGTGGCCGAAGCGTGCGCGGCGCGCGGGATCGAGGTGTTGGGCGTCGCGCAATACGCCAATGCGGCGCTGAAGATCACCGGGCGGCGGATTGATGAAACGGGACAAGACGTCCTGTTCCGCTGGCAGGGGGAGGGTCGTCAGGTGCGGCTCGATCTGATCGGTGCGTTTCAGGCAATGAACGTGCTGACCGCTGCCGGTTTGGTGATCGCGGGCGGTGAAAACCCCGAAGATGTCTTTGCGGTTCTGCCGAAAATGACCGGCGTGCGCGGCCGGATGGAGCTGGCCGCCCGGCGCAGCCACGGTGCGCCGATATATGTCGATTATTCGCATACGCCCGATAGCCTTGAAGTGGCGCTGAAGGCGCTGCGACCCCATGTGTTGGGCCGTTTGGTCGTTGTTTTCGGGGCGGGCGGCGACCGCGACACCGGCAAGCGTCCGCTGATGGGGGCTGCTGCAGCGGCCTATGCGGATGTCGCATTTGTGACAGATGACAACCCGCGCAGCGAGGATCCGGCAAGCATCCGCGCCGCCGTGTTGGCGGGGTGCCCCGAGGCCACTGAGGTTGCGGATCGCGCCGAGGCGATTTTGCGCGGCGTCGACATGCTGGAACCCGGTGACGCGTTGCTGATCGCGGGAAAAGGGCATGAGACGGGGCAGCAGGTGGGTGATGTGATTTACCCGTTCGACGATGTCGAGCAGGCCTCGGTCGCGGTCGCGGCTTTGGAGGGCGCAATATGACCTTGTGGACCGCTGAAAGTGCCGCCGAGGCCACGGGCGGCACGGCGCGCGGGACGTGGCAGGCCAGCGGCGTTTCCATCGACACCCGCACGATTGAGCCGGGCGATCTGTTCGTGGCGCTGGCTGCCGCGCGCGATGGCCACGAATTCGTGGCCCAAGCGCTGGAAGCAGGCGCCTGCGCCGCGTTGGTTAACCATATTCCCGACGGCGTGAATCCGGACAGATGCCTGGTCGTGGACGACGTACTGCCCGCATTGGAGCGCCTCGGTCAAGCAGCCCGCGCCCGCACGAATGCCCGTGTGATCGCGATCACCGGTTCCGTCGGGAAGACCACCGCCAAGGAAATGCTGAAACAAGCGCTGAGCGGGCAGGGAAAGATTCATGCCGCAGTCGCCTCGTACAACAACCACTGGGGGGTGCCCCTGACGCTGGCCCGCATGCCCGCCGACACCGACTACGCGGTGATCGAAATCGGCATGAGCAACCCCGGAGAGATCGCCCCGCTGACCCGAATGGCGCGGCCCCATGTGGCGTTGATCACCACAATCGCCCCCGCCCATCTGGAGGCTTTTGGTCGTATCGAGGGCATCGCCGAAGAGAAAGCGAGCCTTTTTGAGGGGTTGGAGCCCGACGGCGTTGCAATCGTGCCGCTGGACGTCGGCACGGCGCAGATCCTGATCGACAAGGCGAAGGCCCACGCCGCCGAAGTGATCACTTTTGGCGAGACTGAGGGCGCTGACCTGCGCCTGACTGACGTCATGCTGAGCGAAGACAGCACCGTGATGCGGATCGCCACGGAGGAAGGCGGGCGCCTGGCGAAGCTGTCGGTTTCGGGCCGTCACTACGCGGCTAACGCAGTCGGCGTTCTGTGCGCCGTGGCGGCCTCGGGCGCGGATACGACGCAAGCGGCCATGGCGTTGGCGCATTGGCAACCCGTTGCAGGCCGGGGGCAACGCGAACGCATTCAGTTGAGCCAAACCGACGACATCGCGATCGAACTGATCGATGATGCGTTCAATGCCAATCCCGCGTCGCTCACCTCGGGGTTGGAGGTGCTGGCCGCCACCACGCCCACGCGCGGCGGGCGCCGTATCGCGATTCTAGGCGACATGCTGGAGTTGGGCGAGGACGCTGCGCAGATGCACGCCGATGTCGCCGCGCTGGCGTCGATCGAGGCGGTGGACGTGATCCATACCTGCGGGCCCCTGATGGCGCATTTGCAAGCTGCCTTGCCCGGCGCAAAGCGGGGCCTCCACGAGGCCGCGGCGCAGGATCTGTGCCGCGCCGTTCCACGCACGCTCAGGCCCGGTGACGTGGTTCTGGTAAAGGGCTCTAAGGGCTCTCGCGTGTCCCTTGTGGTTGACGCCCTGCGGAAACTGGGGCAATCGCTTGAGGGTGAAGGGTGAGGTGACAGCTACATGTTGTTTTGGCTAAGTGAACTGTCCGACGGCGGCGACGTCTTCAACCTGTTCCGATATATCACTTTTCGCGCCGGGGGCGCCTTTTTCACGGCGCTGGTCTTCGGCTTCATCTTCGGTCGCCCCCTGATCAATGCCCTGCGCCGCAAGTACAAGGACGGCCAACCGATCCGCGAGGATGGCCCCGCGAGCCACCTGGAAACGAAGGCCGGCACGCCGACAATGGGGGGGCTTCTGATTCTGGCGGCCCTCAGCCTGTCGACGCTGATGTGGGCGCGCCTCGACAACCCTTATGTCTGGCTCGTTCTGGGCGTCACTGTGTGCTTCGGCCTTATCGGTTTTGCCGATGACTGGGCCAAGGTCAGCCGCAACACCAGTGCCGGTGTCTCGGGCAAGGTGCGGTTGGCGGTGGGGTTTGCGATCGCATTGGCGGCCGGGATTGTGGCGGCGCAATTGCACCCGGAAGAGCTGTCCAACCAACTGGCAATGCCGGTGTTCAAGGACGTCTTGCTGAACATGGGCTGGATGTATCTGCCCTTTGTGATGATCGTGATCGTGGGCTCGGCCAATGCGGTGAACCTGACCGATGGCCTCGATGGCCTTGCCATCATGCCGGTGATGATCGCGGCGGGCACCCTTGGGGTGATCGCCTATGCAGTGGGCCGTGTGGATTTCACCGAATATCTGGACGTGCATTATGTGCCCGGAACGGGCGAATTGCTGATTTTCACCGCCGGGCTAATCGGCGGTGGTCTTGGGTTTTTGTGGTATAATGCGCCGCCTGCTGCCGTTTTCATGGGTGACACGGGCTCACTGGCCCTCGGCGGGGCGCTTGGCGCGATTGCCGTGTGCACCAAGCATGAGATCGTCTTGGCCATTGTCGGCGGGCTTTTCGTGGCAGAGGCGGTCAGCGTGATCGTGCAGGTGCTTTACTTCAAGGCGACCGGCAAGCGCGTGTTCCTGATGGCCCCCATACACCACCATTTCGAGAAGCAGGGATGGGCGGAGCCGCAAATCGTGATCCGCTTCTGGATCATTTCGCTGATCCTTGCCTTGATCGGATTGGCGACGCTGAAGCTGCGATGAACCCGTTTGTGCGCCGGGTCTCGGCCGAGGTTGACGGGCGGCGGATTGAGGTCATCAACCATTGGTTCAAGGGGTGTGCGGTGCAGGTCGACGACGTCGAGGTCGCGCAAAGCGATCAAAAGCTGTCCTTGACGGAAGAACATCCATTGATCGAAGTCACGGTTGATGGGCCCTCGGGTCCGCTGAACATCGACGTGCGCATTCTGGCGATTCTTTTCGTGCAGATCGAGTTGCGCGTGAATGGGCGGTATGTAGCGGGCAGCCGGTTGGTCAAGGAGCAAGAGCAATGATACCTGTGGTTGGCTTTGAAGGGCGCAAGGTTGCGGTGCTGGGGCTTGGGCGCTCGGGGCTGGCCGCGGCACGGGCGCTGCGCGCGGGCGGTGCCGATGCGCTATGCTGGGACGACGGTGAGGCCGGGCGTGCGCGCGCCTCGGCCGAAGGGTTCGTGATCCACGATCCCGTGCGCGACGGGCTGGAGGGCGTGGCCTGCTTGGTCACCTCGCCGGGCATTCCGCACCTTTATCCTGCGCCACACCGCGCGATTGCGGCGGCTTATGCAGCAGGCGTGCCCGTGGACAACGACGTGGGCCTGTTCTTCAGGTCCTTGGGGCAGGGGGATTGGGCGTTTCACGACACGCCGCCGCGTGTCGTGGCGGTGACTGGATCGAACGGGAAATCGACGACCTCGGCCTTGATCGCCCATATCTTGCAAGAAGCGGGCACACCGGTGCAGCTGGCGGGCAACATCGGGCGCGGGGTCCTGGACATCGAGCCGCCCATCGACGGCGAGGTCGTGGTGCTGGAACTGTCGTCCTACCAGACGGAACTCGCCCGTGCGCTGACCCCTGATATTGCTGTTTTCACCAACCTTTCCCCCGACCATCTGGATCGCCACGGCGGGATGGGTGGATATTTCGCGGCTAAACGGCGCCTGTTTGCGGAAGGCGGACCGGAGCGGGCGGTGATCGGCGTCGATGAGGTGGAGGGCCAGTACCTGGCCGGGCAGATGGTCGAAGGGCTGGAGGATGGCCGCCTGATCCGCGTCTCCTCGGGCAAGTTGAGCGGCCCGGGGTGGGACATCAGCACCCGCAAGGGCTGGCTGAGCGAGTTTCGCAAGGGCCGGCAAGCGGCCTCCATCGACCTGCGTGCCGTGCCCGGTTTGCCGGGGGCCCATAACCATCAGAACGCCGCCTGCGCCTATGGTGTCTGCCGCGCGTTGGGCCTTGCGCCGCGCGTGATCGAGGCCGCGTTCGGCACCTTCGAAGGGCTCCCCCACCGCTCTCAGCGGGTGGCCGAAATCAACGGCGTCTTCTACGTCAACGACAGCAAGGCCACCAATGTGGATGCGGCGGTGAAGGCCCTTGGTGCGTTCAAACACATCCGCTGGATCTGCGGCGGGCTGGAAAAGGACGGCGGCCTGGAGGCGCTGTGGGAAGCGGCGGGCAACGTCGCCAAGGCCTACGTGATAGGCCGCGAAGCCGAAGCCTTCGCGCTCCATCTGGGCGATATCCCAGTGGAGGTCTGCGGCGATATGGCGACCGCCGTGGCCCGCGCAAGCGCCGACGCGCAGCCCGGCGATACGGTGCTGCTGGCCCCTGCGGCGGCCAGTTTCGACCAATACGACAGTTTCGAGGGACGCGGCGCGGACTTCATCGCACAGGTCGAAGCGCTCAAAGCCTGAAGACGCGGCAGGCGCTGCCCTGTCATATGGGGAGTCTCCCCCATGGGACCTCGCCCCTATTCGTGGTGTCCTGAGGTCATTCCGGGCGCCCCGTTCAAACTCATTTCAGCCCGGGTCCTTATTTCCCTCTCGAAAGGAGGCTTTGATGACCAAGACATTTTCCATTCTCACGCTGGCCCTCGCGCTGCCGCTTCTTGCCCCCACCGCCGCGCAGGCATGCTTTGCGGCGGACTGTCCGGGCTATGCCCTCACCGGGGTGATCGTGCCTGAGCATGTGCAAAACCTGCCCGCGCGGAGCGTGGGCCCCTGGTTGCCCGGTATTCTTGCAACGGTTGCGGTGCAAGCCGCTGGCGCGACTGACGATCCGGCCGCCCCCTTTCAAACCGGCATGGTCATCGCAGGTCCCGCCAACTTGGGCCTAGTCGCCCTGGGTCGCGATTGCTGCCGCCTCTTTCCGCTGGAGGTGGGGCGATGAAATCGTTTGTGCCGACTTTCGCCCTCGCGGCAATGGCCTTCAGCGGCCTTGCGGCCACGACGCCCTCGCCCGCCACAGCGCAATCGTCAGTCCTTTGGGCGATGCCTGGCAATACTGGCGCTCTGCCGGTGGTCGCACGCGAAGCGATGATCTTGCAGGTGTTGCCGGAAACGGGTGCCTGCATGATCCATCCCCTGTCCCCTCCCGCCCCTTGTCCCCGGGTGCGGCTGCCCATGGGTCGGTGCGCGATGTCCAGATCGACGGGTTCCATCGCGCAGGGCCACTGAGCATCGAGGTGGATCGCCTGACGTATGACTGGTCACAGCAGACGGCCTCGCATCCCTACACGCCCGCGTTCGAGTATACCGGAGAGGTCGCCTATGAGATCTGGATCCGAGAGGAATGGGGCCCGTGCGACAATGACGCCTGCACCATCCCCGAGCCTGCGCCCCTGCACCCGGCTTATGCGATCCCCCGTCCCGAGGAGGTCGCGCGTGATTACATCGAGGTCGAATTGATCAGCGATAAGGGCGTTTGTGCGTCCTTCGCGATGCCCGAGGGCCAGGTCTTCCCCTGCCACGAGGTGCGCTTGCCGGGGGGCGAGGTCATTGCGCTCGATATCGGCCCGCACGAACGGTTTCCAATCGGTTCCATGCTGTATTTTCAGCGCGTGACCCATGCGGCCCCGCATCCGCTGTTCGACCACGATCGCTACGACTTCTACGCGCACCGCAGACCCGGCGTGTAATCCGGCCCGACGCGGGACGGCGGAGCCAACGCGCGTTCGGGAATCCGTCCGGGGACGATTTTCGCGAAATTCTGTAGCCCTGACGCCCAATTCGCGTTACTCTGGACGGATAGACCCGGGATAACTCGGGCAGGGCAGTATCGCAGCGCTCACCAAGCACTTGGGCGTTGCACGAGGCAAGGCAGAAATTCCATGACGGAAATGGCGCATGGCACAGTCGTTGTGCACACGGGCGACGCGGTTATTCCGCGATGGTGGAGCACGATCGATCGCGTGACCTTGGGCTGCGTTTTCGCGCTGTTCGCGATCGGCATCCTTCTGGGGTTTGCGGCCTCTCCGCCCCTGGCGGTACGCAATGATCATGAGCCTTTCTACTACGTCATCCGGCAGGCCTTCTTCGGCGGCTTGGCCTTGAGCGTGATGGTGCTGGTGTCGATGATGACCCCGCTGGCCGTGCGGCGCTGGGGTGTGGTCGGGTTCTTTGCCGCCATAGCTGCGGTGGCCCTTCTGCCCATTTTCGGCACCGACTACGGCATGGGAGCCACGCGGTGGTATTCGCTTGGGTTCGCCTCGCTGCAACCTTCCGAGTTTCTGAAGCCCGTCTTCATCGTCTTCACCGCCTGGATGATGGCCGCCTCCCAAGAGGTCGCGGGCCCGCCGGGCAAGACGGTATCGCTGTTCGTGACCGTGATGATCGTGGGTTTCCTCGCGCTGCAACCGGACTTCGGGCAGGCGGCCCTGGTGATCTTCGCGTGGTCGGTGATCTACTTCGTGGCCGGTGCGCCGATGCTGATCCTTGCCCTGGTCATCGCGGCCGTGGGCCTTGTCGGCGTCTTCGCCTATTCTTCGTCCGAACACTTCCGCCGCCGCATCGATGGGTTCCTGTCCGATGAAGTCGGCGAGAACACGCAGCTTGGCTATGCCACTGATGCAATCCGCGAGGGCGGGCTGTTCGGCACGGGTCTTGGCGAAGGCTCGGTCAAATGGACGTTGCCCGATGCCCATACCGATTTCATCATCGCCGTCGCGGCCGAGGAATACGGCCTTGTCCTCGTCTTCGTGATCATCGCCCTCTACCTGACCATCGCGCTGCGCAGCTTCTCGCGCCTGATGAAAGAACGTGATCCCTTCGCCCGCCTCGCGGGTACGGGGCTTGTGTCGCTGCTGGCCCTGCAAGCCTTCATCAATATGGGCGTTGCAGGACGGCTTTTGCCCGCCAAGGGCATGACGTTGCCCTTCGTCAGCTACGGCGGGTCCAGTCTGATCGCGACGGGGATTGCAGTCGGCATGCTTCTGGTGTTCACCCGCACCCGCCCGCAGGGCGATATCGCCGATCACCTCTTGTCCCGTAACCGGTAGTCCCATGACGCAGCTACATCTCATCATCGCAGCAGGCGGCACGGGGGGGCACATGTTCCCGGCCCAGGCCCTGTCCGAGGCGATGTTGCGCAAGGGCTGGCGCGTGACGTTGTCGACGGACGCGCGCGGCGCGCGATATGTCGGCGGGTTCTCTCACGCGGTGGAGATCCGAGAGGTCTCCAGCGCAACCTTCACCCGTGGCGGCGTTCTGGCGAAACTGGCGGTGCCGCTGCGGATTTTCACCGGCGTGATGGCGGCGACCTTCGCGATGATGCGCGAAAGGCCCGACGTTGTCGTGGGCTTCGGCGGCTATCCGACGATCCCGGCCATGGCGGCGGCGCGCCTGACGGGGCGCCCCCGGATGCTGCATGAACAAAACGGCGTTCTGGGCCGGGTGAACCGGGTCTTTGCCAAGCACGTGGCCCATGTGGCCTGTGGGACCTGGCCCACCGATGTCCCCTTGGGGGCCGATGCCGTTCACACTGGCAACCCCGTGCGCGCGGCCATTGTCGAGCGGGCAGGTGCCCCCTACACGCCACCCGGCGATTGGCCGATGAGCTTGCTGGTCTTCGGCGGTAGCCAGGGCGCCCGCATTCTGTCCGATGTCGTACCCGCTGCCGTGGCACTGTTGCCCGAGGCCCTCCGCGACCAACTGCGCATCGCGCAGCAAGCCCGCGAAGAGGATGTGGAACGCGTGCGCGCAGCCTATGACGCCCTTGGCATGCGGGTGGAGGTCGCGACATTCCTGCACGACATGCCGCGCCGGTTGAGCGAGGCGCAGTTGGTCATCTGCCGCTCTGGCGCGTCCTCTGTCGCCGATATCAACGTCGTCGGCCGCCCCGCGATCTATGTGCCCTACGCCATGGCCGTGCGCGATGAGCAGACGGCGAACGCGCGCGGCCCGGTTGAGGCGGGCGCGGCCATCCTGATGCCCGAGACCCAGCTGACGCCCGAGGCGCTGGCCGACGCCGTCACCCGCATCCTGACCGAGCCCGAGACCGCGACGAAGATGTCCATCGCAGCCCTGTCGGTCGCGGTGCCGGACGCGACCGAGCGTCTTGTCGAACTGGTCGAGGACCTTGCCAATAATCCCGCGCCGAAAGGGTAGACCATGAATGCCGCTGTCACCAAACTGCCGACCCAACTTGGCTCCATCCATTTCGTGGGCATTGGCGGCATCGGTATGTCGGGCATCGCAGAGGTGCTGCTCAACCACGGGTATGATGTGCAGGGCAGTGATCTGAAATCCTCGCCCATTACCGAGCGTCTGAAGGAATTGGGCGCGCGGATATTCATTGGCCAGAAGGCGGAAAATCTTGAGGGCGCAGAGGTCATCGTGATTTCCTCCGCCATCAAGCCCGGCAATCCGGAGTTGGACGCCGCGCGCCTGCAAGGCCTTCCTGTCGTGCGTCGGGCGGAAATGCTGGCCGAGTTGATGCGGCTTCGGTCGAACATCGCCGTGGGTGGCACTCACGGCAAGACCACGACAACCACGATGGTCGCCACGCTTCTGGATCACGGTGGCGTGGATCCGACGGTGATCAACGGCGGCATCATCCACGCCTACGGCTCGAACGCGCGGGTGGGGCAGGGGGACTGGATGGTGGTGGAGGCCGACGAGAGCGACGGAACCTTTAACCGCCTTCCCGCCACGATCGCCATCGTCACCAACATCGACCCCGAGCATATGGAGCATTGGGGCAGCATCGAGAACCTGCGCCAGGGCTTCCTCGATTTCGTGTCCAACATTCCGTTCTACGGCCTCGCCGTGTGTTGCACCGATCATCCGGAAGTGCAGGCGCTGGTGGGCAAGATCACCGATCGCCGCGTGGTGACCTTCGGGTTCAACGCCCAGGCCGACGTGCGCGCGGTAAACCTGACCTACAAGGGCGGCGTGGCGTGTTTCGACATCGCGCTTCAGGCCGAGGATATCGTGATCGAGGGCTGCACTTTGCCGATGCCCGGTGATCACAACGTCTCCAATGCATTGGCTGCCGTCGCCGTGGCGCGGCACTTGGGGATGAAGGCCGATGAGATCCGCGACGCCTTGGCCGGGTTCAAGGGCGTCAACCGTCGGTTCACGCGTGTGGGCGAGGTCGGCGGGATTACTATCATCGACGATTACGGGCATCATCCGGTGGAGATTGCGGCCGTCCTGAAAGCCGCACGCCAGGCCAGTGAAGGCCGCGTCATCGCCGTGCATCAGCCGCACCGCTACTCGCGCCTGCATTCCCTGTTCGAAGATTTCTGTGCCTGTTTCAACAATGCCGATGTCGTCGCCATCGCCGAGGTCTATGCCGCCGGCGAGGACCCTATCGAGGGCGCATCCCGCGATGATCTGGTCGCCGGCATGATCCGCCACGGCCATCGCCACGCGCGAGCCATCCTCAACGAGGATGATCTGGAGCGTTTGGTCCGTGAACAGGCGCGACCCGGTGACATGGTGGTGTGTCTTGGAGCCGGTACGATCAGCGCCTGGGCCAATGGCTTGCCGAAACGTTTGGCAGATCTTGATAAGCAAAAGGCCACGGGATGAACCGCGCCCTCCATAAGGCTCACGCCCCCTATGAAGCATATGACCAATGAGCTGGTTGGTCACAGCAATCTGCGTGATCGTGCTTCCGGGGCTGGCTTCCCTCTTTCTGGTGCTGCGCTACGGTCCGTGGCCCGGGGTCGTCATCTTGTCGGCTTTGTTGGTTTGGGCGGCTGCCACCTACCTCGACGCAGAAGCATCTCGCAACATTCCGATCCAGCCCGAGATCTTTGGCGGCCAGACCATTGGGCACGCCCAGGTCGGCGGATTAGGCGGCTTCCTTTGGGCCGTCTTCGTGCTGGGGCCTGCAAGCTTGTGGGCCGCGCTGGCCTTGGCGGTCGGGTTTTTTGCGGGCCGAGGCAAGCTGCAAGGAAAGGCACAGCCATGAGTCTTGCCCTGACCCTTGCCTGCATCTGGGCCGTCGCCTCGGCCTTCGTCGCGATGATGCCGATGCGCTTCCAATGGCCGTTGGGCTTCCCGCTTTTGGTGGCGTCGATCCCCATGGTGGGTTTCGTCGGCTACACCCACGGCTGGATCTGGACGCTTGTCGTCCTGGCAGCCATTCTTTCGATGTTCCGCAACCCGTTGCGCTATTTCGCGCGGCGTATTCTTGGGAGGGCGACCTGATGCCAGTGTCCCTGATCCTTGCCTGCGTCTGGGCCTTGACGGCATGCCTTGCGGCCTTGGCCCCGCAGCGTTTCCATTGGCCCGCAGCTTGGGCCTTGATCGCCACCGGCATTCCCTTGCTGGGGGGGGTGACATACCAGATGGGTCCCTTCTGTGGGCTCGTTTTCCTGGCAGGAGGGGCGTCGGTTCTGCGGTGGCCGCTTTTGCGGGCCAGCCAGTACCTGCGCCGCGCCGTGGGTGGTCCCCAAGATGAAGACACGCGCCAATGACGCTGCTTCTGGGCTTTGCGGTCATCGGCGGCATCCTGGCGGGTTATGTCACGGCGCGCCTGGCCCCGCGATGGGCGCTTTGGGCATTGTGGGGCGGCTGCGCAATTATCGGCGGGGCGCTTGTCATCTGGTTTCTGGCCTTTGCCCCGAACGATGAAATCGGGCGCATAATCGTTCTTTACGGTGTCTTCGCGCCGTTTGCGGGCTGCTGTGTCGTTGCGGGCGTAATCGGGCTGGTCGTGCGCCGCACGATCGCCAAAGAGCCGCTTGCATGACCGCCTCGCTTCCCACCCCGCGCGGGCGGCTGACCCCGAACCGAGACCTCTCTGGCCTCACGTGGCTGCGCGTCGGCGGCCCGGCGGAGTGGCTGTTCCAGCCCGCCGATTCCGCTGACCTCTGCACGTTTCTGAAGGCACTTGATCCCGCCGTGCCTGTCTTTCCCATGGGCGTGGGATCGAACCTGATCGTGCGCGACGGCGGAATGCCGGGCGTCGTGATCAAACTGGGCCGTCCGTTCATGGATATCGCGGTCGACGGCCCCCTTGTGACCGCAGGCGCAGCCGCACTGGACGCCCGCGTCGCACGCGAAGCAGCGGATGCAGGTGTCGATCTGACGTTCCTGCGCACGATCCCCGGCTCACTCGGGGGGGCGTTGAAGATGAATGCGGGCTGCTATGGGTCATATGTCGCCGATCATTTTGTGTCCGCCACAGCCGTGTTGCGCGACGGCACGCCTGTCACGCTGACCAAAGACGACATCACCTTCGCCTACCGCCAGACCGATATCTCGGACGGCGCCGTCATCACCTCGGTCACGCTGACGGGGCCGCGCGGCGACAGCGCTATCTTGCACACGCGGATGGAAGAGCAGTTGGCCAAACGTGATGCAACCCAACCCACAAGGGCCCTGACGGCCGGATCGACCTTCCGCAACCCGGCAGGGTTTTCCTCTACCGGTGAGGCCTCCGACACCCACGAGTTGAAAGCCTGGAAGGTGATCGATGAGGCCGGGATGCGCGGCGCTACGCGGGGCGGGGCGGAAATGTCGACGATGCATTCCAACTTCCTCGTCAACAAGGGTGGCGCAACTGCCGCAGATCTGGAGGGATTGGGAGAGGAAGTGAGAAAAAGGGTTTTCCAAACCCAGGGCATAGATTTAGTGTGGGAAATCATGCGGGTCGGTGTGCCCGATGGGACTAACAAATAAAGCAAGGCCCGCCAACGTGCGGGACAATCGATCCGGCAGGCAACGTATCAGTCGGACAATGTGAGGACGTAGTCGGTGGCAGGGTTGAGCAGCCTTCCATCTCGTGTCGTCGTCTTGATGGGTGGCCCCTCTGCGGAACGCGAGGTGTCGCTGAGCACCGGCAAAGGGTGCGCCGAGGCGTTACGCGGTGAGGGATTTGACGTAATAGAAGTGGATCCGGGCGAAACACACGCCGGGGCGGAGCTTTGCGCGCGTCTGGCCGCGATTAATCCCGACGTCGTCTTCAATGCCCTCCATGGCCGCTGGGGCGAGGACGGCTGCGTTCAGGGCCTTCTGGAATGGATGCGCCTTCCGTACACACACTCTGGTGTTTTGGCCTCCAGCCTTGCGATGGACAAGGCGCGGGCCAAAGACACCTTCCGCGCCCATGGCCTGCCCGTCGTGGACAGCATCATCGCCCGTAAGCAAGACGTCTGCTCGGCCCACGTCATGGCGACACCCTACGTGGTGAAACCCAATAATGAGGGCTCTTCCGTCGGCGTCTACCTGGTCAACGAAGCCGCCAACGGACCGCCACAGCTTGGCCCTGAGATGCCCGATGAGGTGATGGTGGAAACCTTCGCGCCAGGGCGCGAGCTGACGACCTCTGTTCTGGGCGACAAGCCCGGTGATCCCGGCGCGCTGACGGTGACGGATATTCTGACGGATGGCTGGTACGACTATGATGCGAAGTACAAGCCCGGCGGATCGCGTCACGTGGTGCCCGCCGAACTCCCGCAAGAGATTTGGGATGCCTGCATGGACATGGCCCTGCGTGCGCACACGGCGCTGGGGTGCCGGGGGGTGAGCCGCACCGATTTTCGCTGGGACGAAAGCCGCGGCCTTGAGGGTTTGATCATTCTGGAAACTAACACCCAGCCCGGCATGACGCCCACCTCGCTGACGCCCGAACAGGCGCAAGCGGTGGGCATGTCCTTCGGCCAATTGTGCCGTTGGTTGGTGGAGGACGCTTCATGCAACAGATGACCCCCGACGCACCGCACCTACAGATCCAGCGCACCTCCGTGCGGTCCATCATTCCGCGCCGCGCGGCGCCCGCGCCTGCCACGCCCCATGATCCCGCGCCCTCCAAACTCAGCTACCGCGTCACGCGCCTGTGGCTGACGCCGATCTTCCGCAAGGCCCTGCGCATCGGCATCCCGCTGTTCGCCTTGTTTGCCGCTGTTGCGTGGTATCTCTCGGACGAGACCCGTATTGCGGGCCTGTTTGAGGCCGCCTACGAGATCCGCCGCGAGGTCGAGAACCGGCCCGAGTTCCGCGTCAACGTCCTGGGCATCGACGGGGCGTCCGAAGATGTGACCGAAGAGGTCCGCGCGGCCCTGGCCCTTGATCTGCCGATTTCCTCGTTTGATCTGGACCTGGATGCGTTGCGCGGCCGTCTTGAGGCATTGCCACCCGTGCGCGCCGCCGACCTGCGCATTCAGTCCGGCGGCTATCTGGCAGTTCGCATCGATGAACGTGTTCCTGCTGCCCTTTGGCTTACCCATGAAGGCCTCAGCATCGTGGACGAAGAGGGGCACTTCGTGGCCGGGTTCGGCACACGCGAACTTGACGCCCCGCTGCCTCTTCTGGGCGGGGAGGGGGCCAATCTTGTCGTCCCCGAGGCCCTGGACTTGATTGAGGCGGCTGAAATTCTCGGCGACCGCGTCCACGGCCTTGTGCGCATGGGCGAGCGGCGCTGGGACGTCGTTCTGACCAATGGCACCCGCATCCTGCTGCCCGAGGCTGGCGCCCCGGCCGCGCTGGACCGGGTGTTGGCGCTTCACGATGTGGGCGAGATCCTGTCGCGCGATGTGACAGCAGTTGATTTACGCAACCCCGGTCGGCTGACCGTGCGGTTGACGGATGAAGCAATAGACGAGCTGCAGCGCATGCGTGCACTGGCAGCGGAACGATCTGACGAGGACCAGCGCGGATGACTCTGCTCTACCAAACCCAACGGGCCATGCGGGCCAAACGAACGGAAGCCATGCGGCGCGGCGTGATTGCCGTATTGGACATCGGCACCTTCAAGGTCGCGTGCCTGGTGCTGAAATTCGACGGCACCGAGCCCGAGGATGACGGCATCGGCGCGATGGCGGGGCAATCGTCCTTCCGGGTCATCGGAGCGGCCACGACGCGGTCTCGCGGGGTGAAATTCGGTGAGATCGACGCCGTGCAGGAAACCGAGCGGGCCATCCGCACCGCTGTGCAGGCCGCACAAAAGATGGCCAATGCCCGCGTCGACCATGTGATCGTGTCACTTTCGGGCGCGCGTCCGCGCAGCTATGGATTGACCGGAGAGGTCGAATTGCAAACCGGCGCGGTGGAAGACCACGACATCGGCCGGGTTCTGTCGGTCTGCGATATGCCCGATATCGGTGCCTCGCGGGAAGTTCTGCACGCGCAACCCGTCAACTTCTCGCTCGATAATCGCACCGGTCTGTCGGACCCGCGCGGCCACGTCGGCAACCGCCTGTCGTGCGACATGCATCTGCTGACGGTGGATGGCCACGCGATTGAAACGCTGCTGCATTGCGTCAAGCGCTGTGATCTGGAATTGGCCGGCGTGGCAAGCGCGCCTTACGTCGCCGCCATGTCGTCACTGGTGGAAGACGAACAAGAGCTTGGCGCGGCCTGTATCGATCTGGGGGCAGGGGCCACGTCACTCTCTATCTTCATGAAGAAACACATGATCTTTGCCGATACCGTCCGTATGGGCGGCGCCCATATCACGCGCGATATCAGCCAGGGCCTGCACATCCCCGTCGACAAGGCCGAGCGGATCAAGACCAAGTTTGGCGGCCTCATGGCCACGGGGCTTGATGATCGTGAGATCATCGAGTTGGACAGCGATACGGGCGATTGGCACCACGACCGCCGTACCGTGTCGCGCGCCGAGTTGATTGGCGTTATGCGGCCGCGCGTCGAGGAGATCCTGGAGGACGTCCGCGCGCGTCTTGATGCGGCGGGGTTCGAGCATCTGCCCTCCCAGCGCATCGTTCTGACTGGTGGTGGTAGCCAGATCCCTGGCCTTGACGCGCTGGCCTCTCGCATCCTCGGCAATCAGGTGCGCCTCGGGCGGCCCATGCGCGTCGCGGGCCTGCCGCAGTCGGCCTATGGCTCGGCCTTCTCGGCTTGCGTTGGCCTCGCGCTGTTCGCGGCCAGCCCTCAGGACGAGTGGTGGGACTTCGATCTACCCGCCGACCGGCTGCCCGCAAGGTCAGTCCGGCGGGCGGTAAAATGGTTCCGTGACAACTGGTGACCCCCGCATATGGGGTGCTGGCGCTAAATCTCCGATAAATTCGCCACAAAACGGCCACATTTCGCGCATCGGGCGTATTTTCTGCGTGACGACGCGGGGGAAGCCCGATACGTTCGTGTCTAATAAATGAGGCCAATTCGGCAATTCCGACCAGAAGATCGGGGGCCAGGACTAGAAACAGGCGGACAGTATCCATGACTCTGAATCTTACCATGACCGACGCTCAACCCGAGCTGAAACCCCGTATCACCGTGTTCGGTGTCGGCGGCGCAGGCGGCAACGCCGTGAATAACATGATCGACCAGCAGCTTGATGGCTGTGAGTTCGTCGTGGCCAACACCGACGCCCAAGCGTTGCAGCAATCGACGGCCCACGCGCGCATCCAGATGGGGCAGCGCGTCACGGAAGGCCTTGGCGCAGGCGCCCGACCTCAGATCGGCGCGTCGGCTGCCGAGGAAAGCATCGAGGAGATCGTCGATCACCTCGCAGGCGCGCACATGGCGTTCATTACAGCTGGTATGGGCGGCGGCACCGGCACCGGTGCAGCCCCGATCATCGCGCAGGCGGCCCGCGAATTGGGTGTTCTGACGGTTGGCGTAGTGACCAAGCCGTTCCAGTTCGAGGGCTCCAAGCGGATGCGTCAGGCCGACGAGGGTATCGAAGCCCTGCAAAAGGTCGTCGACACGCTGATCATCATCCCCAACCAGAACCTGTTCCGGTTGGCGAATGAGAAAACTACCTTCACCGAAGCCTTCGCCATGGCTGACGACGTGCTTTATCAAGGCGTTAAGGGTGTGACCGACCTGATGGTCCGCCCGGGCCTGATCAACCTCGATTTTGCCGACGTGCGCGCCGTGATGAACGAGATGGGCAAAGCCATGATGGGCACTGGCGAGGCAGACGGCGACAACCGCGCGCTGCAGGCCGCGGAAAAGGCCATCGCCAACCCGCTTCTTGATGAGATCAGCCTGCGCGGTGCGCGCGGTGTCCTGATCAACATCACCGGTGGCTATGATCTTACCTTGTTCGAGTTGGACGAAGCGGCCAACCGTATCCGCGAAGAAGTGGATCCGGAGGCGAACATCATCGTCGGCTCGACCCTCGACACCGCGATGGAAGGCCAGATGCGCGTCAGCGTCGTGGCCACGGGCATCGATGTGGCAGAGCGTCAGGGCGATGTCCCGATGCCGTCGCGCCAGTTCTACGCGACCGGTTCGGCCCTTCCCGTAGCCGAGGCCGCGGTAGAACCGACGCCCGAGCCGGAGCAAGCGGAAAGTGAGCCCGAGGTAGCCGCCGCCCCCGAGCCGTCCTTGTTCTCAAGCTTCGACGCCGGTTCCGAAGAGCCCGCTCAAGAGGCGTTGGTAGAAGATGACGTGCCCGCACCGGCCTATCAGCCTGCCGCTGCGCCGGCACACGCCGCAGCAGCGCCGTACAAACCGTCGCCGGTTGCCATGGTCGCTGAAAGGCAGGACGCCTACGTCGCCCCAAAACCGGCCGCAGGCGGATCACCAACGCCCGAGGCGCTGGCCCGTTTGCGTGCGGCCATCCAACGCGATGTGCCCCGCGCTCCGCAAGCAGCCTCCGCTGCCCCCAAGCCGCAAGGTGGCCTGATGGCCGAGCAGCCGCAAAAGCGGGGCTTCGGCATCAACTCGCTGATTAATCGGATGACAGGCTCTGCCGAGGATGGTGCAGCACCGGTGGAGCGCCGTCAGCCCACCATGGCCGCCCCGACACCCGCGCCCCAGAACCATGGGGCCGATGATGGTATGGTGGACCCCGATCAGGAGCGGATCGAAATCCCCGCGTTTCTGCGGCGCCAAGCGAACTGAACGCGGTCACATTGTGACAGGAAAGACCGGCCTCGCGCCGGTCTTTTTTGTATTAAAAATAGGTATTTAGCGGGTTATCCACAGTGTGTCGGCAAGAATTCGCCCAGACCACCATCCTTTGTTGCAGGGCGTCATAAAGCTTGAGTTGCCCCTGGCCCCCCGCCCCGATACCCCCATATGCAGCGGAGACCGCGTTTCACTCCTCGTGGAACACAAGGGGCCGCATCCCGGCAGAGCACCCTCACGCAATGGGTGTCGCGGGAAATGGCGGGACAGGAAAGCAGGCGATCTGATGCAGGCAACACTTCGAAAGACAGCGACATTTACGGGCGTTGGCCTTCACACGGGGCGACTGACCCGCGTCAGCATCCTTCCGCAAGCCGCCAACGTGGGCATCTGGTTCCGCCGTACTGACCTTGACGATGCGTCGATGATCCCGGCCCGCTACGATCTGGTTCCCCAAAGCCGTCTGTGCACCAAGCTGGTCGCCGAAGACGGGACCGAGGTTTCCACCGTTGAACACATTATGGCCGCGCTTGTCGGCTCTGGCATCCATAATGCTTTGATCGAGGTGGATGGGCCGGAACTCCCCATTCTTGATGGCTCTGCCGCGCCCTTTGTGCGCGCGATCCTCGATGCGGGCATCCAGCGCCAGGCCGCTCCGATCCACGCGTTGGAGGTCCTCAAGACGGTCCGTGCCGAGGATGGCGCCGCTTGGGCCGAGTTGAGCCCGTCGACCAGCCTCGAAATGGATTACACCATCGACTTCGATGACAAGGCCATCGGCTATCAGCGCCGGATCGCCAACCTTGCAAACGGCCGTTTCGTGCGCGAGCTGTGTGACAGCCGTACGTTCTGCCGCCGCGCCGATGTGGAAATGATGCATCAAGCAGGCCTTGCCCTTGGCGGCACCTATGACAATGCCGTCGTCGTCGACGGCGACGATGTCCTCAGCCCCGGTGGCTTCCGCCACGCTGATGAGGCCGTGCGCCATAAGATGTTGGACGCATTGGGCGATCTGGCCTTGGCAGGCGCGCCGATCCTGGGTTGCTACACCGGTTTCCGCGCAGGACACATGGTCACCAACCAATTGCTGCGTACCTTGTTCGCCACCCCCGGCGCCGTGCGCTTGGTGGAATGCACCGCAGACCAGGCCTCGGCCTTGCCCGGTGTCGGTGTCAAAACGGCAGATCTTGCGTATGTCGCCTAACGTGGCCACATGATCACGATCCTGTCTTGGTGTCGCTTCCGGTCGGTTGAGGGATTTTGCCCGCAAAAGGAATGTGCTAGAGCACGGGAAAGCTGGTTCGGTTTCGGGCCTGATGTTCTGATTCTGAGGCTATTTCCATGACCACCAACCGTTTTCGACTTTCCGGTGCGGCCCTTGGGCTGACACTCGTTCTGGCGGGATGTGGTGGCGGAGGCGGCAATGGTCTGCTGGGAACGGGTCTGTTCAGCGGCAATGGAGGCGGCTTCTTTGCGGCACGCAACGCCAGCGTTCCGTTGGAAGAACTGGACGCCGAGACGATCTACCAACAAGCTGAATTCCAACTGGAAAATGGCCGCCCCGATGACGCTGCCGAGCTATTCATCGAAGTCGAACGCTTGCACCCCTATTCCACTTGGGCCGAGCGCGCCCTGATTATGGCGGCCTTCGCCTACCATGCGGATGGCGACTACGAGGCCGCGCGCGTCGCGGCCCAACGCTACCTTGATTTCTACCCCGGCAATGAAGACGCGGCCTATGCACAGTATCTTCTGGCACTGTCCTATTATGACCAGATCGACCAGGTCGGCCGGGATCAGGGCGTCACCTATCAGGCGCTACAAGCGCTCCGCGTGGTGATCGAGCGCTATCCCGACAGCGAATACACCCAGGATGCGATCCTGCGCTTCGACCTCGCCTTCGACCATCTGGCGGGCAAGGAAATGGAAGTGGGACGCTTCTACCTGCGCCGCGAGCACTATACCTCGGCGATCAACCGCTTCCGCGTTGTGGTCGAACAGTTCCAGACCACGTCCCACACCCCCGAGGCGCTTTTGCGCCTTGTGGAGGCTTATCTAGCCCTTGGCCTGACCGATGAGGCACAGACCGCTGGTGCGATTCTCGGCTACAACTTCCAGTCCTCGCCGTTCTACGACGACGCCTATCGTCAGCTGACGGGGCAGGGGCTTTCGCTTGAAGCCGCCGGAGAGAACTGGCTGCGCGAAGTGTGGCAGCAGACGGTGCGTGGCGACTGGCTGTAAGGCTCTTGACCGTGCGGCACGCTTAGGCAACACACGATCTATGCTGCGTCACCTGGATATCCGCGACATGTTGATTATTGACCGGCTGGAGCTCGCCTTCCAGCCTGGTCTCAACGTGTTGACTGGCGAAACGGGGGCGGGAAAATCCATTTTGCTGGATAGTCTGGGCTTCGTGCTGGGATGGCGCGGGCGCGCTGATCTGGTTCGCACCGGCGCGGTGCAGGGCGAAGTCGTGGCCGAGTTCGATCTGCCCGATGGCCACCCTGCCTTGGCGGTATTGCAGGAGGCCGGGCTTCCGGCCACGGACGAGTTGATCCTGCGGCGCATCAATACGCCCGAAGGTCGCAAGACGGCGTGGGTCAACGACCGCCGCGTCAGCGGCGAGGTCCTGCGCGCTCTGTCCGATGTGTTGGTAGAGCTACACGGTCAACAGGATGATAAAGGTCTGTTGGATCCCAAAAACCACCGCGAAATGCTGGATGAGTTCGGCGGTTTGCATCGGCTGCGCGCCGACGTTGCGACCGCGTGGACGACAAAGAGGACGGCTGCCAAGGCGCTTTCGGTGGCGGAGCAGCGGTTGGCCGCGATGCGGGAAGAGGAAGACTTTCTTCGCCACGCGGTGGCGGAGTTGACCAAGCTTGCCCCCGAGCCCGGCGAAGAGGCAGAGCTGGACGCAAAGCGCCGGCTGATGCAGGCAGCTGAAAAGATGCGTGAAGATTTGGCGCAGGCGATTGCCGCATTGGGCGTGAACGGCGCCGAAGGCGCCATGAGCGACGCGAGCCGCTGGCTCGACGGGGTTGTGGAACACGCGGAGGGGCGGCTGGAGCTGCCCATGGCCGCGCTGGAACGCGCCCTCGTGGAACTGGGCGAGGCGCAAGCCGGGATCGCCAGTTTTGCGGAACGGCTGGAGTTCGACCCCTCGGAATTGGAAATGGCCGAAGAGCGGCTTTTTGCCCTTCGGGGCCTTGCGCGCAAGCATAACGTGCTGGCCGATGATCTGGCCGGGCTTGCCGAGACGCTTGGGGATCGGCTGGCCGCCCTCGATGGGGGAGAGGCGGAAATCGCGGGTCTGATGCGCGCGCGCGATGCCGCGAATGCTACCTATGCGGAGGCCGCCGAGAAACTGACGGCGGCGCGTGCGACAGCCGCGCTGAAGCTCGACAAGGCCATGGGGGCGGAACTGGCGCCGTTGAAGATGGACCGCGCCGTTTTCGAGACCCGCCGGGACGAGGCACCTGCCGGACCAGACGGCACCGACACGATCACCTTCACGGTGGCCACGAACCCCGGCGCGCCCTCTGGGCCGCTCAACCGCATCGCGTCGGGCGGCGAGCTGTCGCGCTTCTTGCTGGCGCTGAAAGTGTGCCTGACCTCTGGTCAGACCGGTCTGACGATGATTTTCGACGAGATCGACCGGGGCGTGGGCGGCGCCACCGCAGACGCGGTGGGGCGGCGTCTGGCAGCGCTGGCAGAGGGCGGTCAGGTGCTGGTCGTCACCCACTCCCCCCAGGTCGCGGCCTTGGGCGCGCACCATTGGCGGGTGGCGAAATCGGTGGAAAAGGGCGTGACCTTCAGCCGGGTTGATCCCCTGTCGGACGCTGAGCGGGTCGACGAGGTCGCGCGAATGGTGGCGGGCGATACGATCACCGAGGCGGCGCGCGACGCGGCAAGGGAATTGCTGAAGCGCTAAGGGCGAGGTCGCCAGACCGGGTCCGCTTGATCCATTCACACGGAAACACTGAATTGCAAGGTGTCAGGCTTTTCAAAGCCTTGGGCTTTGTCTACCGTTTCGGCCAATTCCTGAATGCAAGGGAGACGGCCGCGCGGTGCTGCCCCTTGCAGGCCGACGGCCACCCTTCCGCGCCAGAAAGCGAGCCCCTCCCGTGGCAGATGATGCGCGTGGTTTGATCCAGAAGCAGGCCCGTCGGGCCGTGATAGGGCTGCGCGGGATCTGGTCGCTCTTGCTGGAAAAAGGGCCGAGCCAATTCCAATTCTGGCTGATCGCGCTTTTCATCGGGATTGCGGCGGGCTTCACGGCGTTGGGGTTTCGCAAAGGTGTCAGTTGGTTGCAGGAAACGCTTTACGGCGTCGACGACGTGCGGATGCTGCATTCATTCGCCGAAAGTCTGCCGTGGTGGATGATCCTGATCATCCCCGTGGGGGGCGGCCTGATCGTGGGTGCGATCTTGCATAAGTTTACCCCCGACGGGCGCGTGCGGTCTGTGGCCGATGTGATTGAGGGGGCGGCGATCAACGAGGGCCGGGTGGAGGGCCGCGCGGGCCTTGCCTCTGCCGTGGCGTCTTTGATCACGCTGGGATCGGGGGGCTCGACAGGCCGAGAGGGGCCGGTGGTTCACCTCGCGGCAGTGATCTCGTCCAAGATATCGCGCTGGATCAACGCCGATGGCATCACGGGCCGCGACCTGTTGGGCTGCGCGGTCGCGGCTGCCGTCTCGGCCAGCTTCAACGCGCCGATCGCGGGTGCCATCTTTGCGCTGGAAGTCGTGTTGCGGCACTTTGCCGTCCACGCTTTTGCCCCCATCGTCATCGCCAGTGCGGCGGGCACCGTGATCAACCGGCTGGAGTTCGGCGACGTCACCGAATTCGCGCTATCCGGCGACGGCATGCTGCGTTTCTACGTCGAGCTTCCGGCCTTCCTGATCCTCGGGATTCTCTGCGGTTTTGTCGCTGTCCTCTTCATGCGCGGCACCTTTTGGGCCGAGGACCTGGGCACCGCCGTGCAACAGCGCATCAAGCTGCCGCGCTACCTGCGCCCGGCGGTGGCGGGGCTGATCCTGGGGGGCATGGCGATCTGGTTCCCGCATATCATTGGGGTTGGCTACGAGACCACCTCGGCTGCGCTGACCGGAGAATTGCTGTTATGGGAGGCGATCGTCTTTGCCATCCTCAAGGCCATTGCCGCCGCGGTGACCATTGCCGGGCGTATGGGGGGCGGTGTGTTTTCCCCGTCGTTGATGATCGGGGCGATCACGGGCCTTGCGTTCGGATTGGTGGCGACGGGGATTTTCCCCGACGTCTCGGGCTCCGAGACGCTTTATGCGCTGGCAGGCATGGGGGCGGTGGCGGCGGCGGTGCTTGGTGCACCGATCTCCACGACCCTGATCGTGTTCGAGTTGACGGGGGATTGGCAGACGGGTCTTGCCGTGATGGTGGCGATTTCGATGTCGACCGCGATCTCGTCGAAACTGGTCCATCGCAGCTTCTTCCTGACCCAGCTGGAGCGCCGCAATATCCACCTTGCCGCCGGGCCACAGGCCTACCTTTTGGCGATGTTCCGCGTGGGCCGGGTGATGCGGCCTATGACCCACGAGAACTCGGCCCCGCAGGAACGCCTGTTGACGCTGATCGAACAGGGGATCTTCACCGATACCAATGCCACGCTGGAGCGCGCTTTGCCGATTTTTGAGCGTACGGGTCTTGATTTCGTGCCGGTCGTGCAATTGTCGCCCACGGGCGGGGCACCGGCCCTTGAGGGCGCGCTATTCCACGTGGACGCGTTGAAGGCCTACAACAAGGCTTTGGCGGCGACGGCGGCGGAAGAACATAGTTAGGCACCTCTTGGGAAACTGAGTTTTTTCTTTGTCGAATGTCACGCGACGCGGCATGATTGCGTCTATGATACAACGGATTCTCCTCGCCCTAAGCGTGCTGGCGCTTAGCACCCAGATCACCCAGGCTCAAGGGGCGGCGGGACGGCTGCAAAGCGTCCTTTCCGGCGTCCCGCAATTGGTGTTCGAGGGGGGCGAGGGCCCGATCATCGCGGGCTATGGCAATGGCGACGCGGTGCGCTGGATCGCCGTGCGCGGGGCACAGGCCGGGCGCAATCCGAATACACCCAACCGCTTTGCGGCCCTGCGCTCGGCCGCGTCGCTTCAACGTGCGGTGATCGAAGGCACATCAGATGCCGAGATCCGCGCGGCTGTGGGTCTGACCGCGCTGGATTGGGTCGAGACCTGGGAGGTCGCCCAAGGGGCGATCCGCGTGGGGGCGATGGACATCTTTCCCGATAGCGAAATGCGTCTGCGCGGGGCCCTGTTTTCCAACGGGATGACGGAAGATCAGCGCGGTGGCGCGCCGGTGATGTGGGGGGGCGAGGCGGACTATGCGGCCGACCCCGCCCGCGTGGACCCGGCCAATCCGTTCGGCGGGGATACGGGCCTGCCGTTGCGGATGGCGTTCCTTGGGGATCGGGCAATTTGGGCCACGGGATGGGCGGCGCTTGACGCCGTGCGTGCCCCGTCGGGGGCCAATCTGGCGTCTCGCCCGGATGCGCAGACGCTTCTTGGTGGCTTGCGCCGGGTCGGCAACCTAGGCGGTGTCGTCTCGGTCCGCTGTTGGCTGCGCAATGGCGGCGCGTTGCCGATCTCTGGCGCCGAAACCACCCCGGTGGAGGCCCTGGCCCTTGCCGATTTCGCCAACCGAGAGACGGAAGGCGCGGCCCTCGTCCTTGCCCTTGCTGAGGGCGTGGACGCCGACGCGGTTGCCGTCCGCCTGCGCGATGCCTGGCCCATCCTAAGCGAGCTGCCATCGCCCGCCACGCCTGAAATCACCTCGGGCGGTGGCTCCATCACGGTGACGATGCAAAGCGATTGGGGTGAGGACGCCGCGGCCACGAATGCCGCCTATGACCTATTCCTGAACGTGCTGGAGGGCGGTAGGCTTGGCTTCTTGCTGAACCGCTAAGTCTTTCGCCTGCCTACAGTTTCTCGACAGCGACCCGGTCGCTGTAGAAAGCGATGTACCCGGCGATGGCGTTGAGGCTCTCGGTCGGTTCTTCATAGCTCCACGCCGCATCCACCGCGTCCCCGTCTGGGCCGGAGACAGTGAAATAGGTGGCCGTTCCCTTGTACGGACAGCGCGTGGTCGAGGGGGTTAGCTCCAGAAAGCTCATGCCGATATCGCTGCGGGGGAAGTAGATCACTGGGGCCGAGGTGCCTTCGGTCAGTTCCAAAGCGTCCGAGCTTTCGCCCAGAACAGCGCCGCTGGCGCGGACCACCCACGTGCCGGATGCTTTGCGGATCGAGATATGATCAGCCATGAGTAACCCCCTGTTATTTGTGTATAGAAGCTATGTATCCCGCGCCGGGGTCCCGGCACAAGGTGTGTCAGATTTACATGACAATGGTCTGACAATGGTTTGACAGCGGGCGCGGTCAGAGCGGTGCGCAGGCCTGTGCCAACCACGTTGCCGTGGCCTCAAGACCTTGGGCGTTCAGCAGCGGCGCGATCTTGTCCAGTACCTGTGCATGGTAGCGGTTGAGCCAGTCCCGCTCTGCCGGGCTCAACATCGCGGCATCGATCAGGCGGCGGTCGATCGGGGCGAAGGTCAGGGTCTCGAACGCCAGCATCTGGCGGTGTGGATCTGCACCCTCGGGGGCCTCGACGACATGAACCAGGTTCTCGATCCGGATGCCAAACGCGCCTTCTCGGTAGTAGCCGGGTTCGTTGGACAGGATCATGCCCGGCTCCAGCGGGATCTTGCTCCGTCGCGACAGGCCTTGGGGACCCTCGTGCACGCTCAGGTAGACGCCAACGCCATGGCCGGTCCCATGGTCATAGTCACGCCCCGTGGCCCAAAGCGGCGCGCGCGCTAGCGCATCGAGATGCATCCCGGCGACGCCCTTGGGGAAAGGTGCGCGGTGGACGGCGATCATGCCTTGCAGGACCAGCGTGAAGCAGGTGCGGGCTTCAAGACCGGGATCGCCCACAGGCAGGGTGCGGGTGATATCTGTGGTGCCATCCTCGTACTGGCCGCCGCTGTCGATCAGGAACAGCTGGCCGGGCAGGACGGGTGCGTTGGTCTCTTCGGTGACGCGGTAGTGCACGATTGCACCGTTTGCGCCTGCACCCGCGATGGTATCGAAGGAGATATCCTTCAGAGCGCCGGTTTCGGCCCGAAAGGCTTCAAGCTGCCTGGCGACATCGATCTCGGTCAGGGTGCCGCCGGGGGCTGTTTCGTCGAACCAATGCAGGAACCGCGCCATGGCCACACCATCGCGCAGGTGGGCCCGCGTCGTGGCGACGATCTCAGAACCGGTCTTGCGCGCCTTGGGCAGGACCGTGGGGTCGCGCTCCGGTGCGATGTCGACGCCTGCGTTCCGCAGAATATCGGCGATCGCTTGCGGCGCGGTGGCCTGATCGAGGCGCACCGTGCCCATCAGGCCCGCGAGGGCGGCGGTGAAGCTCGCGGGGTCAGCGGTGCGCACATCCGGGCCAAGATGGGTCATCAGCTCTGGGTCGAGGCGGCTGTCATCAAGGAACAGAAGTACATGGCCGTCGTCGTAAAGGATCGCATTGGCCTGCACGACGGGGATGCGCGGAATGTCGGATCCACGGATGTTCAACAGCCAGCAAATCCCGTCAGGTTGGGTCAGCACCGCCGCCCCGTGCCCGGCGGACCGTAGCGCCTCGGCGCATTCGCTGCGTTTTTGGGCTGCGCTTTGGCCTGCGATGGCTTCGGAGAAGATCTCCACCGGGGCGGCAGGCGGTCCCGGTCGGTCGGTCCAGATCGCGTCGACGAGGTTTCGGCTGGCCACAAGCGTTACACCTGATCCCTTCAGCGCGCCTTCAAGGGCCGTGACCTCATCCACAGTATGCAGCCAAGGGTCGAACCCCACGCTGCCGCCTTCGGGAAGCTTCTCGATCAACCAGTCTTCAAGGCGGGTCTCGGGCCAATCCACCGGTGTGAATACTTCCGCCACCTGGGCCTTCACCTGCACTCGGTAACGCCCGTCCACGAACACGCCCGCCACGTCGGGCAATACGGCGGCAAACCCGGCAGAGCCGGTGAAGCCCGTCAGCCACGCCAGCCTCGCGTCGCAGTCGGCGACGTATTCTCCCTGGTGCGCGTCAGCGCGGGGCACCAGGAACCCATCCAGACCTTCGCCCGCCAGGTGCGCGCGTAGGTCAGCCAAACGTCCGACGCCGTCCTGAGGTCGCGTGCTTGCCGTAAAGCTCTGAAACATCGCCGTTTTCTCCCCGCCGCGCAGCGGCAACCATGTGAGCCCGCCGCGAAGCGGCAACCACGCCAGTGTGCGAAGCGCAATAGCGTCCCCACAGCCCGACGGGCCGCTACCCCGCGCGCTTGATGCCCATCACCCGGGCGCGCGCCCGGGGATCCGTGTCAAAGAGCGAGGCCAATTGTTCGGTGATCGCACCGGCCAATTGCTCGGCATCGGTGATCGTCACCGCGCGCTCGTAGTAGCGCGTCACGTCATGGCCGATGCCGATCGCCAGCAGTTCCACCGCGCGCCGCTTCTCGACCATGGCGATCACATCGCGCAGGTGTTTTTCAAGGTAATTGGCCGGGTTCACCGACAGCGTGCTGTCATCCACCGGCGCCCCGTCCGAAATCACCATCAGGATCTTGCGTGCCTCGGGCCGGTTCACCATTCGCCGGTGCGCCCATTCCAGCGCCTCGCCGTCGATGTTCTCCTTCAACAGGCCTTCTTTCATCATCAGGCCAAGGTTGTCGCGCACCCGTCGCCACGGCGCATCCGCTGACTTGTAGATGATATGGCGCAGGTCATTCAGGCGCCCGGGCTGTTGCGGGCGGCCTTGGCCCAACCATTCTTCCCGCGCACGCCCGCCCTTCCAGGCCCGCGTGGTGAAGCCCAGAATCTCCACCTTCACGCCGCACCGCTCCAGCGTCCGCGCCAGAACATCGGCACAAATCGCCGCGATCGAGATCGGTCGACCGCGCATGGAGCCGGAGTTATCCAGCAAAAGCGTCACTACCGTGTCGCGGAATTCCGTGTCGTGTTCGACCTTGAACGACAGCGGCGTCGTCGGGTTGGCGACCACACGCGCCAGGCGGCCCGCGTCCAAGATGCCCTCTTCGCGGTCAAATTCCCAACTGCGGTTCTGTTGCGCCTGCAAGCGGCGCTGCAATTTGTTGGCCAAGCGCGATACGGCCCCTTTCAAGGGGTCCAACTGCTGATCCAGATAGGCGCGCAGCCGTTCCAGCTCTTGCGGCTCGGCCAGTTCCTCGGCTGCGATTTCCTCGTCGTTCTCGGTCGAGAACACGATGTAATCGGGGTCCGCGTCCGAGTGCGGCATCGGCGGCAGAGGTTCCTGTGGCGCTTCACCGTCGGGCAGTTCCTGCTCCTCGGCTTCCTCCATGTCGCCGTTTTCATCCATCTCGACCTGAGCCTGAGAGGCGTCTTGCTGCTCTTCCTGCGACTGCTCTGGAGAGGCCTCTGCCTCTTCATCGTCGTTGTCGTCTTCGCCGGTGCTGTCGGGCGCGTCGTCTTCGCTGTCTTCGCCCGCGTCGTCCTCGGCCTCGTCGTCCATGTCGTCGGGATCGTCGCCCAATTGATCGCCGTAGCCCAGATCATCGATCAACTGCCGCGCAAACTTCGCGAAAGCGGTCTGGTTGGAAAGAACATCGCCAAGATTTTCCAGCGTGGTGTCGCAGCGGTCCTCGATGAACCCGCGCCAAAGCTCCATCACGTTGGCGGCCTCGGGCGGCAGATCGCGGCCGGTAGCAAGGTGGCGGATCAGGTAGCCCGCCGCCGTCGACAGCGGCGCGTCCGAGGCATCGCGGATCTCGCCATAGCCCTTGCGACGCGCCTCATTGCCGATTTTCGCATCGATGTTGCCGGCCGTGCCCGGCATGTCGCGGGCGCCCATCGCCTCACACCGCGCGCCTTCCATGGCGTCCATCAGGTCGCGCGCCATGGCCCCATGCGGCGCATACCGGGCGGCGGTGCCCTGGTCGTGGTATTTGTGGCGCAGCGCCAGCGAATCCGCCGTGCCACGGGCCAACAGGACCTCTTCG
Source organism: Gymnodinialimonas phycosphaerae (assembly GCF_019195455.1). Lineage (NCBI taxonomy): Bacteria > Pseudomonadati > Pseudomonadota > Alphaproteobacteria > Rhodobacterales > Paracoccaceae > Gymnodinialimonas > Gymnodinialimonas phycosphaerae. Next base: position 1,527,275 of record NZ_JAIMBW010000001.1, on the reverse strand, counting down.
CGGGTCATCCGACGGCTGACCTGCGGCAAACGCACCGAGTCGCCCGCCAGCCCCGGCGGGTCCACGGTGTAGGTCACGGCCAGATCAGGATCATCCGCCATCACCCGCGTCGCATCGGCCAAAGCCTTCTTGAACGGGTCGGCGGGGTTATCGGAAGGATTGAACTTGCTCATCCCCGATAAATGGACCGAGAGGGGGGAGAGGGCAAGAGCCAGCCTGCGATCATACCGCGATTACGGCGCCACCGCCCACCAGGCATCCAGCGCGTCCGCGCAGGGAACGGGCAGGGGGCTGGTCCAGGTCCAGTCGCTCAGCGCTATGGGCGCGGGGGGGATCGTGCCGCTGTCCGACACGTCATAGACGGTCTCTCCGCTTCCCGGATCCGGGCGATCAGCCGAAATGGCCCACGCGCCCGTCATGAAGTCAACATCGCAATTGAATCCGCCCCCTGTCGCGCGATCATAGGTGCTGTGGCCCCGTTCGGAGACAATGAACATACCGTCAATGAAATCGATCGTGAGCGATTGCGTCCAGGGCGACCGACCGATGGCGATCTGTTCTTCCAGAACCTGCACCGATCCATCGTCTGCAAGCGACAGTGAGGGCGCTTGACCGAACCACGGACCGTTGAAGGCGATGTTACGAGCGATGCCGAGGATCTCTTGCGGCGCTTGGGCGCGTCTGTCGGAGAAGATGATCAGATCTGCTGTATCGGGCTCGGACTCCGAGGTGAGAAGCACGAAGGTTTCACACCCGTTACGTGCTTCAATCATGTCGACGCAGAGCATATCGATCACGCGGGGCAGAACGGCGGCCTCTGCCTCCGTTTGCGCGATGGCGCGAGACGCGCAGAGCAGGCAGAGCAGTGGCACGATGACAAGACGCATTGAAATATCCTTGAACCAAAGGCTCAAGGATCACCGATTGTCCGCCCTGCGTCCAGCCTAGAGGCCGAATTGCGCCACGCACGTCTGGACGGCCACCATCAATTCGCGCCCATCGTCGGCAAGATAGGGCGTGCCGTCGCCCATCAGCGTCGGGTAAAAGCTGGTCCGGGCCACGCTTTCGGCGTGTCCGTGGTAGGCCTCGGCCTGCACAGCGATATCGGCAAGGCGCGCATTGCCGCCTGCCAATTGAACAAGCGGCGCAGGCAGCGCACTCATCGGCAGCGAGGGCTGGCCCGAGAGGTCGGCGGCGACCTCGTAGGCATGTCCATAGGCTTGCAGGACGGCGGCGCAATGGAAGGCCAATGCCTCGCCTTCCTCGGGCCAGTTCAGCGGCGAGGCCCAGGCCGGCGACAGGGATAGTGTTGCGGCCAACGCCACAGCAGACGTCAGATCAAGACGCATATCGTTCCCCTTTACGTGTTACGGGGGCCGATCATGCAGGCGTCGGCCCCTCGCAGGTAGCCTAGCATCGGGGGGACGGCGGTCCAAATCACGAATGGAGATCGACGGCGTTACCCTGCGTCGCGTTGAAGCGCTTCGACTAAAGCGGTGCAGAAGTCGAATTGAGCCAGGATCGGACCGTCAAACGGCGCGTCGGTGACGGCTACCGTCGCGTCCATATGATCAACGTAGAGGTCGGTCGCGGTATTGATCATCGGCAGCAAGAGCGTGAACACCTCATCCGGCGACTGCCCTGCCCCCCGGGGGCTATCGGCCCAAAGCACGCCAGAGACGGAAGCCATCACCCCCTCACGAGCGCAAAACGTCTCGAAGTAGTCGCTTTCAGGGCCGAAAACGAGGGACATCGACCGGAAGAGGGCGGTGCAGGAGAGGGCGTCGGAAAGGCTTTCTACCTCTTCAACGGGGGCGAAGGTGGTCTCAAGGGACAGAGAAAGCGCGGTTTGCGCCACTGCGGGGCCTGAACCGCAAAGCAGCGCGGCACATGCGAGGCGCTTCACTGAAGGAACCAGTCAGGTGTCGCATTGCCGCCGCACAGGATCACGCAGACGCGTTCGTCCTTTTCGGGCATGTAAGCGGCCGAGGTCAGGGCCGCCAGCGCCACCGCAGCCCCCGGCTCTCCAATCAGGCGGGTGGCGTCCCAGAGGCGGGCGGCGGCGTTGAACACCTCCGTGTCCGGAATAACAAGCGCTTCGTCCACGAAGGCCTTGATCAACGTATAGCTGTCCACCCCAAGCCGTGGCCCGCCGAGGGAACCCGCCGCGATGCCGCTGGCAGGAACGTCGATGTCCGGGCCTTCGCGCAGGGACTTTTCCAGCGTGTTCGTCCCTTCCGTCTCGACCGAGACGATCTTCACCCGGTCCCGCAACCAGGCCGAGACGCCGCCGATCAAACCGCCGCCGCCTGTGGCAACGATCACGGTATCGAGGTCACCCATCTGCGCCTCGATCTCGCGTGCGAGGGTGCCTTGGCCGGTCAGGGTCGGGATGGTGTCATAGGGATGGACGGAGAGCGCGCCGGACGTCTGGGCGTAGGCGGCATATTCTTCCATGCAAGCGCCGACAGAGCCCTCCGTGAGGATGACCTCGGCGCCGAAGGCCCGCATCCGCGCGAGCTTCTCTACTTTGGCGATAGCGGCGGGCACGAAGATGCGGCTCTTGTGCCCCAGGGCCGTGGCCGCGTAAGCCACCGCAGCGCCGTGGTTTCCGCCCGAGGCCGCAACGACGCCCGCGCTCGGTACCTCGCGGGTGAGCATGTTGAAGAAGGCACCGCGTAGTTTGAACGAGCCGGTGATCTGGGTGTGTTCCAGCTTGAAAGTGATGGGGCCCGGTAGCCCGAGCGCCTTGGCTTCGACCGCCAGGATGGGCGTGTGCCGAATGAACGGGGCGATGAGCGGGGCGGCCGCCGCGATGGCGTCGGGAGCTGGATCAATCATGGCGCGACGATGGACGGGCGCGCGCGTGACGTCAACGGGCCGCGCGCCCCAGGCTTTTGCAAAAGCCTGACCAGAGCCTTGCAAGGCTCTGAAAAACGCCCTTGCAAGGGCGTTGGCAGGAATTTGCAAATTCCTGTTTGCGCGGGGATCAGAGGTTGGCGCAGGGATCTGCCGTGGCGGCGTTGGGGCGGCCCTCGATCCGGGCGGCGATGCGCTGGCTGCGACGGATGATGCCCAGGGTGTTACCGGGCAGGCCGATCGCCCCCAGCACCGCCCCTTCGGCGGCGCCGCGCACCCGGTTCTGAGCGTATTGCCCCGCACGGCATTCAGCCTCGGCCTGGGTCAGCGGGATAACGGGGATGTTGGGCACGCCGGGCACATCGCTCAACTGGATGCCGGGGGCGATTTCCGGGTTGAGTTGCTCGTTGATGTTTGGCGTTTGAATGTCCGCCACGATGACGCCGCGGGTCGGGCAATCGAGCCGTGTGCCTTGGGACACGCGGCCAAGCACGGTACAGATCTCCCCATCGGCCAGTGTCACGGACTGGCCGGGTGAATAGGTGGGCGCGCACGCGACCAAGGCGGCCACCGCGGGCAGGAGGGGCAGAAGAACAAGGCGTTTCACGGCAGGATTAGGCCACGGGACGCTGGCGTCGTCGAGGGGAAATAGCTTCGCCTTGGTCCCGCAGGACCATGCCGTCGTCTCAATAGGTCGCCAGATTGCCGAAGCTGGCAAAGAAAAACACGACGACCGACACAAGAAAAAAAGCTGGTCCCGCCCGGCGGCGGTAGAGGAGGCCCAAACAGCCAACCGCCATGGGCACCGCCACATAACCGAGGGAGTAGCCTGTGAAGCCCGCCCAATCGAAGCCTGCCAAGCGGTCCTGCTCGACCGCGATATAGAGGACAGGCCCGGTTTGCAGGGTCATCAGGCAGACGAAGGTGACCAAGACCCACCACGCCACGGGGCGGCGGGGTTTGGTCCTGCTTGCATCAGCCAAGCGACATCGATGCCGCGCTTTCGGGCAGCTCTTCATCGAAGCAGCGCTGGTAGAACTCGGCCACCGTCTGACGCTCCAACTCATCGCATTTGTTGAGGAAAGACACGCGGAAAGCGTAGCCCACGTCGCGGAAGATCTCGGCGTTCTGAGCCCAGTTGATGACCGTCCGGGGCGACATCACGGTGCTGAGTTCGCCGTTCATGAAGGCGGTGCGCGTCAGATCGGCCACGGTAACCATCTGGTTCATCGTCTTGCGGCCTGCCTCGGTGTTGTAATGGGGCTGCTTGGCCAAAACGATGTTCACCTCTGCATCGTGAGACAGATAGTTCAACGTCGCCACAAGGCTCCAGCGGTCCATCTGCGCCTGGTTGATCTGCTGGGTGCCGTGGTAGAGGCCGGTCGTGTCGCCCAGACCCACGGTATTAGCCGTTGCAAACAAACGGAAAAAAGGGTTCGGCGTGATAATCTCGTTCTGGTCCATCAGCGTCAGTTTGCCGTCCGTCTCTAACACGCGCTGGATCACGAACATCACGTCGGCGCGGCCCGCGTCATATTCGTCGAACACGATCGCAACCGGGTTGCGCAGGGCCCATGGCAGGATTCCTTCATGGAATTCCGTCACTTGCTTGCCGTCGCGCAGCTTGATCGCATCCTTGCCGATCAGGTCGATCCGGGAGATGTGACTGTCGAGGTTCACCCGCACCGTCGGCCAGTTCAGGCGCGCGCCGACCTGTTCGATGTGCGTGGATTTACCCGTTCCGTGGTAACCCTGCACCATCACGCGGCGGTTCCAGCCGAAGCCTGCCAGGATCGCCAAGGTCGTGTCGGGGTCGAATTTATAGGTCGAATCGATCTCGGGGACGCGGTCTGTCGGCTCGGCAAAACCCTTTACTTTCATATCGGAATCGATGCCGAAGACCTCACGGACCGAGTATTCCTCGGTGGGTTTTGCATCGATGCTCAAGCTGGTGCCGTCGGCCATGGTGCCCTCAATCTCTATGATTTTTCGTCGCGTCGGGATGCAACATATATCGGGGGGCTGCAAGGGGAAGGGCGCGATCGGGCACGTGCAAATAAAACGGCCGGAGCCCCGACATGGGGTCCGGCCGATTGTTTCAATCCTTGCCGAAACGCGTTCCGGGCCGCCCGAGGGGGCTTGGGGCGTCCGCTTAGTTCCAGCAGCTGACGCGCACCGTCATGTCCTGCGCTTCGCGGCTGACGTTCTCGCGGTTGAGCACACCGGTGGGCTGCGCCAGCGTCACGCTGACACCCGCCGCCTGCAACTCGCCGATCAGTTGATCGGCCCGCAACGCGAGGGTTACGTCAGAGGGCAAGGTGCGGTCGCCGACAACGCCTGGCAGAACCATGCCGATGACATTGCCCGAGAGATCGAGGACCGGGCCACCGGCCTCTGTATCGGCAGTATTCACAGACAGGCGTTGGACCGTGTCCTCTCCGTTTACGCCGCTCAGCTCGGCCAGCGAGCCGAACGACGTCGAGGCGGAAGACAACGCGCCGCCGAAGGGGTAGCCGGCCACGGCGATATCGGCCCGTAGACGCGCGGGATCCGCCGCCAATTGCGCAAATCCCAAGGGGGCAAGCGCTTGACTTGGCGTCAAAACGGCAATGCCAAGGGCGTCGTCGCGGTAGCTGACAGTTGCCTCATAGGCATTGTCGATCAGGATCTGACCGCATTGGCCGGCGACTTCCGTGGTCGTCAGGACCGTGCCCTGGCTGTCGAGAAAGAAGCCCGTACGCACGATATCGGGGCGGCGCACCGTCAGGCCCGAAACCATGTCGATGCTCTCGTCCAGGCCCTCGGGCACGGCGGCGGGATCCAACGTGCCGTCGACGGCGGCGAAGCTGGATTGCATCATCGGCAGGACACGCTCCATTTGGGCGTCGGCAGAGGGTTCCCAGATCAGGGTGAAGCCCTTGACGGCACCGCCTACAAGGCGGGCCTCGGTATGGCTGCGCAGGGTGGCGGATTGGCCGGTCAGCGTGAACCTGTCACTGCCGCGTTCGCGCGCGCCTTCCAGCGGCACGATGTCGAGGGTCTGCATGATCTCATAGAGGCCGAAAAGCGTGGCGCGATCGCCGGGCTGGCTGATCAACATGACGCGGACGCCGCTGTCGTTCACCTCTTCATATTGGGCGAAGGGGAAGTTGTAGCTGTCAAAGCGAACCATCGCCATGGGCAGGTCCATCTGAATGCCTGCGCGCTGGTCCAGCACGTTGCGCATGCCAAGCGCGCTTAACTCGCCTTGGTATTCGTCCAGCAATTGGGCGCGCTGGCGCGTTGTCAGGATGCCAGTAGGCTCCATCCCGCGGTCGGTCTGATAGGCCTGCATGGAGCCGCGGGTGCCGGGGCCAAAGGCGCCGTCGATGCCGCCGGTGTAGAAGCCGAACCATTGCAGGGCGATTTGCAACTGGTCGCGTTCCTCACGGGTCAATTGGGCCTCGGACTGGCGCGCCTCTTGCGGGGTCTCGTCCAGCACGACGGGGGCTGCAACTTCCTCGACCGGCGTCTCGGTCGCTGTTTCTGCCGGGGTTTCAGGGGCCTCTTCCAACGCGCTTGCCGCTACGGGGAAGAACTGTGTCGCGTAAAGATCACCGTCCTCAAGGAAACTGTCGCGCGGGATCAGGCCCTGGCCCAGAAGCTGTTGCAACACCAGCCGACCCGTATCGGGGTCGTAGGGGCCCAAAGCCACCGCATAAAGGCCCGTGGTCGCGCGAAATCCATTCACGTTTTCCACCAGTTGCGAGTAGGCGCGCACACGCTGCTCTGCCGTGGTGAGGTTGGGATGCGCCTCGATCTGGACCCAAACCTGGTTCTGCGCCTGGGCGCTGCTGCTGAGCCCGCCGATCACCCCGAAAACCACAAAAACAAGGGCCAAGAAACCCTGCAAAAACCGCATCGCCATGTCTAACCCGAAACCCTGTCTTTAATTCTAATGTGCGCATGAGCCGCGCTATATGCGGCCCAAGCGGCAACTTATCCACGCTTTGCGTCGATTGCACCCTGTTTTGCAATAGTTTTCCACATGTCCCGCGCCGGGGCGTGGCACAGATGCGGCAGGTGGTTGACGCTGCCATCCATTTGGCGCGGCCGGGGCAGGGGCATTGCCGACCGCCGCGCGCCATTCCTTCCCCTTTGATTGACCACGGCCCCCACCCCGTCTAGTCATCGCGCCAAATCATCCCACCCGGAGCCCTTCAAGATGACAGAGCCCACCCGCCCCCGGTCCTTCCAGGAGATCATTCTGCGCTTGCAAGCCTACTGGGCGGGCAAGGGCAGCGCGATCATGCAGCCTTATGACATGGAGGTCGGTGCGGGTACGTTCCACCCCGCCACAACCCTGCGCTCGTTGGGGTCCAAACCGTGGACGGCGGCCTACGTGCAGCCCTCGCGCCGCCCGACGGACGGGCGCTATGGCGAAAATCCGAACCGGTTACAGCACTATTACCAGTACCAGGTGATCATCAAACCGTCGCCGCCTGACTTGCAAGACCTCTACCTTGGCTCTTTGCGTGCCATCGGCATCGACACCGATCTGCACGACATCCGTTTTGTAGAGGACGATTGGGAAAGCCCGACGCTTGGCGCATGGGGCCTGGGGTGGGAGGTCTGGTGCGACGGCATGGAAGTGTCGCAGTTCACCTATTTCCAGCAGGTGGGCGGCCATGATTGCCACCCTGTCTCGGGCGAGTTGACCTATGGGTTGGAGCGTCTGGCGATCTACATCCTTGGCATCGATCACGTCATGGACATGCCCTACAACGATCCCGACGCGCCCATTCCGCTGAGTTATGGCGATGTGTTCCGCCAGACCGAGGAAGAATACTCGCGCCACAATTTCGATGCCGCCACCACGGAGGCGCTTTTGCGCCATTTCGAGGACGCCGAGGCCGAGTGCCAGCAATTGCTGGACCATGAGGCCGTCGATCCCAAGACCGGCAAGCACATCATCATGGTGCACCCGGCCTATGATCAGGCGATCAAGGCCAGCCATCTGTTCAACCTTCTGGACGCGCGCGGCGTGATTTCCGTCACCGAACGCCAAGCCTACATCGGTCGTGTGCGCACGCTGACGAAGATGTGCGCCGATGCCTTCGTGCAGACAGCGGCGGGCGGGGCGGAGGTCCAATGACCGCAGGCCGCCTCATCGTTATTGTGATCCTGGGAGTGACAGTGCTTTTCGGCGCGGCGCTCTGGTGGTTCGTTGTGCGCGCCTACTATGAGCGTGTGGATTTGAATGTGCTGCCGATCACGCTGGCAAGCGGGGCAGAGATCGACCTGGCCCTGGATGCCGCGCAAGCCATCGACGCCGATACCTCTCCGCTACGGTTCCGGGCGTGCTTTGGGCTGTCTGGCGAAATTCTTGAGCGCTTTCAGTCTGATGCGATGGCCTATGATACGCCCACGCCGCTGACGGCGCCGCGATGGTTCAACTGCTTCGATGCAGAAGCCATCGGCTCAGCGCTGGAGGCCGGAGAGGCACAAGCCTATCTTGCCACCCGCGAAATTGCGCGCGGCGTTGACCGCGTGGTGGCCATCTTTCCCGACGGGCGCGGCTACGCCTGGACGCAACTCAACGGCACTTTGGAGTAAGTCCCATGCCTGATCTTCTGTTGGAACTCTTCTCCGAGGAAATCCCCGCCCGCATGCAGGCGCGCGCCGCTGCGGACCTCAAGCGGCTGGTGACCGACGGCCTGGTCGAGGCCGGGTTGACCTACGCGTCCGCCGGCACCTTCGTGACGCCCCGCCGCCTTGTCCTGGCGCTGGAAGGTTTGAATGACGCCTCGCCCACAACGGTGGAAGAACGCCGGGGCCCCAAGGTGGGCGCACCGGAAAAGGCGTTGGAAGGCTTTCTGCGGGGCGCAGGGGTCGCACGCGGCGATCTGGAAGAGCGCGAAGAGAAGAAGGGCAGCTTCTATTACGCGAAGGTCACGACCCAAGGCCGCCCGGCGGCTGACATCATCGCGGACGTGATCCCACAGGTGATCCGCAATTTCCCTTGGCCCAAGTCGATGCGCTGGGGCACGGGCAGCCTGCGTTGGGTGCGGCCGTTGCAGTCTATCCTGTGCCTTTTGACCCGCGAAGACGGCGCCGAAGTCGTGCCGTTCGACGTGGACGGCATCGCGGCGGGCAACACCACGGAAGGCCATCGCTTCATGGCGCCGGGGCGTTTTACGGTCTCCTCCTTTGAGGATTACTCGGCGAAGTTGCGTGCGGCGAAGGTGGTACTGTCCGCGCAGGACCGATCCGACGCGATCTGGCACGATGCCACCAATATGGCCTTCGCGGCAGGGTTGGAGGTTGTGGAAGATGCGGGCCTTCTGGCTGAGGTCGCGGGCCTCGTGGAATGGCCCGTCGTGCTGATGGGCGAGATTGCCGAGGATTTCCTCGGGCTTCCGGCGGAGGTGCTTCAAACCTCCATGCGTGAGCACCAGAAGTTTTTCTCGGTCCGCAATCCGGCAACGGGCCGGATTGAGCGGTTCATTACTGTCGCCAACCGCGAGACGGCGGACCACGGCGAGACGATCATCGCCGGCAACGCCAAGGTCCTGTTCGCCCGTCTGGCGGACGGAAAGTTCTTCTGGGACAACGACTTGCGCGTCGCTCGAGATGGCATGGACGCATGGCGCAAAGCGTTGGAAAACGTGACGTTCGAGCGGCGTTTGGGGAGCCAGGCCGAGCGGGTGGAGCGCATCGCGGCCTTGGCGCGAGAGATCGCGTCAATGGTCGGCGCGGACCCCACGGCAGCGGAAACGGCGGCGCGGATTGCAAAGGCCGATCTGTCCTCGGAAATGGTCTTCGAGTTCCCTGAACTGCAAGGCACGATGGGCAAATACTACGCGCTGGAGGCCGGGCTGGACCCGGCCATCGCGGCGGTGGCTGAAGAGCACTACGCGCCTTTGGGCCCGACGGATGACGTGCCGACAGCGCCGCTTTCGGTGGCCGTCGCGCTGGCCGACAAGCTGGACCTGCTGACGGGGTTCTGGGCGATTGACGAGAAGCCCACGGGGTCAAAAGATCCGTTCGCGCTGCGGCGCGCGGCGTTGGGGGTTATTCGGATTGTTTTGTCGTCGGGTCACCGCGTCGAATTGTTCAAACTCATTAAGAGTGAAGTGAGTTTTCGATTTGGACTCGCGAAGTTTGGAAGCGAAAAGCAACCGTTTGAGAAGTTTGCTCGAGCAGCCCACGCGGAAGGTTACGACTTCATTTCTGATGAGATCGACGAGTATTTCGAGAGAATATCCCCAGAGATTGAGGAAGACATTGTCAGGGACGCCAAGAAGTTTGTGCCAGAGATTTCTCAAGACCTCCTCGCCTTCTTCCACGATCGCCTCAAGGTCCACCTCAAGGCCGAAAACATCCGCCATGACGTTATCGACGCGGCGCTTTCCATGCCGCCGACCGACGACCTTACCCTCGTCGTCGCCCGCGCCCGCGCCTTGCAAGCCTTCCTCGACACCCCGGACGGCGAGAACCTGATCCAGGGCTACAAGCGCTCGGCCAATATCCTGGCCCAGGCCGAACAGAAGGACGGCGTCGAATATCGCTATGGCGCGGATGTCAAATACGCGGAAACCGACGAGGAGCGCGCACTGTTCGCCGCCCTTGAGGGGGCTCGGAAAGCCATTGCGCCAGCATTGGCCGAGGAACGGTTTGAAGACGCGATGACTGAAATGGCCAAGCTGCGTGCGCCCATCGATGCCTTCTTCGAGGCCGTCCAGGTCAATGCCGACAATGATATCATCCGCCGCAACCGTCTGAATTTGCTTCACGATATAGCAGAGATTTGTGGATCAGTCGCGGATCTGGGGAAAATCGAGGGGTAGGGCGCAGGGTCCGCTCGCCGCGATGCAGCAACACCTCTGCGGTAAACTGTCTTAAAGCGGCCCGCTTAACTGGACACACACCCTTCGGGTTGTATCTTCCGGGGATATCAATACTTGAGCCCCGGTCCCATGCTTACCACGCCCGATTTCACCGAGATCACGCCGACCGCCGATATTCGCACGCATCGGCACGGCAACCGTGCGAAATGCCTGCAGCGCCTCGCGCGGCTGGAGATGCCGGTGCCCCATACGGTCGCGCTAAGCTTCGACACCGTGCGCGCCATCGCCGACGGCAAGATGCCAGATCTGGCGGCCCTTGTCGGCATTTTCGGTCCCGGGGCGCTGCTGTCGGTGCGCTCGTCGTCGGAGACGTCGGATTGGGGCGGGCCGGGCACGATCCTGAACGTCGGCATGTGTGACGCGACGGCCGATGCATTGGCCAAGACCCATGGCCCAGATGTCGCGGGCGCGGTCTACACCGGCTTCATCCGCTCCTACGCCGTGGATGTGCACCGGTTGGACGCCGAGGAGTTCGAAAACCCGATCACGCCACGCCTTGCCAAACAGGCCTATGAGGCCGAGATGGAGGAGGCGTTTCCCCAGGACACCACGGTGCAACTGGCCGAGGTTCTGCGCTCCATGGCGCGGGCGTGGGAGGGCACGACGGCTCGCCTGTTGCGTCAGGCCCAGGGTGCGCCTGCTGATGCGGGGCTGGGGCTGGTGGTTCAACAGATGGCACTAGGGCCGGCGCCCGGAACCTTTGGCGGCGGAATCTCCGGCGCGGGGGTGGTGCAGTTCGTCTCAAGCGATACCGGAGAGCCGCAAATCACCGGCCGTTATCTTCCGCGCGGGCAGGGGCGTCAGGCCCTGACCGAGGGCGCGGCACAATTCATTGAAAGCGATCCGCGCGGACCCGCTCTGGAGGATGTGGCCCCCGACCAGGTGCAGGCCCTGCGCGATGCTCACGGGCTGATGCGGATGCGGCTGCGCGAGGAAATGCAGATCGAATTCACGCTGATGGACGGCGCCTTGTCGATCCTCGACGCGGTGCGGACGCCCCGCTCGGCGCGCGCCGAGGTCGAGATTGCCGTGGCCTTGGCCAACGACGGCGTGATCCCGCGCGAAGAAGCGCTGCTTCGGATTCCGCCGTTCACGCTCAACGGGTTGTTGCACCGGCAGGTGAAAGCGGGTGCCGTGCGCGATGTGTTGACCACGGGCATCCCGGCCGCGCCGGGGGCGGCGACTGGCAAGATCGTGTTCTCGGCTGCGGCGGCGCAAGCCGCCAGCGCCCGGGGCGAGCCCTGTATTCTGGTGCGCCGAGAGACCTCGCCCGAGGATATTCGCGGCATGCACGCGGCCCAGGCGATCCTGACGGAACGCGGCGGCGTGACCTCCCACGCGGCGGTGATTGCACGCGGTTTGGGTCTGCCCTGTGTGGCCGGTGCCACGCAACTACAGCTCGATCATCGCAAGAAAACCGTCACCGTTCCGGGGCGTAAGGTGTTCCATGAGGGGGATATCATCACGCTCGACGGCTCTGCCGGGGAAGTCCTCGTGGGCGCGGCCGAGATGGTGGAACCGGCACTAGGCGGGGCCTTTGCCACACTGATGGAATGGGCCGACGAATTCCGTGATATCGGTATTCGCGCCAATGCCGACACGCCTGAGGATGCCGCCATGGCGCAGCGCTTCGGGGTCGATGGCATTGGCTTGTGCCGGACCGAGCACATGTTCTTCGACAGCAATCGCATGACGGTGATGCGCGAGATGATCTTTGCCGAAAACGCAGGCGATCGTGCCGCCTCGCTGGACCGTCTGTTACCGATGCAGCGCGACGACTTCATCCAGCTGTTCGAGTTGATGAAGGGGCAGCCCGTCACGATCCGCCTCTTCGACCCGCCCCTGCACGAATTTCTGCCCCGTGATCGCGACGGCATCCGTGCGCTTGCCGAGGCGTTGGATCTGCCCGTGAGCCGGGTGGCGCAGCGGATCGAGGCGCTTCAGGAATTCAACCCGATGCTGGGGATGCGCGGGGTCCGGTTGGGCATTACCGTTCCCGAGATCTATGAAATGCAGGCCCGTGCGATTTTTGAGGCGACGGTGACGTCGTCCAGAAAGGGGGCGCCGGTGGTGCCGGAGATCATGATCCCGCTGGTCTCTGCCCGTCGCGAGGTGGAATTGGTGAAAGCCTCCGTCGATGCCATCGCGTCCGAGGTCCGGTCCAAGACAGGCAGTGATTTCACCTACCGTCTTGGCGTCATGGTGGAAACACCGCGCGCGGCCCTGCGCGCCGGGGAAATTGCCGAACATGCAGCATTTTTGTCATTTGGAACCAACGATTTGACCCAGATGACCTATGGCCTGTCGCGTGATGACGCGGGGCGGTTCATGTCGGCTTATGTGCAACAGGGGGTCTATCCAGAAGACCCGTTCCGGCAGCTCGACATAGACGGCGTGGGCGAATTGATGCATCTGGGGGCAGAGCGGGGCCGCACGGCACGCCCGGATCTGACGCTTGCGCTGTGCGGCGAACACGGCGGTCATCCGGACTCGGTCGACTTTTCGCGCAAGGCGGGGTTTGACTATGTTTCCTGCTCTCCGTTCCGGGTTCCCGTCGCAAAGCTTGCCGCCGCTCAATTTGCTATTAAAGACAATGGATTGAGTGGCGACATTAAAGCTTAACTTTAACGGGAATGACTAAATCTTGCGGTCGCTTCCGGCGTTTGCGCAGGATTCAGGGCGCGTTTTGTCATTTTCTTAAAATCGGTTAACCACCCCGCAAAGAAGATCGGCGAGGCTTCGCATCAGAATGGAGCCCGAAATTTCCGTTGGAAGGGTGCAGTGATGAAGGTACGGTCTCTGTCTGCGATTGCCGCAGGCATCATGGCGATGTGTGCAGCGACAGGTGCTGTTGCGCAGAATGTGTCGGCGATGGATGTGACGCTTGGCACATCGGCCTCGGCCAATGGCCTCTCGGGCGTTCTGGATCAATTGATGGGGATGGAGGCGGCGTCTCTGTCCGGTCTGTCGGCCAGCCGGTTGCGCCGGATCGGGTCGGCGTTTGATGCGGAACGGGCGCAAAATGACCGCCGCATCATGGATGTGGCCGAGTTGGACGCCCTGCGCGCGCCCCGCGGCGGCGCCCAATGGCAGTGCCTGACCGAAGCGCTCTATTTCGAAGCGCGCGGGGAGCCGATCGAAGGCCAATATGCCGTTGCCGAAGTGATCCTGAACCGCGTTGATGCCGCGAATTATCCGGACACGATCTGCGGCGTGATCACCCAAGGAACCGGCCGCCAATTCGCCTGCCAATTCACCTATACCTGCGATGGTCGCTCGGAAGAGATGAGCGATGCGGCCGCCATGCATCGTCTAGGGCACATCGCACGCATCATGATCGACGGCGCGCCGCGGGACCTGACGGCGGGTGCCACGCATTATCACGCCGATTGGGTCAACCCCCGGTGGGCCAGCGTCTACCCGCGCACCACCGAGATCGGGATTCACCGCTTCTATCGCCAACAATACTGACGGGCGTCGGCTTTTGACCCATGGACGCCGGAAGCTGGCCCTTTCCGAGGCCGGTGCCTGTGATAGACGGCCCCAAACCGTACTTGGGGACCTGCTATGACCGACGAGATCACACAAGCCTTCAGCCACCCGTCCGAGCGGGCGAAGGCCACCGCCGCTGACACGCCGCGCGACCGGATTTCGATGACGGACCATATCCGCGAGGTCGAGATCGGGGCGTTTCAGGCCGAGCGGGGCGTGACCCAGAAGATCCAATTCGACGTCGTCGTCGAGGTGGAGACGCGGGCCGAAAGCGCCACCGATGACGTGGACCGGATCCTGAGCTACGACACGATTTCCGAAGTGATCGACGCGGCCCTGGCGGCGGAGAGGGTCAACCTGCTGGAGACGCTTGCCGCGCGCATTGCCGACGGCATTCTGGAGCATCCGCTGGCGGCGCGAGTCTTCGTGCGCATCGGCAAATTGGACCGCGGCCCCTACACGTTAGGGGTCGAGATCTTGCGGGAGGCGCCCCAAGAGCGGCGCCGCGTGCGCCTTTTGGCCGACGCCGCGCCCCATCCGATTGTGGTCTACCTCTCGGATGCGGCAATACATCGTCCTGATTTATCACACCTTCTGGATGCGTTGGCGCGGACGGACGCGCCGCTGATCTTGTGCGTGGATAAGCCGAACCTGCCGTCGCCCCTGGCCGATCACGCCATGCCACAACGGCGCATCGCGCTTCTGGCGATCGAGCAATCGGCGTGGGTTCTGGCCGCACGCGACCCGCGTTGCGTGGTTGTTGAAAGCCGGACCGAACTTGATTGGGCGATGCGGCAAGGCAAGATCAGCGTCTGGGCGCCGTCGAAACTGGTGCTCGACGCGGTGGAGGGGCCGGGAACGGACGTGACGGACCCGGTGGCGTTGTCCCGTTGGCTGGCAGAGGCATTTGAAGCGCAGCGCGTCATCTCCATCGGCGGGCCGGGCGCGGAGGCTTTGGCCGCCGATGCGATGCCCGATCTTACGTAAGCCGCATCAAGAGGCGCGCGGTGCCTTCATCCGGGATCGGCTGAAATCCGGCCTTCTCCATCACCCGCCGGGACGCGGTGTCGTCATGGGCGACCGTGCCGAAGAACCGTTCTTCGCGCAGGACGGTGCGGGCGTGATCAAGGGCGGCCGCGAGGAACTCGCTCGCCAAGCCTTGGCCCCAAACCTCTGGAATAAAATGGAAAAGAACCTCCAACCCTTCCTCGGCAAAGCCGATGCGGAACCCCCCAACCCCGACGTCGTGGCCCGCATGGGTCAGCGTCCACGGGGCAATCGCATGGCGCGCCCAGTCCTGTTGGTCGCGGTTCAGGTCGTCATGTCCGCTGTCGGGGAAAAGACGGCCATAAAGCGGCAGAGCCTGCGGGGCAGGTGGGCGCCCGGTCAAGCGCAGGGTCCGGAAAGGCGGTGTGTCGTGGTCCATAACCAATCGTGGCAGAGAAACCGCCGGGGTGCGACCCCCGGTTTCACTGAAAATGAAATGACTTTTCCGCCGCTTGTGCCATCGCAGCGCGCGCGGTACGGCGTGGCATGACTTGTTACTGGCGCCCCATCCCCAGCCTCGACCCCGCCCGCCCCAAGGCGGGCTTGTCGATTGCCGGCGGCGCGGCGTGGTTCGACCGCGTTGAATGTCTGAGCCGCACCGCCCCGCCGCGCATCGTGCCTGTGACCGACGTGCCAGAGAAAACCTTGCACAATATCAGTGCTCTGCGGGCGGATCTGGCCGGTCTGAGCTTAGATAAGCCGCGCTTGATGGGGATATTGAACACGACGCCCGATAGTTTTTCGGACGGGGGGCGGTTCGGGGGCCTGAAAACGGCGCTGGCCCATGCCCATCAAATGGTCGCCGAGGGCGCTGATCTGATTGATATCGGGGGGGAATCCACACGTCCCGGAGCGGACGACGTGGCGGTCCAAGAAGAGATCGCCCGCACGGCTCCGGTGATCGAGGCCCTGCGCGGGACGGGCATCGTGATCAGCCTCGACACCCGCAAGGCGGCGGTGGCCGAGGCGGGTATGGCGGCGGGCGCGGCGATCCTGAACGACGTCTCGGGCCTGCGGTTTGACCCACGGCTGGCCGATGTTGCGGCTGATACAGGTGCGCCGCTGATCCTGATGCACTCCATCGCGACGCCCCAGACGATGCAGGCTGCGGCGGAAACCGCCTATGGCGACGTGCTTCTGGATGTTTATGACGGCTTGAATGCGGCGATTGCGCAGGCCGAGGCGGCAGGCGTACGTCGTGACAAGATCGTGGTCGATCCTGGCATTGGATTTGGCAAGACCCAGGCCCAGAACCTGGCGCTGATCCAGCGGATCTCATTGTTCCACAGTCTTGGCTGCGCGATCTTGCTTGGCGTTTCACGCAAGGGCTTCATCGGCACCTTGGGCGCCGAGCCGCAGGCGGACCGGCGCGGACCCGGATCGGCGGGGCTTGGCCTATGGGCGTTGAGCCAGGGCGTACAAGTGCTGCGCGTCCATGATATAGACCTGCACAGACAGGCGGTGGCGCTTTGGCGTGCAGCACATAACAAACTGTAAAAAAACATTTTTGATAAGGTGAGGCGAATCATGTCGCGGAAACTATTCGGCACGGACGGTGTCAGGGGCCAAGCCAATACTTACCCTATGACCGCCGAGATGGCGTTGAAGATGGGGGCTGCGGCGGGGCGGTTCTTCCGCCGCGACGGGTCCGCCGCGCACCGTGTGGTGATCGGCAAGGACACGCGTCTGTCGGGCTACATGATCGAAAACGCGCTGACGGCGGGCTTCACCTCGACGGGGATGAATGTGCTGCTGCTGGGGCCGGTACCGACACCCGCTGTGGGAATGCTGACGCACTCCATGCGTGCCGACGTCGGTGTGATGATCTCGGCCAGCCACAACCCGGCGGTGGACAATGGCATCAAGTTTTTTGGACCTGACGGGTTCAAGTTGAACGATGACGCCGAACTGGCGATAGAGGCGATGACGCTTGACGGGGTGGAGCCCGTGCAGGCCACCAGCATCGGACGCGCCAAGCGTATTGACGACGGTTTGTTCCGTTATCTGGAGAGGGTGAAATCAACCTTCCCGACGGATCTGTGGCTTGACGGACTGAAGGTCGTGATCGATTGCGCCAATGGTGCCGCCTACAAAGCAGCGCCTGCCGTGCTTTGGGAATTGGGTGCCGAAGTCGTGAGCATTGGCGTGGAGCCCAACGGTTTGAACATCAACCTCGGCTGCGGCTCGACCAGGCCCGAGGCGGCGGTGGAGAAAATCCGCGAGGTGGGCGCCGATGTGGGGATCTGCCTCGACGGGGATGCGGATCGGGTGATCTTGATCGACGAGACCGGGGCCATTGCCGACGGCGACCAGATCATGGCCTTGTTTGCCAAACGTTGGGCCAATGAGGGGCGATTGCAGGGGCGCACCTTGGCAGCAACGGTGATGTCCAACCTCGGGCTGGAGCGGTTCTTGGCGGAAAGTGACATCGCACTGCACCGCACGGCGGTAGGCGACCGCCACGTTGTCGAGGCGATGCGTTTGGGTGGCTTCAATCTGGGCGGTGAGCAATCGGGCCACATCGTGATGACCGACTACGCTACCACCGGCGATGGGTTGATCGCGGGCCTGCAATTCCTGGCCGAGATGGTCCGCACGAACCAGCCCGCCAGCGCCCTTGCCCATAATTTCGAGACCGTGCCACAGGTGTTGAAGAACGTCCGCTTCGAGCGCGGTGCGACCCCGCTGGACGCGCCCGCCGTGCAGGCCGCCATTGCGGCAGGCGAGGCGCGGTTGAAAGGCGCGGGACGGCTGTTGATCCGTAAATCGGGGACGGAACCTTTGATTCGTGTCATGGCCGAGGCCGAGGATGAAGCCCTGATGACGGCGGTCGTTGACGATATCGTCGGTGCGGTGCAAGACGCGGTTTAGACGGCTTTCACCGGCTCTCCTGCAATGTAAGTCTGCGCGATGGCGCGGTCGTCGCCCATCATGATGGTGGGAAAGACGGCCTCCCATATCGTTTTGGCGCGTGCTTGGCGTTGGGCTATCGCAGGCGTTGAGGCAAGGTCGAGGACGCAGAGGTCCGCCTCGATCCCCGGCGCGAGGCGACCGATTTTGTCCTGCAGGTGCAGAGCTGCCGCAGAGCCTCCGGTGGCACGCCAAAGAAGTTCCGCCGGGTGCAATGCTTCGCCGCGCAGTTGCCCGACCTCGTAGGCGGCCGCCATGGTGCGCAGCATCGAGAAGCTGGATCCGCCGCCGGTATCCGTCGCCAGGCCCACGGGCATCGTGTCGGCAAGCCCCATGTCGAACAGACCCGATCCGATGAAGGTGTTTGAGGTCGGGCAATGGACCAGGGCGGCGCCAACCTCTTGCAGGCGGGCGATTTCACGGGGCTCCAGATGTATCGCGTGGCCGTAAACGCCCTTTTCGCCCAGAAGCCCGTGGGCTTCATAGGTGTCGAGGTAGTCGCGGGCGTCCGGGTAGAGGCTGCGAACCCATGCGATCTCATCGACTTGCTCTGACAGGTGGGTTTGCATCAGGCAGTCGGGATGGTCTGCCCAAAGCGCGCCAAGTGCACTGAGTTGCTCGGGCGAGGATGTCGGAGAGAACCTGGGCGTGATGATGTAACCGAGCCGTCCACGACCATGCCAATTCTTCAGCAGTGCGCTGCTGTCATCAAAGGCCGATTGCGCCGTGTCGCGTAGGTTGCCTGGCGCGTTGCGATCCATGCAGGTCTTGCCTGCCAGGAACCGCATGCCGCGTGCCTGCGCGGCGGTGAAGATCGCATCCACGGACGCCGGGTGAATGGTGCAGTAACTGGCAACGGTCGTTGTGCCATTCGCTGTCACAAGATCCAGATACCTGTCAGCAATATCAGTGGCATAGGTGGTGTCGCCGAACCGCGCCTCCTCGGGAAAGGTATAGGTATTGAGCCAGTCGATCAGGCGCTTTCCCCACGACGCGATGATCGCGGTTTGGGGATAATGGGCGTGGGCATCGATGAAGCCAGGCAGGATCAGCGCGTCGCCGTGATCGGTGATACGCGCCTCGGGATGGGCCGCGCGCAGGGCTGCACCGTCGCCCACGGCCCGGATCAGCCCATCGCGGACCAATACGCCGCCGCGTGCCTCATGACGCGCGGCCGCCAGCCCCAGCGCCCGAGGATCGCCCTCGAACGCCAGGACTTGCCCCAAAATCAGTCGCTCTGCCAAGGTTGCCTCCGGTTTTTCTGGGTCGGGTGATAGCCCTTGCTCTGCCCCCATGTTAGTCCGTTTATACGCGCGTAACAGGGGGTATCACATGGCTTTGGACGTCGAAGAAATCGCTGAGGACGCGCGCGACGCCTACGCCTTGGACAAATCCCTGCGCGCGCACCTGCGCGAGGCGATCGAGACCCATGATGTGGCCGCCATCGATGCGTTGATGGAGCCGCTGCACCCCGCCGACATCGCGGACTTGTTGGAGCAGGTCTCTTCGGCGGAACGCGAGGCGTGGCTGACCCATTGGTCGAGCGGCATTGACGGCGAGGTCTTGTCCGAGCTGGAAGAGGGGCTGCGCGAGAAGGTCCTGGACCTCTTGCCCGACGCGCAGATCGCCGTGGCGGTGCGGGAGCTGGACTCCGACGATGTGGTCGACCTGCTGGAAGACGCGGACGAGGCCCAGGCCGAGGTGATTCTGGACGCGCTGGAGCCGGCGGACCGCGCTGCGGTCGAGGCCGCGATGAGCTATCCAGAGGATACCGCCGGCCGCCTGATGCAGCGAGAGATCGTGGCCGTGCCCGAGCATTGGACAGTGGGGGAGGCGATTGACTACATCCGGGGCCAGGCGGGTAAGTTGCCGGAAGAGTTCTACCACGTGATCCTGACGGATCCGCGCATGAAGCCAACGGGGTACGTCATGCTGGGGCGGTTGTTGGCGACCGTGCGCGGGGTGAAGCTGACCGACATCACCGAGGACAGCTTCCGCCCCATTCCGGCCACTCAGCCCGAGGAAGAGGTGGCCTACGCCTTCAACCAGTATCACCTGATTTCCGCCCCTGTGGTGGATGACGATGGGCGCCTCGTTGGTGTCATCACCATCGATGATGCGATGATCGTGCTGGACATGGAGGCCGAGGAAGACATTTTGCGCCTCGCCGGTGTGGGCGAGGAATCGAGCCTCTCGGACGGCATCATCGAGACCACGAAGCAGCGGTTCCCCTGGCTTTTCGTGAACCTTGTGACGTCAATCATCGCATCGCTGGTGATCGCGCAATTCGAAGTCGCCTTGGCGACCATCGTGGCTTTGGCAGTCTTGATGCCTATCGTGGCGTCGATGGGGGGCAACGCGGGCACGCAATCCCTGACCGTGGCGGTGCGCGCGATTGCGACGAAGGACCTGACAGCCTCGAACCTGATGCGCGTGGTCACGCGTGAGGCGGGCGTTGGCCTGATCAACGGCGCGATCTTTGCGGTGGTGATGGGGATCGTGGGCGTGGTGTGGTTCGGCACGCCGATGTTGGGCGTCGTGATTGGGGCGGCAATGATCATCAACCTACTGGTCGCTGGCCTTGCGGGTATCCTTGTGCCGGTGGTTCTGGACCGTTTGCGCATCGACCCGGCGCTGGCCTCGGGGGCCTTCGTGACGACTGTCACGGATATCGTGGGGTTCTTTTCATTCCTTGGTCTGGCGGCGCTATTATTGCTGTGAGGTGTCGCCCCGCAGGGGCGCTTTCGCCCGGAGGGCCATGGAGTGGGTCCCCCGCAGGGGCGCTTTCGCCCGGAGGGCCATGGAGTGGGTCCCCCGCAAGGGCGCTTTCGCCCGGAGGGTCATGCTTAGTTGAACGCAGGGCAATGAACTGCGGGCTCGTAGAAGCCCTCGTCAGCCCGGAATTTCCAGCGTCACCGTGCGGCCACTGCGCACGTATTGCAGCGTGGTCTCGCCGATCGCGGCGACGCGGCCGCCGTCAAGTCGGTCGCCCACGGTCACACGCACGAAACGTCCCGAGGCAAGACGCACCAGCGCGCGGCGGTCAGAGGCAGAGCCGCTAACCCCGATCAGGTTGACATTGCGCAGCCGGATCGCGTTCCGCTCGGTCGCGGCACGGCTCACATCGGCATTGGACGGGATCGAGGGCCCGGCGGCGACCGCTGCGGCCGCAACGGCGGTAGGCGCCTCGGTCGGCGTGCGATCGGCGCTGGCTACGATCTGAGCGATATTGCCGGGCCGGGTGCGGGGCATCAGGGAACGTGCCACGGCCAGGTCCGTGCCCTCCAGGGCCTGCGCGACAGCGGCGTCCACGGCATCAGGATCCGCTGCGCCATCGCCGCCAGGGAAGAGCGACGCCTGCGCTGCTGCTTCTTGCGGTGAGGCGGGGCGCGCGGCGGGGCGACGCTCGCTCAATTCGACCTGGGTCAAGCCGCCAAGCACCTGCCGCTCGCGGGTTTCGGCCAGATCACCGGGACGCTCGGCGGGTCGGAAGGTGCCCAGAACCGCATCCTCGACGTCAATGGCAGGGGTGGTCGGCGCGACCTCACGCGGGCGCGGCGTCGCGACGAAACCGGGCGGGGTCCCTAAAACGACAAAAGCGCCCTCGGGCGTCAGAACGCCCTGCGGCGTGGGGGCCACAAGGCCGTCGGCAGTCAAGTCGTACTCGGTTCCGAAGGGCGGCGGCGGCGGGAACCGGCGAAGCGTTTCGCCCGGGTTCACGCCGGGGTCCGGGAGGGCCACGGCATCAAAGGCGCTGACATCGGGATCAATCGAGGCCGTGTAGACCCGGTCCAGCAAATCAAAGGGCGCAAGGTCCGGCCGCTCGGGCGAGCGTGCCCAGATCCCGTCCTCCGCGTATAGCGCTTCGGCCTCTTCCACCGAGGGGTTCTGCCCCTGATCGATGACCGGCAAGGGTGGCAAATCCAGATCCGCATCGATATCGGGCAGGGCGGCATCGGGATCGGCTGCCGCGACCTCTTCCGGGTCCGTTTCAATCACCGGGGTTTCGACCACGACGGTGGGATCGTCCTCGGCCAGCTCCACGCCATCCGCGGCGGCCTCATCGGCGAGGGAGGGCTGCTGCACGGCCTCGACCGGGGCCACGTCCTCTGCGGTGCCGATCACCGGAGTAGAGGTGATGACCTCGGGCGCAGGCAGGCCGTTTGTGGTCGCGACCTCTTCAGTGCTGACGCCGAACAGGCGCGCAACCGCGCTGTTGGGCAGGAAAATCGCCGACCAGATCGCTACCAGCGCCAACAAGAGCAAGAGGATCGCCGTCAGAACCAACCCGGTTTTGAAAGAGCCGCCGGTGGGCCGCACCGATTTTCGCACCAGAAGGCCGGACATGAATGTCTCATGCCCGGTCGTCGCGGCGGTGGTCTCAGAGGTTTGCGCGTTGTCATCGGCCGTCCTGCGCCGTCGCAACAACCCGCCGATGGACGCGCTGGGTGCCGATGCAGGCGCCCTTGCCGATGTTGCTGCGGGCTCGGACGCAGGTGAGGTTGCGTCGGCCCGGGGGGCGGAGGCCTGAGAATCGGGCGCCTTGGACGCTGTGGGCTTCGGGGCGCTGTCCTTGCTGCGGTTCAACAGCCCGCCAAGGCGACCACTGGTCTTGCCTGAGGCGGCTGGCGGGTCGTCAAACGGCGACGGGCGCCGGGACGCGGTCGCGCCGGTGCCAGAAAGCTCGGGTTGTGGCGTGATCTCGACCCGAGGTCTGGGTGGCTGCGATTGCTGCCCGCTCGCCACGCCCGGTGGGCGAGATTTGCTGGCATTACGGACCCGCTGCAACTGTTCTGCCAAACGCGGCATCGGCGTGCCACCAACGGGCGGCGCGGCAGGCGTGGGGGCCGATGGTGCGGCCTCAGGGGAAGGCGTGCGACCGGGCCCATCTGGATGGGCCAGGCCAAGCCGCGAGCTGCGCTGCCCAACCAAAGAGCCTCGTTCAGGCGTTGGCATGCTGCGTCCGGGCGCGGCTGCCCCGGAGGCGCTTGGCGGCGTGATTGGGCGATCCACACCGTCGGGCGCTGTCGCTGGCCCGCGCGTGGCCGAGACCGGGCTAGCAGGCGCTGCGGTGTCCGAAGACGGCGTGTCGGCCGACGTTGGGGCCTCCCCGCGCAGGGCGCGCGCCCGTTGCCGGGCGGTCAGCGCGGCAGGGGATATGGCAGGGGGCAGCAAATCATCATCGCCGCCAGCATCGCCCACAACCTCTTGCGACGTGGTTGGTTCTTGCGACGTGACTGGTGGAACGGGCGTGTCCGGCACCACGGAGTCCGGGCCCGTGTCCAATGCATCATCCGTCGCGCCCTCCGAAGCGATGGAGGCAATCGGCCCGGAAACGCTGGGATCCTCAATCGCTTGCACCGCTGAAGCTTCATCCAGGGCGGCGTCACGTTCTGCCGATGCCGCGGCAGCAGCCTGCAAGGCTTCGGCAAGCGCAGAGTTTTGATCCTCGGGTGAGGGCTCCGGCAGAGGTGAAGGCTCATCTTCTGCCGTCGCGTCTGCTGCCGGTACAGCGGGGGCCTCCAGGGCTGTCGGCTCTGGCGCTGCCGAAACCTCCGGGGCAGGCGTTACCTCAGGCGTCGGTTCGTCAGCTGCCTCTGGTCCCGCACTGGCGGCAGGCTCTTCTGATTCCGGCTCAGGCGTCGGCTCTGGTTCGGGCAGGCCAAAGGAATCAGGTCCGAAGGCAATGCCATCCTCCGTAAACCCCATCGCCGCGACCTCATCCCCGAGGTCGAAGGTCGGCACGCCGGGGAACCGTTCCATCGGAGGCATCGCAGCGAAGCCCTTGCACGTGAACCCATATTGCGAGGCAAAACCACGCGCCTCGTCGAGGGTCTCGCGCGCAACAACCGCAATCTTGACGCGGTCCTCTTCAAAGGCGCGCCAGTCGTATTCCAACTCGGTCACGGCGTAGGGTGTCAGGCCTTCCAGACCGTCCTCGATCCGGTAGGCGGTCAGGTCCGGGTCTGATGTCGGCGCGGTCAACGAGGTATAGAGGATCTGGTCATCGGGGAGCACCAGCAGCGTGTCGAACCCGTCACCTTCCCGTTCAACTGCGAGACCGCGCAAGTCGGCCAGCGCGGCGCCCAGATCCGGCACATCCAGGGCCGTCTCTCCGATCATCGCCCAATGGCCAGCCGTCTGGCGATGGGCCAGCGCGATTCCGTCGGATGACAGGATGAGTGCGATATTCACAGTCAAGTCAGACCTCGATATTCTGTCTTTGCCGTGGCCTACGTGCCACAATCGCCCCCTCTTACAGGGGATTCCCGGCGGGGCAAACCTTTCCCGGCACCGCACCCCACCCATCGGCAAGTTTTAGACTAAACCTTTTGCGGGCTTGGCAAAAGGGGGCGGTTTGCCAAAGAAAACCGGGCTCCATCAAGAAGGGCGGCGTGGATCTATGCCACACCGCCCTCAACTTAGGCTAAATTGGTTAACGAAGCCCTAGCTTGTTGCTTTCGTGAGCGCTTGGTCGAGGTCTGCGATCAGGTCTTTCACGTCCTCGGTCCCGATGGAAACGCGGACCACATTGGGGGCGGCGCCTGCGGCTTCCTGTTGTTCGGGTGTCAATTGACGGTGGGTGGTGGAGGCGGAATGGATGATCAGCGAACGCGTATCGCCCAGGTTGGCGACATGGCTGAAGATCTCCAGCGAATCAACCAGCTTGATGCAGGCGTCATAGCCACCCTTCACCGCGAAGGTGAACAACGCGCCCGCGCCCTTGGGGCAGACGTCCTTGACGCGATGAAAATACGGAGAGCTTTCCAGCCCTGCATAGGTCACGAAATCCACACGCGGGTCGGCTTCCAGCCACTTGGCGACGGCGACGGCGTTTTCGACATGACGCTCCATCCGCAGGCTGAGGGTCTCGATCCCCATCAGCGTATAATGCGCGGCTTGCGGGTTCAGGGTCATACCCAGATCGCGCAGGCCGATAGCGATGCCGTGGAAGGTGAAGGCGAGGGGGCCAAAGGTCTCGGCGAACTTCAAGCCGTGATAAGCGGGCTCGGGCTGGCTGAGCGAGGGGAACTTGTCCGACGCCGCCCAATCAAAGGTACCCGAATCGACGACGCAGCCGCCCGTCACGGTGCCATTGCCGGTCAGGTACTTGGTGGTGGAATGTACGACCAGCGTGGCCCCATGCTCGATCGGGCGGTGCAGGTAGGGCGTGGCCGTGGTGTTGTCGATGATCAGCGGGATCCCGGCTTCATCAGCGATATTGGCGACGGCGCGCACATCCATGATGTAGCCGCCGGGGTTGGCAATCGCCTCGCCGAAAACTGCGCGGGTGTCGTCATCAATCGCGGCCTTGACCGCGTCCAGATCGTCGAAATCGACAAACTTGGCGGACCAGCCGAAGCGCTTGATCGTCTGGCTGAACTGCGTGACCGTGCCGCCGTAAAGGCGCGTGGAGACGACCACGTTGCGCCCGGGCTGCATCAGCGGGAACAGTGCCATGATCTGCGCGGCATGGCCTGAGGAACAGCAGACTGCGCCCGCGCCGCCCTCCAGCGTCGCGATCCGCTCTTGCAGCACGGCGACGGTGGGGTTGGTCAGGCGAGAGTAGATGTAGCCCACCTCTTGCAGGTTGAACAAAGCTGCGGCGTGGTCGGCATCGCGGAAGACATAGGCCGTGGTCTGGTAGATCGGCGTTTGCCGTGCGCCCGTGGCCGGGTCGGGCCGTGCGCCTGCGTGGATCTGAAGGGTGTCGAAGCCGTAGCTGGGGGCGTTTGTCATGGTGTCTCTCCCAAAGTGGTGTGCATCCGGGGCCTTCCGGCGTCCGGAATTTGCCCGCTTGTAGGCCATGCAGCCCACGGCCCGCAATCTCCGCCTGTAATCCAAGACCGCCCGTTCTGCGACACGGGCCGCGCGTGGGACGGGCGTCCGCTCCTTCATCTTGCCAAATACAACTCAAACCCGGCCCCGGTCCCAAGCGCGACGCTCTGCACACTGGACGTCCCCCTCACAACAAGGCAAAAGCCACCAAACAATCCAAACTGCGCGGAACAAGCCCATGGCCAGCATCATCAATCGCCTGTTCACCTGGTGGAACGGTCAAACCATTGGCACGCAGCTGTTCACGGCGCGCAAAGGCCAGAAGATCGGTGAAGACGCGCAGGGCAACCTCTTTTATCGCAATGCCGATGACAGCAAACGGTGGGTGATCTTCAACGGCGATATCGAAGCCTCTCGCATCGATCCTGAATGGCACGGCTGGCTGCACCGCACCTGGGACGAACCGCCCACCGACAAACCGGTGGTCCACAAGGCGTGGGAAAAGCCGCACTTGCCAAACCTGACCGGCTCCGCGCAGGCCTATGCGCCTGCGGGCTCCATCCGCCGGGCAGAGCCCGCCCCGCGCAGCGATTACGAGGCGTGGACCCCGGAATAACCTCTGCCCGCGCATTTATGCCCATCGCCCTTTCGCCCCTTGGCGTGGGCGCGCTTTCTGGCTACCACCGTTCCATGGCCGAGACTGACTATACCCTCGCTGAGATCGCCACCGGTGGCGCCGTTCTTGCGGCGGCTATCGGCTTTTTCTTTTATGCTTCCGGCCCCGGCGGTCCCTCTGCCGCAGACAGCTACGAATTGCTGGCTGCCTTCCGCTCGGCCGAAGGGATCAGCGTCGGCACCGAGGTGCGCCTGGGCGGCGTGCAGATCGGCAGTGTCACGGCGATGGAGCTGAACCCGCAGACTTTCCTCGCCGAAACGACATTCTCGGTCGCCAGTGACATCATCCTGCCCGACGACAGCGCGATTTCGATCGCCTCCGAAAGTCTTTTGGGCGGGTCCTATGTCGAGGTTATCCCCGGTGGCTCTCCGTTCAACCTCGAACCGGGCGGAGAGGTTTTGGACACGCAATCCTCGGTCAGCCTGATCACACTGCTGTTGCGGTTTGTCGGCGCGGCGGCGGACGAATGATGCCCGCGTCCCGCGCCATGGTCCTGGCCCTTGTGCTTTGCGCCGCACCTGCCACGGCGCAGCAGTTCGACGTGATTGACGGCGATGGCGCCTTCGACGGTTTTCAACTGGATACCGGTGAGGGGGATGGGACCGGCCTGACCCTGTCGGAAGGCGACACCGGGGACATCGAGTTGAACCTCGGCACCGGGGTGGCGGGTCAACTTGAAACCTTTCCCGGCGTCACCGGCCCGGTGACCTCGATCAGTCAGCCGGCGACGGGGCAGGGCACGGTGGTGTCGCTGCGAGCGCTCGACAAGATGTTGGGCCAACCCACGGATATCGAGTTGTCGATGGGCCAAACGGTCGTATTCGGCCGCATCGCGATCCGCGTTATCGAGTGCCGTTATCCCACGGCCGATCCGGAGGGTGATGCCTTTGCCCATCTGGAAGTGCTTGATCTGGAAGGCGACAGTCTGTTCGATGGCTGGATGATCGCCTCCAGCCCGGCGCTGAACGGGCTGGAACACGCGCGCTATGATGTCTGGGTTCTGGGCTGTTCTGCCTGAGGCAACGTCCGGGAAGAACGATCCGGTTTCCGGCATGAATAGCGCGTCATCCGTCCAGTGTGGACCTTGGAAAGATTGCAGGCCTCACGGGCGTTTCTGGGAACCGTTGCGCCGCCTGCCTCAGACCGCCATTGGCGCGTCTTCCGGCAGGGCCATGAAATCGGCAGGCAACATCAGAGCGTGGCTCAACTCGGCCCGGTAGTCCGAGCGCGGCAGTTCCACTGCGCCAAGGCTCATCAGATGGTCGGTGACGAATTGCGTATCGAACAGCGTGAAGCCGCCCGCACGGAGGCGATGGATCAAATGCGCCAGTGCCAGTTTCGACCCGCCGGTGCGCCGCGAGAACATGCTTTCGCCAAAGAACGCCGCGCCCAGGGTGATGCCGAAAACGGCCCCCTTCAGCCCCTCATCATCCCAGATCTCGACGGAATGGGCGAGGCCTTGAGCATGGAGCGCAAGGTAGCAGGCGGACAGATCCGCGTTGATCCATGTCGGCTCCCGGTCTGCGCAGCCATCCAGCACACCGGTGAAATCCCGATTGATATGAACACGGTAGCCGCCACGGTTGATCTGGCGCCGCAATGAGCGCGAGATGTGGAAACCATCGAGGGGGAACACGCCGCGCCGCTGCGGGTCCACCCAGAAGACTTCGGGGTTGTCGGCCCCCTCGGACATGGGAAAGATCCCCGCCGCATAAGCGCGAAGCATGAGGTCCGGTGTAAGCAGGGGACGTCTTTGTGGGTACATGTCATGGGCCATAGCGATGAAATAGGCGATATCCGATCCAAACCCAACAAAAATGGGCAGTGCGTCGGCGACGTGGCGTTAACCCAAAATTAACATAAACGCACTAAAGCTGAACTTGTCGACCTGTATACATCAACTCATCCGGTGCAACATGTCGCGCGCATGTCCTGTATCGACCCTCCCGTGTCGGTATTTGGGTCAGGGTCCGTAGACACGAGGGCACTTTCGGTGATGCGACGCCGTTGCCCTTGGCAGATCCTATGGAAGAAAGGTCGATATGTCAGGCGGGTCTCACCCCAGCCGGCAGTGACGGACCGCGTCCGATGCGTCAAACGCGTTCAGCCGGTATCCTGCCCATGGCAGACCGGCTGGACGCATCCGAAATTCATGCCATGCCTTCGCGTTCACGACAGATTTTCGTCCAGCCACTTTTCCAGCCAGTGGATCGTGTAGTCGCCCGTCTGCACGGCCTCGGCCTGCAATAGGTTGTGAAACAAGGGCACCGTGGTGTCGATGCCATCGACGATCAACTCTCCCAATGCGCGGTTGAGGCGCGCAAGGGCCTCGGGGCGGTCGCGGCCATGGACGATCAACTTGGCAATCAGAGAGTCGTAATACGGCGGGATGCGATACCCGTCGTAGAGCGCGCTATCCATGCGTACGCCAAGACCGCCCGGCGCGTGATATTGGCTGATCGTGCCGGGGCAGGGCGAGAAGTTCGGTAACTTCTCGGCATTGATGCGCACCTCGATGGCGTGGCCCTGTACCTGCAGGTCCTCTTGGTGGAAGCTCAACTCTTCGCCCGCCGCGACGCGGATCTGTTCGCGGACAAGGTCCACGCCCATGATCGCTTCGGTCACCGGGTGTTCCACTTGCAGGCGGGTGTTCATCTCGATGAAAAAGAATTCTCCGTTCTCGTACAAGAATTCGATCGTGCCCGCGCCCTCATACTTCATTTCGGCCACGGCATTGGCGCAGATCATGCCGATATGGTCGCGCAGCTCGGGCGTGATGGACGGGCCGGGGGCTTCTTCGAATACCTTCTGGTGGCGGCGCTGAAGTGAGCAATCGCGCTCGCCCAGATGGACGGCGCGGCCCTTGCCGTCGCCAAAAACCTGCACCTCGATGTGGCGCGGGGTGCCGAGGTATTTCTCGATATAGACCTCTTCATTGCCGAAGGCGGCCTTGGCCTCGGTACGGGCGGACTTGAACGCCACCTCGATCTCATCGGCGGATTTGGCCAACTTCATGCCACGCCCGCCACCACCTGCGGTGGCCTTGACGATGACCGGATAGCCGAATTCCTCGCCAATGGCGCGGGCGGCGTCGACATCGGCAACCCCACCGGCAGAGCCCGGTACGCAGGGAATGCCCAGACGTAGGGCCGTTTCTTTGGCGGTGATCTTGTCGCCCATCATACGGATATGTTCGGCGGACGGGCCGATGAACTTGATCCCGTGGTCCTCCACGGCCTGCACGAAGGCGGCGTTCTCAGACAAGAACCCGTAGCCGGGGTGGATGGCCTCGGCCCCCGTGATCTCGCAGGCGGAAAGGATTGCAGACATGGACAGATAGCTGTCGGTGCCCGGCGGCGGGCCGATGCAGATGGCTTCGTCGGCCATGCGCACATGCATCGCGTCCGCGTCGGCGGTGGAATGGACGGCCACCGACTCTATGCCCATCTCGCGGCAGGCACGGATTACACGAAGCGCGATCTCGCCCCGGTTGGCGATCAGGATCTTGCGGAACATGGGCAGAACCTTTTCGATTATTCGATGATCATCAACGGCGCGCCGAATTCGACGGGACTGCCGTCGCCCACGACGATGCGCTTCACGGTGCCCGCACGCGGCGCGGGGATCTGGTTCATCGTCTTCATCGCTTCGATGATCAGGAGCGTTTGACCCTCGGACACCTTGTCGCCAACGCTGACGAAGGGCGGTGTGCCGGGCTCGGCTTGCAGATAAACGGTGCCGACCATCGGCGAGGTCACGGCGCCGGGCGCCTGGCTGGGATCCTCGGCGGCGGCAGGGGCCGCGCCGGGTGCTGCCGGGGCAGGGGCAGCAGCGGCGGCGGGTGCTTGCATCATCACCGGGGCGCTTGCGACGGGCTGTTTGGCGACACGGACGTTCAGCCAGTCATTCTCGCCATACTCGCGTTTCACATGCAGTTCGGTCAGGTCGTTTTCCCGCAGTACGTCTGCCAGCGCCTTGATGAAGGCCACGTCGTTGTCGTGCGTCTTTTCTGCCATGATGCTCTCACCCCGTGTGTCGTTGGTCATTGCGCTATAGCGCAGGGCACACGTGGGGAAAACCCGCCGCGTGGGGTCTTATGTGGTGAGGTCGGCACGGGATTGCAGGGGCGATTGCTCAATTATGCGGCAAAACGCCGAAATCGGCAGGGGATGCGGTCCAATGATAAATTTTACCATTTGATAAATTTTTGAACCCGTGCCAGCCTGATTCCCGACAAAGCCATGTTGCAAGCGAGGCCCGATGCGTAACTCTCCCTTCACCCCCGGTATCGCCCCGGCGCGCCTAGAGGCGGCCGAATTGGCGCAGAATTTCGTCGATCTGCACCCGCCTCTGGATGCGCACGAGGCGCTGGTGGCCGCCGATCGCTGCTACTTCTGCCATGACGCGCCCTGCATCACGGCGTGCCCCACGACAATCGACATTCCGCTGTTCATCCGCCAGATCGCCACCGGCACGCCGGAGGCTGCGGCGAAGACGATCTTCGAGCAGAACATCCTGGGCGGCATGTGTGCCCGGGTGTGCCCGACGGAAACGCTCTGCGAAGAGGCCTGCGTGCGCGAGGCCGCCGAAGGCAAGCCGGTACTGATCGGCCAGTTGCAGCGCTATGCCACTGACGTGGTGATGGACGCGGGCGTGCATCCCTTCGTGCGCGCCGAGGCGACGGGAAAGCGCGTCGCCGTTGTGGGCGCAGGGCCCGCGGGGCTGGCCTGTGCCCACCGCCTGGCGATGAAAGGCCATGAAGTGGTGATCTATGACGCGCGCCCCAAGGCGGGCGGCCTGAACGAGTATGGGATCGCTTCTTATAAAAGTACCAATGATTTTGCGGCGGCAGAGGTCGACTGGCTGATGCAGATCGGCGGGATCAGGTTG
Organism: Gymnodinialimonas phycosphaerae; assembly: GCF_019195455.1. Classification (NCBI taxonomy): domain Bacteria; kingdom Pseudomonadati; phylum Pseudomonadota; class Alphaproteobacteria; order Rhodobacterales; family Paracoccaceae; genus Gymnodinialimonas; species Gymnodinialimonas phycosphaerae. Next base: position 1,495,733 of record NZ_JAIMBW010000001.1, on the reverse strand, counting down.
GAGACAGGCAAGGCGCTTGGCCAGGAGATCTCGCTCACCGGGCTGCAAAAGACCTTTGATGCCGTGTTCCTGGGCATGGGGTTGAGTGGCGTGAACGCGCTGCGCTCCGAGGGTGAGGACCGCGCGGGTGTCATGGATGCCGTGGAATTCATTGAAGACTTGCGGCAGGCCGATGATCTGGCCGCGCTGCCCGTGGGCCGCAACGTGGTGGTTATCGGCGGCGGCATGACCGCGATTGACGCGGCCGTGCAATCCAAGCTTCTGGGGGCGGAAAACGTGACGGTCGTTTATCGCCGCGACCGCGACGCAATGCCTGCAAGCCGGTATGAGCAGGATCTCGCGGCCTCTAAGGGCGTGCGGTTCATCTTCAACGCGATGCCGATTTCGGTGCAGGGCAATGGGGCCGCGACGGCCCTGCGCTGCGAGTATACCCGCGCCGAGGGCCGCAGCCTTACGGGCACCGGAGAGACCTTCGATATCCCCGCCGACCAGGTTCTGAAAGCCATCGGACAAACCTTGTCCGATGCGCCGGACGTCGCCTTGGAGGGCGCCAAGATCGCCGTGACCGGTGCCGGGCGCACGTCTATTGACGGCGTATGGGCCGGCGGTGACTGCGCGGCTGGCGGTGAAGACCTGACGGTAACCGCCGTTGCCGAAGGGCGCGACGCGGCGGAAGATATCCATGTGACCCTCTCAGGATCGTCGAAGTGAAACGCGCTCTCGCCTGTGCCATACCCCTCGCCGCTTTGGGTGCCCCAGCCGCAGCCGATACTGTGCGCGGGGAATGGCGCGGAGAACAGGGGCCAATCTTCTACATTGATGAATTCGGGGCCGGGTGGGGCGATCATTCGACCTGCGAAGCGGCGCCGATCGCCCTGGAAGAAGGCGATGCCTACGTGACCGATCTGACATGCTACACCACGCATTTCACTGGAGACACTCCGACCGACGGCGTGACCCAATTGAATTCCGAAGTGACCAAGATCGTCGCCCTTCTGCTGCCTGACGGGCGGCTTGCGCTTTATCTTGATGACGATCTGGGAACCGAATCCTTTCTCGATGCAACTAATCACCCCATGAAGGAGATTTCTCCATGGCTGACCTGACCTCCAACTTCCTCGGCATCCATTCGCCCAACCCCTTCTGGCTTGCCTCCGCGCCGCCTACGGACAAGGAATACAACGTCCGACGCGCGTTCGAGGCCGGATGGGGCGGCGTCGTCTGGAAGACGCTCGGCTCGGAAGGGCCGCCCGTGGTGAACGTCAATGGCCCCCGCTACGGAGCTATCTACGGCGCGGACCGGCGGCTTCTGGGCCTCAACAACATCGAGCTGATCACCGACCGCGACCTTTACACCAACCTTGAAGAGATCAAGCGCGTGAAGGCCGACTACCCCGACCGCGCGATGATCGTCTCCATCATGGTGCCCTGTGAGGAGGAAGCGTGGAAAGCCATCCTGCCGCTGGTGGAAGACACCGGCGCGGACGGGATCGAGCTGAACTTCGGCTGCCCCCATGGCATGTCCGAGCGCGGCATGGGCGCCGCCGTGGGCCAGGTGCCCGAATACATCGAGATGGTGACGCGCTGGTGCAAGCAGTACTACTCCAAGCCGGTCATCGTGAAACTGACACCGAACATCACCGATATCACCAAACCCGCCGCTGCCGCCAAGCGGGGCGGGGCGGATGCGGTGTCCTTGATCAACACGATCAACTCCATCACCTCGGTCAACCTCGACACCATGTCGCCCGAGCCGTCGATCGGCGGCAAGGGTTCGCACGGCGGCTATTGCGGCCCGGCGGTCAAGCCGATCGCGATGTCCATGGTGTCCGAGATCGCGCGGCACGATGAGACGCACGGCCTGCCGATTTCCGGCATCGGCGGCGTCACCACGTGGCGCGACGCAGCAGAGTTCATGGCGCTTGGCGCGGGCAACGTGCAGGTCTGCACGGCCGCGATGACCTATGGCTTCAAGATCGTGCAAGAGATGATCAGTGGCCTCTCGCAATACCTTGATGAGAAAGAGATATCCCTCGACGATCTGGTGGGCCGTGCGGTGCCGAATGTCACGGATTGGCAGTACCTGAACCTCAATTACGTGGCCAAGGCGAAGATCAATCAGGACGCCTGCATCAAATGCGGGCGCTGCTACGCGGCCTGTGAAGACACCTCGCATCAGGCGATTTCCATGTCTGCCGACCGAGTGTTCGAAGTGATCGACGCCGAATGCGTCGCCTGCAATCTTTGCGTGAATGTCTGCCCGGTGGAGGATTGCATCACCATGGTGGAGCTGGCCGACGGAGAGGTTGATGCCCGCACGGGTCTGACCGTCAGCGACGACTACGCCAATTGGACGACACATCCCAACAACCCGGGTCGCGTGGAGGCTGCGGAATGATTGAACGTCTCGATCACGTGAACCTGCAAACCACGCAGCTTGCGGAAATGATCGCGTGGTACGAGAATTTCTTGCACTTGAAACAAGGGTATCGCCCGAATTTCCCTTTCGACGGCGCGTGGATGTATGCGGGCGCGGTGCCCGTTGTGCATTTGGTCGAGGTCAAGACGACGCCGCCCAAAGCCACCGATCTGGCGTTGGAACACGCCGCCTTCGCCGCCAAGGGCCTGACAGAGTTCCTTGAACGACTGACCGCCGCCGATGTAGCCTTTCGCCTGGTCCGCGTGCCCGATATTCCGCTGGTTCAGGTCAACGTCTGGGATCCCGATGGCAACCACTTGCACGTGGATTTCCATGCCTCCGAGGCGGAAGGGATCGATATGGAAGACTTCAAGACCTCTCGGATCAAGGCGTAAGGAGGCGCGAAAAAAGCGTCTCCAGGAAGATCTCGGCCTCGGCTAGCGGGTCTCGGTCCTCGCCCAGAACGGCGCGGACTTGCACGTCGAAATCGGCATAGTGCTGCGTCAGCGACCAGATCGAGAAGATCAGGTGATGGGGGTCGGAGGGGGCAATCTGCCCCGATGCCATCCAGATGCGGATCACGGCGGCTTTTTCATCCACCAGCGCCTTCAGATCCGTCGATAATCCTTGGATCATCCGCGGCGCGCCTTGCACGATCTCTTGCGCGAAAAGTCTGGATTCGCGGGGGAAATCACGGCTTAGCTGCAACTTGCGGCGAACGTAGGCCAAGATCTCCGATTGCGGATCACCATCGGCGCGCATCTCGCGCAGGGGGGCAAGCCAGGTGTCCACCAACCCCTCCAGAAGCGTCACGTGGATATCTTCCTTTGACGCGAAATAATACAGCAGATTGGGCTTCGACAGCCCGGCCTCGGACGCAATCGCATCCAGGGTCGCGCCGCGAAACCCATGGAGCGAGAAGACCTCCAGCGCGGCCTCCAGCACCCGAGCACGGTTCTTTTCCTGGATGCGGGTGCGGGGCTTGGGTGCGGTCATCGATACGCCTGTTCCAACACTGCCCAAAGGTGCAGCAGCTTGTTTCATCCGGTGCCTAACGTGTTCCATCTGGAACGATAAGCCCCGGTGGTGTCATAGTATCTTGGCGAGCAGGGATCGTTAAGATTGACTGACGCGATTCATTTGCTAGCGTAGCCTTGACCAATTGGTCAAAAGATTTCGCGCGATTTGCGCCACCTGCATATTTTGCCGCCCAAGGGGCGGCGGGGGGAAACAGCCATGGCACTCGACCGCTCCAACCCGGTCCCCAATGACCTGAGCGCATTCTGGATGCCGTTCACCGCGAACCGGCAGTTCAAGAAGCAGCCCCGCATGTTCGTGGGCGCCGACAAGATGCATTACACCACCGCCGATGGGCGGCAGGTGCTGGACGGGACCGCCGGCTTGTGGTGCTGCAACGCGGGCCACAACCAGCCGCGCATCGTGGAGGCGATCCAGAAGCAGGCGGCCGAGATGGACTATGCGCCTGCCTTCCAGATGGGCCACCCCAAGGCGTTTGAGCTGGCCAACCGCCTGCGCGACATGGCGCCGAAACCGTTCGAGCATGTGTTCTACACCAACTCTGGCTCCGAAAGCGTTGAGACGGCCCTAAAAATTGCCATCGCGTACCAGCGTGCGATTGGCCAAGGCAGCCGCACGCGCCTGATCGGGCGTGAGCGCGGGTATCACGGGGTAAACTTTGGCGGGATCTCCGTCGGCGGAATCGTGAACAATCGCAAGGTTTTCGGGTCATTGTTGACGGGTGTGGATCATTTGCCTCACACCCATCTGCCCGATCAGAACCGCTTCGTGAAGGGCCAGCCCGAGCATGGCGCCCATCTGGCCGAGGAGTTGGAGCGCATCGTTGCCCTGCACGGGGCCGAGACGATTGCCGCCTGCATCATCGAGCCGATGGCCGGGTCCACCGGCGTGCTGATGCCGCCCAAGGGGTATCTTGAGAAGCTGCGCGAGATCTGTACACGGCACGGAATACTCCTGATATTTGATGAGGTAATCACTGGGTTCGGGCGGCTTGGATCGTCCTTCGCGGCAGAACACTACAACGTCATGCCTGATCTGATCACGACCGCCAAAGGCCTTACAAACGGCGTGATCCCGATGGGCGCCGTACTGGCCACGAAGGAGATCCACGATGCCTTCATGCAAGGCCCCGAGCATCTGATCGAGCTGTTCCACGGCTACACCTATTCGGGCAATCCGATCGCTTCCGCCGCGGGCCTCGCCACGCTGGAGACCTACAAACAGGACGGTCTGTTCGAGCGCGCGGCCGAACTTGCGCCCTACTGGGCCGACGGCGTGCATTCCTTGCGCGATTGCCCCCATGTGATCGACATCCGCAGCGAAGGCCTGATTGGCGCGGTGGAGTTGGAACCCATCGCGGGCGAGCCCACCAGACGCGCCTTCCAGGCCTTCCTCGATTGCTACGACAAGGGTGTGTTGATCCGCACCACGGGCGATATCATCGCCATGTCCCCGCCGCTAATCATCTCGAACGGTGAGATAGATCAACTGTTTGGCACGTTGCGTGACGTGTTGCAGGGCTTGAAGTGAATGGCTGAGGCGCGGGCGGAAACCCTGATCGACGACGCCCGCGTGCGAGTCACGCGGTTTGACTTCGCGCCGGGCGACCAGACCGGCTGGCACACTCACGGAATGGATTACGTCATCACAACGATGACCGATTGCCGGATGCGCTTGGAAGAGCCGGACGGTGAGACACGCGAAGTCTTCATCGCCGCCGGCACCGTATATCGCCGCGACAAGGGCGTGGAACACAATGTCATCAACGGCGGCGACGCCCAGATGACGTTCATCGAGACCGAACTTAAGTAAGGAAGCCCCATGCCAGCCCCCGCAGAAAACATGAAGATCGACGGCGCCCGCCTGTGGGACAGCTTGATGGAGATGGCCAAGATCGGCCCCGGCATCGCGGGCGGCAACAACCGCCAGACGCTGACCGATGAGGACAGCGAGGGGCGGCACCTGTTCGCGGATTGGTGCAAGGCGGCGGGCTGCACCATGGGCGTCGATACCATGGGCAACATGTTCGCCCGGCGCGAGGGCACGGACCCCGACGCGCTGCCGGTTTACGTGGGCAGCCACCTCGATACGCAGCCCACGGGGGGCAAGTATGATGGGGTGCTTGGTGTGCTTGGGGGCCTGGAGATTATCCGCACGCTGAATGACTTGGGGCTCAAGACAAAGCATCCGATCGTGGTGACCAATTGGACGAATGAGGAAGGGACGCGCTACGCGCCCGCCATGCTCGCATCTGGGGTCTTTGCGGGCAAACACACGCAAGACTGGGCTTACGCGCGCGTCGATGCCGACGGCAAGACGTTCGGCGATGAGTTGAAGCGCATCGGTTGGGTGGGGGATGAGAAGGTCGGCGACCGCAAGATGCATGCCTTCTTCGAGTTGCACATCGAACAGGGCCCGATCCTCGAGGCGGAAGGCAAAGACGTGGGCGTCGTGACCCACGGGCAGGGCCTGCGCTGGATCGAGTGCACGGTGAACGGCAAGGAGAGCCATACCGGCTCGACGCCCATGCACATGCGCAAGAACGCGGGCCGGGGTCTCGCGCTGATCACCGAACTTGTCCACGAGATCGCGATGAAGAACCAGCCCAATGCCGTGGGCGCGATCGGACACATTGACGTGTACCCCAACTCTCGTAACATCATTCTGGGCAAGGTCGTCTTCACCGTCGATATGCGCACGCATATTCTCGACAAGCTGGAGGCCATGGTGGCCGAGCTGATGGAGCGTGCGCCAAAGCTTTGCGAGGACATTGGCGTCAGCTTCGAGGCCGAGATCGTCGGTCAGTTCAACCCGCCCGCCTTCGATGCCAAATGTGTCACGGCGATCCGGCAAGCTGCGGAAAGACTTGGGCTTTCTCACATGGATATCGTATCCGGGGCAGGGCACGATGCGTGCTGGATCAATGATGTGGCCCCGACGGCGATGGTGATGTGTCCCTGTGTGGACGGTTTGAGCCATAACGAGGCCGAGGAAATCAGCCCGGAATGGGCGGCGGCCGGGGCGAATGTGTTGTTCCATGCGGTCGTGGAAACGGCGGAGATTGTAACATGAATTCAAAGTATTGGCTGGCGGCCGGCGCGATTTTGGCGCTGTCGGGATGTGTCACGCCCACGCCTGAGGGCGAGACGGAAGTGCTGCCCGAAGAGGTTCTGGGCCTTGTCGCACCGGGGCAAGACACCTCGACCGTGCGCCTGCAGGACGACGGCTGCTACTGGTACTTGCACAACAACGTGGTCGAAAGCGTCTACATACCGCTACTCACCCGCGACCAGCGGATGATCTGCGTGGTGGCCCAAAGCTAGGGGCATCAAACTTCACCTTAATCCACCTTGGGGGGTTCCATGAGCAAAGTGATCAAAGGCGGCACGATCGTGACCGCGGACCGTCAATGGCAGGCGGATGTTCTGATCGAGGGCGAGAAAATCGCCGAGATTGGAGAGAACTTGCGCGGCGATGAGGTCATCGACGCCGAGGGCGCCTATGTGATCCCCGGCGGGATCGACCCCCACACGCACCTGGAAATGCCCTTCATGGGAACCACGGCGGCCGAGACGTTCGAGACCGGCACCTTTGCGGCGGCGGCGGGTGGCACCACGATGCTGGTGGATTTCTGCCTGCCCGGAGAGGATGGCTCCCTTCTGAATGCGATTGATGCCTGGGACAAGAAATCCAAGGATCAGATCTGCGTTGATATCTCTTATCACATGGCAATAACCGGTTGGAATGAAGATATCTTTAACGAGATGGACGCCGTCGTGAACCAGCGCGGCATCAACACCTTCAAGCACTTCATGGCCTATAAGGGCGCGCTGATGATTGAGGACGACGAGATGTTTGCGTCGTTCAAGCGCTGCGCGGAACTGGGGGCATTGCCGCTGGTCCATGCCGAAAACGGCGATATCGTCCAGGAATTGCAGCAGAAATACATGGCGATGGGCGTGACGGGGCCGGAAGGCCACGCCTATTCCCGCCCGCCCGAAGTGGAGGGCGAAGCCGCCAACCGTGCCATAATGATCGCCGATGCTGCCGGCACGCCGTTGTATATCGTGCACGTCTCCTGCGAGCAGGCCCACGAGGCCATCCGCCGCGCCCGCCAAAAAGGGATGCGGGTCTTTGGTGAGCCGTTGATCCAACACCTGACGCTGGATGAGAGCGAGTATTTCAACAAGGATTGGCAATACGCCGCGCGTCGCGTGATGTCGCCGCCGTTCCGGTCCAAGGACCATCAGGACGGCCTTTGGGCAGGCCTCGCCGCCGGCTCGCTTCAGGTCGTGGCCACGGACCATGCCGCCTTCACCGATGAGCAAAAGCGCATGGGCGTGGACAACTTCGGCATGATCCCCAACGGCACCGGCGGGCTGGAGGAGCGGATGGCGATGCTTTGGACGCAAGGCGTGGAAACGGGCCGTCTGACGCCCGAAGAGTTCGTTGCGGTGACGTCCTCGAACATCGCCAAGATCCTGAATATCTATCCGATGAAGGGTGGGATTAACGTGGGCGGCGACGCCGATGTGGTGGTATGGGACCCGAAACTGGGCCGCACGATCACGACCGCCACGGCGAAATCCATCCTTGATTACAACGTGTTCGAGGGGATGGAGGTGAGCGCCTCGCCCCGCTACACGCTGTCGCGTGGAGAGGTGGTTTGGGCGGCGGGTCAGAACTCGCAACCGATGCCGGGCCGTGGGCGCTTCGTGAAGCGTCCCCCGGCGGCGAGTGCTTCCAAGGCGCTGAGCAAGTGGAAGGCTCTGAACACGCCGCGCAAGATCGAGCGCGATCCGATGAACATTCCGGCGGGGATTTGAGATTGCGCGATGTTCTAGAACCGACGGCGTACGACAAAGCTAAGATTTGGTCCGACTATTTAGGCTTTCATCTAAGGGCCCTAATATTTCTTACACTAGCAATTGGTTGCGGAAGAGTCGGGCTCGGAGCAATCAGCCTCGAGATCGAGGGGAGCGGGGCAAAATACTTTATTATTGGTACAGCGCTTGCTGCCTGCGTCGCCTTTTTTTCGTTCGCAGCGGTGATGTTGGTTCACATCTCATCTGTTAATATCGAATATCTGTTCGAACGGTTTTTTGATCACGCGACGAACCGACGATCCGGGTTTCTTTTCGTTGCGATGATTATTCTCGAGTTCGGGATGCTTGCCTCAATTGCCGTTTCACTTCTTTCGATTGCGTCATACGAGGGTGGGTTATGATAGTCATCCAAGCCCAATCCCTCGACCTCACGTTCCAAACGAACGACGGCCCCGTTCAGGCGCTGTCGGACGTCTCGCTCGATATAAACAAGGGGGATTTCGTCTCCTTCATCGGCCCGTCTGGCTGCGGAAAGACCACCTTCCTGCGCGTCATCGCCGCCCTCGAACAGCCCACCGGCGGCGAAGTCACCGTAAACGGCATGACACCCGACGAGGCCCGCAAAGCGCGGGCTTATGGGTATGTGTTTCAGGCCGCGGGCCTCTACCCGTGGCGGACGATTGAGAAGAACATCAAGCTGCCGTTGGAGATCATGGGGTTCTCGCGCGAGGAGCAGGAAGATCGCGCGAACAACGTCCTGCAACTCGTTGATCTGGAAGGCTTTGGCAAGAAATTCCCGTGGCAGCTCTCAGGCGGCATGCAGCAGCGCGCCTCCATCGCCCGCGCCCTTGCGTTTGACGCCGATATCCTGCTGATGGATGAGCCGTTCGGAGCGCTGGACGAAATCGTGCGCGACCGTCTGAACGAGGAACTCCTGAAGCTTTGGGCCGCGACCAACAAGACCATCGGCTTCGTTACCCACTCCATCCCCGAGGCTGTCTACCTCTCCACCAAGATCGTCGTCATGTCGCCGCGACCGGGGCGGATCACCGATGTGATCGAAAGCGATCTGCCGCGCGAGCGCCCCTTGGATATCCGCGACACGCCGGAGTTTCTGGCGCTGGCCCACCGGGTGCGCGAAGGCCTGCGCGAGGGGCATGCCTATGACTGACGCCGTGGCCGTGGCACCTTGCGGGTTCTGCTTGGCGATGCGGCGGATCACCGGCGCGATCCTGCCGGTGCTGGTCGTGGTCGGCGTGATCGTGGCGATCTGGTACGCGGCCGCCTACAATATGAACCGCGCTTGGACTCTGGATCAGGCCGAACGGCGGGCGCTGGAGATCACAGCGTCCGATGTGTTCACCGACACCATGTGGCAGGAGCGTCCGCGCCTGCCTGCCCCCCACCAGGTGGCGATCGAATTGTGGAACACCACCGCCGGAGAGCCGATGTTGCGTGAGAGGCGCGGAGAGTTGCGGCCCAATCCCCGTAGCCTGTGGTTCCACGCCTTCCAGACCCTCGCGCCGACGCTTCTGGGCTTCGTGATCGGCACACTTGCGGGGATGCTTCTGGCGGTGTCCATCGTCCACAACCGCGCCATGGACATGAGCGTGATGCCTTGGGCGATTGCCTCGCAGACCATTCCGATCCTGGCGATCGCGCCGATTGTCATCGTGGTGCTGAACGCCGTCGGGCTGGTGGGGCTGGTGCCCAAATCCTTGATTTCGGCCTACCTGTCGTTCTTTCCTGTGGTGGTGGGCATGGTGAAGGGGCTGCGCAGTCCCGGCGCGATGGACCTTGATCTGTTACGCACCTATTCGGCCTCGCGGGCCGAGACGTTCTGGAAACTGCGGCTGCCCGCGTCCGTGCCGTTCCTATTCGCCTCGCTGAAGGTGGGTATCGCGGCAGCGCTTGTCGGCACCATCGTGGCGGAACTCCCCACCGGCGCACGCTTCGGCCTTGGCGCACGGCTGCTGACGGGCAGCTACTATGGACAGACTATCCAGATCTGGAGCGCGCTGTTCATGGCGGCGATCTGCGCGGCGGTTCTTGTGATGATCCTGGGCGCGATAGAGCGCGCGACGTTGAAACGGATGGGGTTGGACCGATGAGCGCTTTGACCCTCCGTCCGAACTGGGCCTGGCCCGGTGTTCTGATCTGTGTGGTCGCAGTGGTCTGGGCGCTGGATTGGCGGTTGGCGATCATCGCGGCCGTTTGGCTGATCGCCTGGGGGATTAACGCGATCCTGGCGCGCAACGGCACCCCCGGCGCGCGCATTCTGGTGCCGCTGATCTTCGGGTTAACGCTGTTAACCCTTTGGGAGATGGCCGTGCGCCTCTACGAGGTGAGCCCGGTGATCCTGCCCGCACCGACAGCCATCGCGGTGGCGTTCGCGACCAATACGGCGACGCTGTGGGCGGATTTCGTCCAGACCATCCTGCGCGGGGCCCTGCCGGGCTATGCATTGGGATGCGGGGCGGCGGTGCTGACGGCGCTGGCCATCGACCGGTCGCGGTTCCTGCAAAAGGGCCTGCTGCCCGTGGGCAACTTCATCGCGGCGCTGCCGATTGTGGGCACAGCGCCGATCCTGGTGATGTGGTACGGATTCGGGCCGTCGTCGAAGATCGCGGTGGTCGTGGCGATGGTTTTCTTCCCGATGCTGGTGAATGCCGTTCAGGGCCTGAAGGAAAGCAGCGCGATGCAGCGCGACCTGATGCACACCTATGCGGCCAACTACTGGCAGACGCTGTTCAAACTGCGCCTGCCCACGGCGCTGCCGTTTTTGTTCAACGGTTTGAAAATCTGCTCAACCCTTGCGCTTATCGGGGCGATTGTGGCTGAATTTTTTGGCTCACCCACCGTGGGTATGGGCTTTCGGATCAAGATCGAGGTCGGACGGCTGGCCATGGATATGGTCTGGGCCGAGATTACGGTCGCGGCGCTGGCGGGCTCGGGCCTGTATGGCTTGATGGCCTTGGCCGAGCGGTGGCTGACATTCTGGCACCCGTCACAAAGACGGGGCTAAGCGATAATACTAAGACCAACCTGGAGGGAAAAACGATGAAACATCTGACACTTGGCGCAGCCGCGCTCTTGGCCACCGGCGGCATGGCCGTGGCGCAGGACGAGGTGAACCTGCAATTGCAGTGGGTCACCCAAAGCCAGTTCGCGGGCTATTACGCGGCGCTGGAGAACGGCTATTACGACGAGGAAAACCTTGCCGTGAACATCATCCCCGGCGGTCCCGACATCGCGCCGCCGCAGGTGCTGGCCGGTGGCGGCGCGGATGTGATGCTGAACTGGATGCCAAGCGCGCTGGCCGCGCGGGAGAACGGGTTGCCCGTGGTCAACATCGCGCAGCCCTTTGTCCGCTCGGGCTTGATGCTGACCTGTTGGGCCGACAGCGGCATCACCGAGCCGGCCGATCTGGCCGGCCACACGGTGGCGCATTGGTTCTTCGGCAACGAATACCCGTTCCTGTCGTGGATGTCCCAGTTGGGCATTGGCGTGGAAGGGGGGGACGATGGCGTGACCCTGTTGCAGGCGGGCTTCAACGTCGATCCGCTGTTGCAGCGTCAGGCCGATTGCATGTCCACGATGACCTATAACGAATACTGGCAGGTCATCGATGCAGGCGTCACGCCCGAAGAACTGGTGACGTTCCGCTACGAGGATTTCGGCGTGTCGACGCTGGAAGACGGCATCTGGGCGCTTGAAGAGAACCTGGACGACCCAGAGTTCGTGGACCGCATGGCCCGTTTTGTGCGAGCGTCGATGCGCGGATGGGCCTGGGCGGCCGAGAACCCCGATGAGGCGGCGATGATCGTGCTCGATTATGATGAGACCGGCGCCCAGACCGAAGAGCATCAGCTGCGCATGATGGGTGAGGTCGCGCTGCTTGTTGCGGGTGGTGATGGCCGCCTGGACGAAGCGGCCTATCAGCGGACCGTCGACACCTTGTTGGCAGGCGGCTCGGACCCGGTGATCTCGGCCGCGCCGGAAGGGGCGTTCACCCACGTCATCACGGACGCCGCCCTGGCCGAGTAGGTCTGGCCAACACCACAAGCGATTGGCCCCGTGCGCATTGGCGTGCGGGGCTTTTTTCATGTCAGTGCCTGCGTCCGCGTCCAGGCCGCATGAGCGTGGGTGTGGGCGTCAGCGCCGGATATCGACCGTGGGATTGCTTGGCCCGGCCTCGATGTCGCGCAGGTTGGTGGCCAGGGTATCTCTCTGGCCCTCTACAGTTGCCGCTCTAGGGGAGGCGTCCTGGGTCACTTGTGGTCGGGCAGCGCCCGTGTCTGCGTCCGTGTCTGTGTCCGCGCCTGTGTCTGTGGGCGCTTCAAACTCTGCCGCGCTCGCGATCATGGCAAGAACCGTGGATTCGCGCGGCGGCTCTGGCGGGACGGGCACGTGGTCATTGTCCCCGACCTCGAACGTATCGAGCGGCTGAAAGCCATCTTGCCCTGACATGCGGGCCGTGTCGGCCCGGGCGGCAGCGAGAACCGGGCGCGCGGTCTCGGCCCGCGTACTGAGGGCACCGGGTGCCGGGTTTTGTTGTGCAGCCATGGCGGCTGGTGCTGGTTCCGCCCTTGGCGGAAGACTTGAGAATTCCATGTTGCTCCTCCTAAACAAAAACGTTCAGAGACCCCCAAGCGTGATTTTGATCCAAGCAGGTTCACGAAAGGTTAATTGAAAAAGCGCAGTGCAAGGAATTTGAAGCAAATCTGCGCCGCGCCACGCCCGCCGCTCCGGCGCGGTTGTCAGACATGTGATGCTCATGTAAATCTTGTGAAAAACCTGTAAAGATCGGACCAGATTTGGCCAAGGCCCCGCCAGAGCATTTGACCGGAAGCCGGATCAGGGAGCGCCGTCTTGCCCTTGGCCTGAAGCAGGGCGCCCTGGCGGAGGCGGTGGGCGTCTCGCCGTCGTACCTCAACCTGATCGAGCACAATCACCGAAGGATCGGGGGCAAGCTGCTGCTGGAGCTGGCCCGGGTGCTGAAGGTCGATGCCTCGGCGCTGACGGATGGCGTGGATGCGGGGATCAGTGAATTGCTCGACGCGGCGGCGCGCGCCCTGGGCGATGTTCCGGCAGAGACGGCGCGGATCGACGAGTTGGTGGCGCGCTTCCCTGGCTGGACGGCCCTGATCGCGGCACAAGAGGCACGGGCACGGGCGTTGGAGGGGCAGATCGATGCCCTTCGCGACCGGTTGGCCCATGACCCGGCGCTGGCGGAGGCGATGCACGAGGTGCTGTCATCCGTCGCGGCGATCCGCACCACGGCGGATATCCTGGTGCGAGAGAAGGATCTGGACCCGGCATGGCGGGGGCGGTTCCATCGCAACCTGCACGAGGATGCGGAGCGGCTGTCAGGGCGCGCTACGGGCCTGTTGGCGCAGTTCGAGGCGCCTGGGGCGGGGGCAGATGTCTCGGCCCCGGAAGAGACGGTGGAGGCCATGTTCGAGGCCGCGGGCCATTACTTCTCCGAGATCGAAACGGCAGGAGACGCGGTAGACGCGGCGATAGAGGCGGTGCTGGCCCGCAGCGCGGGGATGGAGGACGCGCCCGCGCGGGCACGCGCAGAAACCCAGTTACGCGCCTATGCCGAGGACGCACGGCGCCTGCCGATGGTGGATTTCGCGCCACTGGCGCGGGCGGCGGGCCATGACCCGGCGCGGGTGCTGGCGGCGGCAGGGGGCGCGGCAGGGGGCGACGTGGCGCTGGTCCTGCGGCGCATGGCGAGCCTGCCCGCGGAGGATGGCGTGCCGCCCCGCGGCCTTGCGATCTGCGATGCTTCGGGCGCGTTGCTGCATCGCCGACGCTTGCAGGGCTTCGCGATGCCTCGGGTGGCGGCGGGGTGTCCGCTATGGCCGCTATACCGGGTGTTGGGCCGGATCGGACAGGCGGACATGGCGGTGATCGAGACCCCGCAAGGCGCGCGGTTCAAGGCCTGGGCCGTGGCGCAACCAGTGGGCGAGCCACAGGCCTTCGGTCAGGTGCCAAGGGTGGTGGCCACCATGCTGGTAATGCCGGCGGGACCTGAGACGGACGCCTCGGAAGTGATCGCCAGTGGCCCCGGTTGCGGCATCTGCCCACGGGAGGGATGCCTCGCCCGCAGGTAGGGCCTGCCGGGACCAAACTTCGCCCAAGGGGCAAAGAGAGCTTTTGGCGGGGGGCGATGCGGCCGCTGGCCCGGGCCCCTTGAGAGGGGCCAGGCCCCGGTGCCCGCATCGGCGGGGGCGCCTGAGTGACACTGGCGTGCTCGCCGGGAAGACCGGAAATACCGGCGGCACGACGGGCTGGCAAGCGCCGGGACTGGGGCAAGCAGTGCAAGATCTCAAGGAGGCCATTGCGCGCAAGGGCCCGTCCATGCACACTTATCTCGACCGGACCCGGACTGTCTTGGGACGGAATGGGTCGGGCTGCCTTGGGAGGAGGGCAGGGAATGACGGTACAAAAGCAAAGTCGCGAGAGCCAAGTGGCTCAGACAGGCGGGGTACAGGGCGCGGGCCCGGCCCAAGGCACAGACCCGGACGGGGCGCGGACACCGGCGTCGACGTCGGGACCTATCGGGCGAATTCTGATCGTCGAGGACGAGAGCAACATCCTGGAGGCGTTGAGTTTCATCCTTGGGCGCGCGGGATGGGACGTGCGCGGCCACGGCAAGGGAGAGGACGCCCTGCAAGAGATCGCCCGCCTGTCGCCCGATATACTGGTGCTGGACGTGATGTTGCCCGGACGCTCGGGCTTCGACATCCTTGCAGACCTGCGCGCGCGGCCTGAAACCCAGGCGCTTCCGGTTCTGATGCTGACCGCCAAGGGCCAGGCCAAGGATCGCGAGCAGGCGATGGCGCTGGGGGCCAATGGGTTCCTGACCAAGCCGTTCTCCAACACCGAACTGCTGGAGGTCATCGCCGCGATGGGCGGGCAGTCTTCGGCCGCATCCCCGGACAACGGTCCCGACGGGGCGGGCTGACCATGGCCCGCCGCCTGTTTCTGGAACGCCGCACCTATCGGCAAAACCGCCTGCAAGACGCGGCGCGGCTGCTGCCGTTCCTGGCCGCGATCCTGATCTTCGGCCCGATCTTCATCCTCGATGACAGCGCGGGCGCGCCGACCCTGGCCACGACGCTGGTCTATTTCTTCGCGGTCTGGTTCGCGATGATCGTGCTGACCGCCCTGGTCAACCGGGCGCTGATCCGCTCGACGCCTGCCGAAACAGCGGACGGGGGCGCGAGACCCCCGTCGGCAACCACAACCGCAAAGCCAACGCCTGCGACGGATCCGGAGGCCCCTTGAGATGTTGAGCCTCGACGGTCTTATCGCGGTCTGTGTGCTTTATGTGCTGGGGCTTTTCGCGATTGCCTTCTGGGCGGAGAAAAGCGCGCAACAGGGGCGGGCGACCTGGCTGAACTCTCCGATCACCTACACCCTGAGCCTGTCGATCTACGCGACCGCCTGGACGTTCTACGGCGCGGTGGGATCGGCGGCGCGCTCGGGCCTGGAGTTCCTGACGATCTACCTTGGGCCGACGCTGGTCTTCGTGGGCTGGTTCTGGGTCCTGCGCAAGGTCGTGCGGATCGGGCGCGCCCAACGGGTGACGTCGATTGCGGACATGATTTCATCGCGCTACGGCAAATCGGGGGGGCTGGCGGCGCTGGTCACGGTCCTCGCGGTGGTCGGCACCACGCCCTATATCGCGCTGCAATTGCAATCGGTGACGCTGTCGTTCTCGGTCTTCGCGCAGCCCGGCGCATTCGGGTCGGCGGGCAGCGGTGCGACGGCGGCCTGGCTGGCGGCGGGGCTGGCGCTGTTCACCATCATCTTCGGCACGCGGTCCCTGGACCTGAACGAGCGCCACCCCGGCCTTGTCAGCGCGATCGCGTTCGAGGCCATCGTCAAGCTGGCCGCGATCCTTGCCGTGGGCAGCTTCGTGGTCTGGGGTGTGGCCGATGGCCCCGCCGACATGCTGGCGCGCATCGAGGCCAGCGCCATCGCGCGAGAGCCGATTAACGGGGCCCGCTGGCTGGGTCTGACAGTGCTGGCGGGCGCGGCGATCCTGTGCTTGCCGCGGATGTTCCAGGTGCTTGTGGTCGAGAATTCGGACGAGCGGCACCTGGCTGTCGCCGGTTGGGCGTTTCCGCTTTACCTGATGCTGATCTCGCTTTTTGTGGTGCCGATCGCCGTGGCGGGGATGAGCCTGCCGGGCACGGGCGATAACCCGGACCTTTATGTTCTGACCGTTCCGCTATCCCTCAATCAGGACGCGCTGGCGCTGCTGGTGTTTCTGGGGGGCTTCTCGGCGGCGACCTCGATGGTGATCGTGGCGGCCCTGGCGCTATCGACAATGGTGTCGAACCACATCGTCGTGCCCCTGTGGTTGCAGTTGAACCAAAGCGGCAAGGTCATGGGCGGCGATATGCGCCGCGTGGCGCTGATGGCCCGGCGCGTCTCGATCGCGGGGGTCCTGCTTCTGGGCCTGCTCTACTACCGCCAATCGGGGGGCACGGCGGCGCTGGCCTCTATCGGGTTGATCTCGTTTCTTGGCGTGGCGCAGGTCTTGCCGGCTCTGATGGGGGGCATCCTGTGGCGCGGGGCGACGCGCGTCGGGGCCGCCCTTGGGATCGGCGCGGGCTTCGCGATCTGGGGCTGGTTGTTGCTTCTCCCCAACGTGGCCGAGACCGGCGGGCTGATCGCGCCGATGCTGTTGGAAGGGCCCTTCGGTATCGCGTGGCTGTCGCCTGCCACGCCACTGGGATTGCAGGCGACGGACTCTTTGCTGACCGCGATGGTGCTGTCGTTGGGGGTGAACACGGCGCTGTTCATCCTTGGGTCCCTGTTCAGCTTCCCCTCGCCGTTGGAGCGCTTGCAGGGGGCGCAATTCGTCAACGTCTTCGATCACTCGCGCGCCTTGAGGGGCTGGCGCGGCGCAGTCGGCACCGCCGATGACCTGTTGATCATGGCTCAAAGGATCATGGGCTCTGCCCGCGCCGGGCGCCTGTTCGCGGACGTGGCCGAGGGGCAGGGCCGCGACGGGGACCTGCCGGAGCCGACGCCGGAATTCCTGGAACGCCTTGAGCGCGAGTTGGCGGGATCCGTGGGCGCGGCGACAGCTCACGCGATGGTGGCACAGATCACCGGGGCAGCGGCTGTGTCGGTGCGCGACCTTCTGGCGGTGGCCGATGAGACGGCGCAGATCATGGAGTATTCCAGCCAGTTGGAGGCCAAATCCGAAGAACTCGCCCAAACCGCCCGCCGCCTGCGCGAGGCCAACGCGAAACTGACCGAACTGTCGGTGCAAAAAGACGCGTTTCTGTCGCAGATCAGCCACGAATTACGCACGCCGATGACCTCCATTCGCGCGTTCTCGGAAATCCTGATGCAGGCCGAGCTTGTAGATGACGCCGCCCAGGCACGGTTCAGCCGGATCATCCACGACGAAAGCCTGCGCCTGACGCGGCTGCTTGACGACCTGCTGGACCTGAGCGTGCTGGAGAACGGGCGTGTGACGCTGAACATGGACACGGCCGTGCTTGCCGACGTGATGGACCGTGCGATCTCGGCTGCCGGGGCGGAGGGCGACACGCGCCTGATTATCAAACGCGACCGCGCCGCCGAAAAGGTGGATCTGTGGACCGATGCCGACCGCCTGAGCCAGGTGTTCATCAACCTGATCTCCAACGCCCAGAAATACTGTGACGCAGAGGCGCCGGAACTGACCATTTCCGTGGTGCGTTCGGGCCAGGGCCTTGCGGTGGAGTTTGTTGACAACGGGTCGGGCATTCCGGCCCGGCAAGAGGCGCTGATCTTCGAGAAATTCGCCCGCCTCGACACGGCGCGGGGGGCGCCGGGGGCGGGTCTGGGCCTTGCGATCAGCCGTGAGGTCATGACGCGCCTCGATGGGAAGTTGAGCTTCCTGCCGGGCCCCGGCGGCGCGCGGTTCCGGGTGACCTTGCCGATGGCTGCGCTTCAAGCGGCGTAAGGGGTTTGTTAACGGGTTTTGTGCGAGGACTAAGGCCATGTGACTTGCCAAAAGGCCCCGCCCTCGATGTCTGACCCCGACACGCGTCCTGTTCTTGCCCGCATTGTTGCGGCCCATCTTGGTGTCGGCACCGATGGGGCGAAGCTTGAGCCGGGCTTACAGACCGGGTTCACCCGCGCGATCCGGCGCGCGGCGATGCCGTTCGCGACCTTGTCGCCGCAAGTGGCCGAGGTCACCGTCATGGGCGAGGCGCGCCTGAAAGACGCGCTGGACGCACTGCCCGAGCATGGGTTGACCGCCGCGATGGAGGATGAGGATGGGCGGCGCGGGTTGATCGCCCTCGACCACCCGCTTGTCGACGCCCTGATCGAGGTGCAGGCCACGGGCCACGTTGAAGACAGCGACCAGCCACCGCGAAAAGTCACCCGCATCGATGAAGCCCTTTGCCGGGATTTCATCGATCTGATTCTGGGGTCCTTCGCGCAGGAAACCGCGGACCTGGAGGGGCGTGATTGGCCGGACCGGATGCGCTACGGCAGCAATATCGCCGATCGCGTGCAGCTGAACCTTCTGATGCCGGACCGGGGCTACCGTTTGCTGCGGACGTCCGTGACCTTGGGCGGGCGCAAGACCGGTGCGGTTGTCCTGCTGCTGCCTTGCGATCCCGCGTTGGGCCGCCGCTGGGCCCTTGCGGCCCCGCGCGCCGAAGCGCCGGTGGATTGGAGTGCGCAAATGCTTTCGGCGCTGGGGGCTGCGCCAATGACGCTCGACGCGGTTCTGATGCGCGTAACGCTGCCGTTGGGCGAGGTGGAGGCTTTGGGCGAGGGGGATATGTTGCCCTTCGATCACAGCGATCTTAGCACGGTCACGCTAGAGGATGAAACGGCCCACGTCTTCGCGCGGGGCGCGTTGGGGCAACTGTCGGGCAAAAGGGCGGTGCGTCTTGGTGGGGACGAGGCGGCCCCGGTTGCGGTCCCGGATGCGGCGTCGGCCCCGACGGCAACTGCGATGACCCCGGTGTCGCAATTGGCCCCGATGGAGATGGGCGGGCAAGGGATCGCCGCGCCGCCCCCCATTGTGCCGGGCCCCAATGTACCGGGCCTTGATATGGCTGGCCCTGATATGGCTGGTTTAGGCGGACTGCCCCCAGGGCCCGCCATGGGCGGCAATGCACCTGCCCCGATGGACGGGTTCGATCCCAACGCGCCCATGGGCGGCTTCGACCCGAATGCAGCGATGGGGGACGCGGCCCCCGCAGCCGCCAAGGGGGATTTTGATCCCAACGCCGCCATCGGCTGACCGCTGCGACGCCGCCGTTTCGCGTCAGCGATATTGCATTCCGGCCCTCTGCCCGCCAAAACGCTGGACAACCGGCGCGCGCGCCGCCCCATCGGAGCCGAGCCATGTCCATCGCCAATTTCCGCACCACCGTCGCCACGAACCGTCCCCTTGCGGGCACGTTCATGAAAACCCCCTCAGTCGATATTCTTGAGGTTCTGATCCTCTCGGGCCTCGATTTCGTCTGTATCGATTGCGAACATGCCCCCTTCGATCGTCAGACCCTGAACGCCTGCCTCGCGCTTGCCCGCGCGGCGGATTTCCCGGTGCTGATCCGCGTGCCCTCGGGCACGCCTGAAAACATCGGCGCAGCGCTTGATCTTGGGGCCGTTGGCATCGTCGTGCCCCATGTGACGGACGCCGAGACCGCCGCCAAGGTGGCCAAGGCGGCGCGCTACGGCCACGGCGGGCGCGGCTACGCGGGCTCGACCCGTTGGGCACGCTATGCCACCCGCACCATGCCCGACCTCCTGGCCCAAAGCCGCGACGAGACCATCGTCATCGCCCAGATCGAGGACCCCGAAGCGGTGGAGGCCGCCGAGGTCATCGCCGCGACCCCCGGCATCGACGCTCTGTTTCTGGGCCCCGCCGACCTGACAGTCGCCTATGGACAGACCGACCAGGATTGCCCCGAAATGCACGTCGCCATGGCCCGCGTGGGAGAGGCTGCGGCCAGCCATGGCAAGGCCTACATGACCTTCGTGGCCAATGCCGACCGGGCGAAAGTCCTGCGTAAATATGGGTTCGGGGCTGTTTTCATCGCCTCCGAACACGCCTGGATCCTTGCCGGCGCGCGGGCCCAGATCGCAGGCATCCGCGAGATCGACTGACGTCCCGGAACAGCCCTCCCGCCTGATTTCCGTCGCAATTGCCTCAAATCCGCCCCATCTCGGGCGGGTTTTTTCCCGTGTATCACCTTGGAATAGGCACACCTGCTGCCAGATGTCGCCGCGCTTGTGGGCGATAAATCCCGTGTCGCGCCACAAAACGAGCGCGATGCGTAATGAGAACAGACAGTTTGGCAAGCCGGGACATGCAGCGTCCCACATGCAGGAGAAGTCCCATGATGACGTCCCGTTTCATCCCCGCCCTTATCCTTGGCGCCGCCCTTGCGGTGTCGGGCTGCGTCGGCACGACGGACGTGTCGCGCGACATCGGTGCAGATGTCCTTCCCGTCGCCGCCCCCACCGAATTCCTCGACTGGGATGTTGTGGGCGTCGAAGTCGACGTGCCGCGCACGCTGACCTCGTCGGAAGCCAACACCATCAAGCCGCGCGCAGACATCGTCTGGCGCGAAGATCCCTTGGGCGACCGCCACGCGCAAGTCGACGAACTGATGACCGCCGCCCTGGCGCCCGCGTTCGAGGCCGTCAACGGCACGATCCCCGTGATGATCTACATCGAGGTCACGCGCTTCCACGCCCAGACCCAGCGCGTGCGCTACTCCAACATCCCCAGTGAGCAGGAGATCGAGTTCAATCTGACCGCAACCCATGCCGAGACGGGCGAACTGTTGTCCGGCCCCACCCACGTGGACCTGACGTTCATGGCCCTGGGCGGCGATGACGCCATCGCGGCCGATTCCGCCGGCATTACCCAACGGGCGCGCATCACCGAACGCCTCGTGCGCTGGGTCAATCAGGAATTCGTCGGCCCCGCCGCGGATACCTTGCTGGTCGCCTCGAACTGAGGCTTTCCGACCCAAGGATAACCCGATAGAGGGGGCGCTATGACAGCGCCCTCTTTTCCCGTTCTCCGCCTGAAACCCAAGGCCGACGCCCGCCGCATCCGCCATGGCCACCCCTGGGCATGGTCCGATGACCTGGTCCTCGACCGCCGCTCGAAAGCCGTGACTGCCGGGGCTTTGGCCCTGCTGGAGGATGCCGAGCGGCAGCCCATCGGCATCGGCATCGCCACCGTCAACGCCCGCATCGGCCTGCGGGTACTGGACCGCGCGCCCGACGCAGTCATCGACAGGGATTGGCTGCGCGCCAAGATCTCGGCGGCTCACGCCCTGCGTGCAGCCCTTTACGACAAGCCCTTCTATCGCCTGATCCATGCGGAAGGTGACGGACTGCCGGGCCTGATCGTGGACCGCTTCGGTGACACGCTGGTGATGCAACCCAACGCGATCTGGTTGGAAGAGCGGCTGGACGACCTGTCCGCGCTACTGCTGGAGATCACCGGCGCCACGACCCTGATCAAGAACGGCACTTCGCGCGCCCGTGCGTTGGAGGAACTGCCCGAGGAGATGCTGACCCTTGCGGGTACAGCGCCCGACGGCCCGCTCGAAGTGCCGATGACCGGCGCGATTTACATGGCGGATGTCCTGGGCGGCCAGAAAACCGGCCTCTTCTACGACCAACGGCCCAATCACGCGCTGATCGCAAGCCTTTCTGGCGGGGCACGGGTGTTGGATGTCTTTACCCACGTGGGCGGCTTTGCGCTGGCGGCGCTGGCGGCGGGTGCGACAAGCGCACTGGCCGTCGATGCCTCGGAACCCGCGCTGGCGCTGGCGGGGCAGGGCGCACAGGCCATGGGCTGCGCGGACCGCTTCACGACGCGTCAGGGCGATGCCTTCGCGGTGATGGAGGCGCTGGCCGCCGAGGGCGCGACCTTCGACGTCGTGATCGCCGATCCCCCGGCCTTCGCACCGTCCAAACAGGCCCTCGACAAGGGCCTTCGCGCCTATGAGCGGGTGGCGCGGCTGGCCGCGTCGCTGGTGGCCGAGGGCGGCACGCTGATGCTGTGCTCGTGCTCTCACGCCGCCGATCTGACGAAGTTCCGCGCGTCCTGCCTGCGCGGCATCGGGCGCGCAGGGCGCGAACCGCGGCTGATCTACACCGGGTTTGCGGGCCCCGATCACCCGGTCCATCCCAGCCTCAGCGATACGGGCTATCTCAAGGCCCTCGCGTTCCGGCTATGATTGCAGTTCTGGACGCCTGCGTCCTCTACCCCACGGTGCTGCGCCAGATTCTGTTGGGCTGTGCCGAGCGGGGTCTGTTCACCCCCGTTTGGTCCGAGCGGCTGCTGGAGGAATGGACCCGCGCCGCCGCGCGCAACGGGGGCGTGCAAGATCAACAGATCGCGCGGGCAGAAGTGGTCTTTGCAACGCTCCGCTTTCCGGACGCGCTGGTGCCGCCGGGCAATGAGGCGCCCCTGTGGCTGCCAGATCCCGCCGATGTCCACGTGCTGGCCACCGCCATCGAAAGCGGCGCGGGCACGATCATCACCCAAAACCTAAAGGATTTCCCAGCGCGTGAGCTGTCTGGTCATGGCGTCAAGGCCATCGCGCCCGATCCACTTCTGATGGACCTTTGGCTGCAAGCGCCCGATCCCGTGACGCAGGCCGTCACCAATACCCATGCCGAGGCCGAGCGTCTATCGGGTCAAACCCTCCCCCTGCGCGCCCTTCTCAAGCGCGCCCGCCTGCCGCGACTGGGAAAAGCCCTCTCCGCCTGAGCCCCCCTTCATCTTGCCAAATACAACTCAATCCGGACCGTGCCGCCTACTCCGACGGCAGTTCGGCGCGCCACCGCGCTTCCATCGCCTCGATCGCGGCGATCCGGTCGGCGGTCTTCGGGTGGCTCATCAACCACGCGGGCGCGCCGCCGCCCTTGAGGCCCGCCAGATGCTCCAACTTGGTGAACATCGACTTCTGTGGCCCCGCCCCAAGACCGGCCGACACCATGAGAGAGGTCGCATAGGCATCGGCCTCATATTCATCCTGACGGCTGAGCCGCGCTGCCAGAAGCGAGGCGACCGCGTTGCCAATCATTGGACCGATGCCGGGAATGAAGCGGCCCAAGACGCCCGCCAGAACCGCGCGCACGGCGTTCTGGCCCGAGAAATCCACCATCCGCCGACGCGTGTGCCCCAGCGCCACATGGCCCAATTCATGGGCAATCACGCTGGCCAGCTCTTCGGCCGTCACTTCGCCCGCAAGGTAGCGGTTGTAGAACCCCCGCGTCAGGAAAATCCGTCCGTCCGGCGAGGCGAGGCCGTTCACCGCGTCGATTTCGTAGACATTCACGCGGATCTTCTCGACATCAAGGATCTTGGCGAATTTCTCGGTAATCTCACGCAGCCGCGCATCCGCCAACTCGGTGGAGCGCGCATCAAGATCGCGGTTCGTGCGCCACGCTGAAAACAGGTAGGTCACAAGGCCGTAGCCAATGGCCAACAGGATGGGGGTAAGCTTCAACATGCCATGGATATGGGGCGAGGGGGCAGGTGAGGCAATGGCAAACCGATGCGTTAAACCTGCAACAGCCCGGTGTCGTGGCACGACAGCCGCTCGACCCCGTCCGCGCCCACCAGCACCGTATGCCCCAGCGTCATCGCAAGGCCCGCGTCGCTGTCCATCACGATCATATGCAGGAAAAACGCCTGCCCCTCGTGCATGAGCGTCGGGTTGCCGGCATAGAACATCGGGAATTCCACCCAGATCGGATTGTAGGCGATCCCCATGCCATAGCCGCAGGCTTGCAGGCGCGCATGGGACAGCCCGCGCGCGTCGAAGACGGCGGCATGGGCGTCGTAGACTTCCGCCATCGGGCGGCCCGGGCGGATCGCGGCTTCGCAAGCCTCCAGCGCTTCTTGGCAGGCGGCGTGCATGGCGCGCTGTTGGTCGGACACCGCGCCCACGACGATCGTGCGCATGGCCGCCGCGTGGTAGCGCGCGGCGCTGCCGGACCATTCCAATGTCAACTGATCGGTCGTCTCCAGATGCCTGCGCCCGGCGAAGGATCGACACAGCAGCGCGTTGGACCCGGATCCGATGACCGTCTCGTTGCCCGCAGGCTCTCCGCCCATCGACAGGATCGCCGATTGCATGGCGGCGTGGATATCGCCCTCGAAGACGCCGGGGCCTGCGGTGGCGAGCGCGGCATCAAGGGCCGCATCGGTCATCTGTGCCGCGCGGCGGATCTGCACGACTTCTGCGGGAGATTTCAGCCAGCGCAGGCCTGCAATCAGGTCCGAGGCCTCGATCAGACCGGGCAGGGCACGGTCCACCCGTTGCCCGTTCCAATGGCTAAGCCCCGCCGTACGCGTCTCGACCCCGATGCGTTTGCCCGCAAGACCCATTTCCTCGATCAGCCTAGCCAAATCCGCCGCCGGATCCGCACCCGCATACTCGGGCCAGACGTGGATGCAATCATGGGGAATGACCGACGTGTTCTGGGCCTGACGCAGGTCCGGCAGGCGGGTCAGCAAGTCCACCCGGCCATCGGCGTCCAGCACCATCGCCTGGAACATCGCGAAACCGAAAGTGTCGTATCCGGTCAGCCAATAGTGGCTTTCAGGCGCGAACAGCACGATCGCGTCAAGGTCCGCGGCGGCCATGGCGTTGGTGGCCCGCTGGGTGCGGGCGGTATACTCCGCGAGGTCAAACATCGGGGGGGAGGCGGCGAACATGGGCAAGGCTCCTGAGGAGTGGTCCCCATCATCTTGCGCGGCAATTCTGCCGCCTGCCAGCCCAATCGATGCGCGATACGGCCCCGCCGCTGGTGGCAATTCTCAGAGTGTCTTGGCCGCCCCGGGGACGTGATGGGACGAATGCGTGATTTTCCAAGGGTTTGGCCGATTCGGATCAAATCGTGCCGACATCAGGTTCGAATTGCGGCCCCTTTGCTTCGAAAACCAACTGTTGCGCCCTAAGAAACCTTCAAAGAAATAAGCGTTAACAGAAGTTTAGCAGCCCGACGCGACCCCGGCAGATCAAGATTGTGATATTTGTTTGGCGTTCGAAGGGCAGCATCTGTTAACTTATCGTTAATGGTGTCTGCAAACACCGTAAAATTGATTTGTTTCTGGGGTATCTTTTGATGCGTAATGTAAAATTATTTGCCGCGGCTGCTGTCGCTGCGGCGACTATCGGCACAGCTGCCAGTGCCACGTCTGTCACGCTGGAATATGGAACGCCTCTTTTCGCGGCGACACCGGCAGAAGTGGTCACGATCACCGCGCCCTCCGCTGCCACGGGTAGCTATTATGCCGGTGGTTTCAATCTGTCCGCTGACGGTGGGACGACAACCTTCGTGTCCTGGTGCATCGATATTTTCGACAACCTGACAAATGGCGATTCCTATTCGGTAGAAGCCACCGCGCCGCAGGTTTCCAGCACGGAACAGAACTGGCTGTCGGAGCTGTTCGACGACGTTGCCAATCCCGTTGCAAACGCGATCCAATCCGCCGCTTTCCAGCTCGCGATCTGGGAAATCGTCTTTGAGGGCGCAACTGCGGAAGGGGATCTGGACGTCACGAACGGCGCATTCGCGGCGACGGCCAACGCTTCGGTGCTGACCACGGCGAATGCATTCCTTGCCGACCTTAGCGGCAAGGGTGGTCTGACGAACTTCACCTTCTTGCTGAGCGAAAACGGCGGTCAGGATCAGCTGACGACACGCGGCAATCCAAGCTTGCCGCCAGTGCCGCTGCCGGCCGGTGGTTTGCTTCTGCTCGGGGGGCTCGGTGCTCTGGCCATCGCGCGTCGCAAGCGCAAGTCCGCGTAACGCAAGCCTCTAGAACTCCGAAAACAAGAAGCCGCGGTCGTATGTGACCGCGGCTTTTTCGTGGTCGCACCGCAGCCGCAGGCGCGGCGTTTCTATTTCGCAGGTTTGATCCGACCGATCAGCGCAAACCCGAGTGCAACCGTGATCAGCCCCGCCACAAGGAACCCCGAGGCATTGCCCAACAGCATGGACAGATCGTCGATGTGGTCGCCGAACGCATAGCCGAGGCCCAGGTAGAAGCTGACCCAGATCGCCTCTCCGGCCATGTCGAAGACCGCATAACGCGCCCATGGCATGCGGATACTGCCGGCGACGAAATTCACGTAAGGCCCCAATGGCGCGAAAAGCCAGGTAGAGAAAAACACGCCAAGGCCATCGTAGCCCGCCAGCGAGGCCTCGGCACGAGCGATCACCTTGGCGCGGGACGGCGCGCGGGCCAGCCGCGCGATCACCCGGGCGCCGCCGGTGCGGCCGATCAGAAAGCCGGTGTTGTCGCCCAGAACCGCGGCCCCCCAGGCCGCCATCCAGATTGCCGCAAACGTCAGGTCGCCCGCCGCAACAAAGGCCCCCGCCGACAGCATCACGAGGGAGGTGGGGATGGGTACCAGCAGGCATGACAGAAAAGCGCAGATCGCGACGATCAACGCTCCATAGGCCGATACCAGCGACAGAACCGTTTCGGTCATGGCTGCGCGTTTCGGTAAGATTGGATCGCAGCCTCGATCTGTTCGATCAAGGTGGCCAATGGCACGCCGCGCGCGGACGCGATTTCTTCAAGGCGATGCGGGCGTCCGGGGCTGGGGTCTTGGCCGATCGCCGCGATCATCACTTCCCGCGGGACATCCCACGACATGGCGATATAGCCCGGCGACATCCAGCCCGCGATATCCTGGTCGATATGGCGCGGGTCGGCCCAGTAGATCGCGCTCATGGTCATCCGGGTGCCGAAATAGAGCGTCAGGGCCAAAGCCAAAGCAAAGGCGGACATCAGCCAAGGGGCCTTGCGCCACGCGGCGCGCAGGCGCGCGATCACCGCCCCAACTCGCGCATCCCGCGATCGATGCCTTCCAGCGTCATCGGCACCATGCGGCCCTCGAAGATCTCGTCGATCATCTGGGTGGACTGGGTGTAGCGCCAGTGTTTCTCGGGCGTCGGGTTGATCCACATGTGATCGGGCCATTGGGTGCGGGCGCGTTGCAACCAGGTGCTGCCCGGCTCTTCATTCCAATGCTCGTTCGCACCACCGGCAAAGGCGATCTCGTAGGGGGACATGGCCGCGTCGCCAACGAAGATGCATTTGTAGTCCGACCCGTAGGTATTCATGACCTCGAAGGTGGGGATGGTTTCCGTCCACCGACGGCGGTTGTCGCGCCAGACGGCCTCGTAAAGGCAGTTGTGGAAATAGTAATATTCGAGGTGCTTGAACTCGGCCTTGGCGGCGCTGAACAGCTCTTCCACCACTTTCACGTGGTCGTCCATCGACCCGCCCACATCCAGAAACAGGATCACCTTGACCGCGTTGCGCCGCTCGGGCCGCGTTTTCACATCCAGCCAGCCCTGTTCCGCGGTGGCGCGGATGGTGCCGTCAAGGTCCAGCTCTTCCGCTGCGCCGTGCCGCGCCCATTGGCGCAGGCGCTTGAGGGCCACCTTGATGTTGCGCGTGCCCAGTTCGACATCGCCGTCGAGGTTGCGGAAATCACGCTTGTCCCAGACCTTCACCGCGCGGCGGTGGCGCGAGGTGTCCTGGCCGATGCGCACGCCTTCAGGATTGTAGCCATAGGCCCCGAACGGAGATGTCCCCGCCGTCCCGATCCATTTGGAGCCGCCCTGATGCCGCCCCTCCTGTTCCTTGAGCCGTTCGCGCAGGGTCTCCATCAGCTTGTCGAAGCCGCCGAGCGCCTCGATCTCGGCGCGTTCCTCCGCGCTCAGATGCTTTTCAACGAGCTTTTCCAGCCATTCGCGGGGGATCTCGGTGGCTTCCAGCACGTCCTCGGCTGAAATCGCCTCCAGGCCGCCGAAGGCATGGGCGAAGGCCTGGTCGAAACGGTCCAGGTGGCGTTCGTCCTTCACCATCGCGGCGCGCGCTAGGTAGTAGAAGCCGTCGATGTCATAGGTCACAAGACCCTTCGAGACACCCTCCAGAAAGGCCAGGTATTCCCTTAGGGATACCGGGATGCGGGCAGCGCGCAGGGTTTGGAAGAAGGGCAGGAACATGGTCCCTGTCTAGCGCAAAGAGCCGGGCGCGGAAAAGCGAATATCAGGCCAGGTGCTCAAGCTTGAGCACACCCATTAAGACACTGAAATAACAAGATAATCGAAATTTCGTCAACCAAATATTAACGAAATGTCAGCCCGGCGGCGGAAGGATAAACATCGCGAGCGTGCCCATGAGAAACCCGATAATCGCGAAAACGGCGCCGTATTGCAGCAGGTCCAGCCGATTGCCGCCGCGCCGCCACGCGTAAGCCAAGCCGACCAGAACGCCCAGACCCCCGCCAATGAAGTTCAGCATATTGCCCCCAAATTACCGGCCGGGCGACAGCGCCGCGACTTCCGTCAACCGCGCACCGACGGCCGCGTTCGAGCCGAAGCCATAGCGACCCCAGGCCAGGCTATCAAGCCGGACGCTGCGTGCCTCGGATGCGCGGCCCACATCGTCCAGCGCTTCGGCGCGGATCATCAGAAGCGTCGACATGAGCGATGCATTCTGCGCGCGGGTGGCGGCGGGCAGGGCGCGTTCGGTCAGGCGCAGCGCCTCGGTCGTGCGGCCCGCTGACAGGGCGAAGGCGGCCAGTTGCATATCCACATGGGCCGATTGGATGCCGCCGGGTGCGGTCCGCTCGAAGATGGTGGAGGCCGATTGGAACGCCTCGATCGAGGTTTCGACGTCGCGCGACAGCGTCAGGCGCCCCAGCGCGAAATAACTGAAGGCCAGCCGCGTGTCGGTCCATTGTTGCTGCCGCGCGATGCGCAGGGCGCGCTCGGCCGCGGTGATGCGGGCCTCATCGCCCGCGCCCGGCCCAAGGGCGGCCTCGATTGCGGTGATCCAGGTGCGCGGGGTCTCGGACCCGCGCCCGCCGTTGGCCACGCCGCCGCGCGGGTTGATCCGGGACAGGATGCCGGGCAGGGCGCTGGCGACCTGCGCGCGGGTCATGCCCGATTGCAGGCCATCGTCGTAATAGGCGCGCAGCACGAGCATGTCGAAACCGGTCAGCACGGCGTTGAAATTGTCGTCGTTGAACACCGAATCCGACAGGCGATAGAGGTCATTGAGGGGGCCGAGGGCCTGGGCGATTTCCTCGTGCAGGCAATCGCGCACCTCTTGCGGTGACACGTCGG
Organism: Gymnodinialimonas phycosphaerae; assembly: GCF_019195455.1. Classification (NCBI taxonomy): domain Bacteria; kingdom Pseudomonadati; phylum Pseudomonadota; class Alphaproteobacteria; order Rhodobacterales; family Paracoccaceae; genus Gymnodinialimonas; species Gymnodinialimonas phycosphaerae. Next base: position 1,466,276 of record NZ_JAIMBW010000001.1, on the reverse strand, counting down.
AGGGGATGAAGACGGCGACCTGCTCGCGGGTCTCCAAGGTTGTCCAATCCAGCGCCCGGCCCGCGCGCGCGCGGCGGAACTCGGCCCAGGAACTGACGCGGGGCACCACGAAACAAGCCGCCTGCGGGACCACGCGCTGCATCCGCGCGCGGGGCATCGTCTCGATCGTGATCGACGCGCCGCCCGATCCCGTGCGCGTGATGTCGATGTCCGCCTCATTGCGCAACCGGGCCAGCAACTGGTCGAGGTCCGCGTTCAGCGAGGCGGGCGCGCCTGAGGCCACGGCCACGGTGATCGGCCCTTCGAAGCGGCTGATACGATCAATCGCGCGGCCCGATTCCATCTGAAAGCTGAGGTCCAGAAAATCAGCCGCGATAGAGGTGTTGGAGCGCGCAGGCGCCGCCACGCGGGCCGCGCCGAAGGTGTTCATCGCAGGCAGCGTGCCGGTCAGTTGCGCCGAGGCGCGCGCGGGCACATCGGTGCCCACAGACGGCGTGCAGGCGGCAAGGACAAGGGCGACAGCAGGCGCCAGGAGGGTCAGGGTGCGGGACAAAAACTGGGCTTTCAGGTTCGAGAATATTTCATGAAATCAGTGGGATGCGCGATACGATCGTAAAGCGTGCGCGCGGTGGCGTTGCTGCGCTGGGTCATCCAGTAGACGGTGCCGCGCCCATGGGCATCGGCATCGTGGTAAACGGTTTCGATCAGCGCGCGCCCCAGCCCGCAGCCGCGCATCTGGGGCGCGGCATAGAGGTCTTGCAGATAGGTCACCCGCTCGCTCCGCCAGGTGTGGCCATGCACGACGATGTGGACGAATCCCACCAAAGCGCCGTCGTGTTCGGCGACCCAGCCTTGCAGGTCTTCCACGCCCTCGTCGATCAGCCGCGCAAACAGCAGATCATCATGATCCTGCGCGATGTCCGCGCCATAAAAATCAAGGTATCCACGCCAAAGGACGCCCCATTGGGACCGGTCCAGCGCGCCCGGGGGGCGAATGGAGAACGACGTCGTCAAGGCGGCTTTTCCTTGCGCTGGAAGTGAAGCTTCAGGGGTAATCTGCCTAGAGATTATGGCAGGATTCAGGCACTTCGAAAGGCCCCCTTGCGCCAGCGGCGGCGAATGACCGCCTACCGTTGCCCGCGCGCCATAAAGGCGAGGCGCTCGAACAGGGCCACGTCCTGCTCATTCTTCAACAGCGCCCCATGCAGCTTGGGCAGCGCGCTGGCCCCGTCGCGCCGCAGATCCTCGGGCTGCAAATCCTCTGCCAACAAGAGCTTCAACCAATCCAGCACTTCCGACGTGGAGGGCTTCTTCTTCAACCCTTGCTGATCGCGAACCTCGTAGAATTGCGTCAGCGCGGTGCTTAGAAGCGCGGGTTTGATGCCGGGGTGATGGACCTCGACGATCTTTTTCATCACCTCGATGTCGGGGAAGCGGATGTAGTGGAAAAAACAGCGGCGCAGGAAGGCGTCGGGAAGCTCTTTTTCGTTGTTCGACGTGATGATGACGATGGGGCGGACCTGGGCTTTCACCGTCTCACCGGTTTCGTAGACGAAGAATTCCATCCGATCGAGCTCTTGCAGCAGGTCGTTGGGGAACTCGATATCGGCCTTGTCGATCTCATCGATCAGGAGCACGCATTTATCGTCGCGCGCGAAGGCCTGCCAGAGTTTGCCCTTGCGGATGTAGTTGTTAACGTCGTTAACCTTTTCGTCCCCCAACTGGCTGTCGCGCAGGCGTGAGACCGCGTCATATTCATAAAGGCCCTGCTGCGCCCGCGTCGTGGACTTGATGTGCCATTCGATGATCGGCAGACCCAGCGCCCCGGCGACCTGGCGTGCCAGTTCGGTCTTGCCGGTGCCGGGCTCACCCTTGACCAGCAGGGGCCGCTCCAGCGTCACGGCGGCGTTGACCGCCACTGTCAGGTCCTGGGTCGCAACATAATCGGCGGTGCCGTCAAATCTTAGCAAGGGATGCATCCTAATAAGTATGGTCATCAAATTGGCTACATCACGCAGTATCTAGGTGACAAGGCATCTTGGGAGGTGTAATCGACCGCCACGGGGTCACATGGACTGGCAAAGGTTGGACACCATGAACGATACAAGCCCCACCGAGGGGAGCACGATGAAAACAGAAGTTTTCCTGCCGGATGACTATCGTCCCGTCGAGGACGAACCATTCATGAATGAGCGTCAGGTGGAGTACTTCCGCCGCAAGCTGTTGAACTGGCGCGAAGAGTTGCTGGACGAAAGCCGCTCGACCGTTACCACGCTGCAAGATGGAACGCGCAACATCCCGGACGTCGCGGATCGCGCGTCCGAGGAAACGGACCGCGCGCTGGAGTTGCGCACGCGGGACCGTCAGCGCAAGCTGATCGCCAAGATCGACCAGGCGCTGCGGCGCGTGGAAGAGGGCGAATTCGGCTACTGCGACGTGACCGGAGAGCCGATTTCGCTGAAGCGTCTGGATGCCCGCCCGATCGCGACGATGACGCTGGAGGCGCAGGAACGCCACGAGCGCCGCGAAAAGGTTCACCGCGACGACTGACGCGCGCGGCGAGGCCTGCGAAACAGGTCGTCGACCGACGCCTGCGGGGATCGACGGGCCTGTTCAGCGACAACTGGCCGCTTGGTCTTTTGGATACGGAAAGGGCACCCATCGCGGGTGCCCTTTTGCTTGAGAGAGGTAAGATGCTGATAGGCAAGGACGTGACCGTGATCGGCGGTGGCATTGGCGGCTTGGCGGCCGCCTTGGCCTGTGCGCGCCACGGCGCTGTCGTGACGGTTTTGGAGCGGGCAGAGGCGATCCGCGAGGTCGGCGCGGGGCTTCAGATCTCGCCCAACGGGTGGGTGGTCTTGCAGGCGCTGGGGCTGGACGCGGAGGTTGCGGCAAATGCCACCCGTGGCCAGGCGGTGCGCCTGCGTGATTTCCGGCGCGGGACCGAGGTGTTTTCCATGCCGCTGCGCGATCCGTTCCACTTCGTCCACCGCGCGGACCTGATCGACACGCTTCACGATGCCGCCCTGGGCGCGGGCGTGAAGATCCGCCTGGGCGTGCAGGTCACGGAGGTCGAGGCGCGCGCGCACGAGGTGCAACTGACCTTGGCTGATGGCACGCAAGAGGTCCACGGCCTGACCATCGCCGCCGATGGCTTGCATTCCGCCGGGCGCGCGCACCTCAATCCCCGCTCCAAGCCGTTTTTCACCGGGCAAGTCGCCTGGCGCGCGTTGGTGCCCACAAGCGCGGCCCTCGCGCCCGAGGCCCACGTCTTCATGGGGCCGGGCCGCCACCTTGTCCGCTACCCCCTGCGGGGCGGCGCGCTGACCAATATCGTTGCCGTGGAAGAGCGTGACGCCTGGGCGCCCGAGGATTGGATGCTGACCGATGATCCGCGCAATCTGCGCGCCGCATTCATCGACTTCTGCCCCGAAATCAAGACGTTACTGGACGACGTTGAACGCCCCAACCTTTGGGGCCTGTGCCGCCATCCGGTGGCCGCGCAATGGGTCAACGGCCCGCTTGCCCTTCTGGGTGACGCCGCGCATCCGACGCTGCCGTTTCTGGCGCAAGGGGCCAATCTGGCCCTAGAGGATGCGTGGGTGCTGGCCGAATGCCTGGCCGGGATCCCCGATACGGGCGAGGCGTTGCACACCTATCAATCGGCCCGCAAATCCCGCAGCGCCCGGATCGTGGAGGCGGCCAACGAGAACGCCACCAACTACCACCTGCGCCCCGGACCCTACCGTTTTGCCGCCCATACCGCCCTGCGTGCGGCGGCCCGTGTGGCCCCCCATGCGGTCACGAACCGCTTCAATTGGATCTACCAACACGACGTCACAGGCTAGTTTGTTCTGTAAGATGCGGGGGCGGAGACGGTGCGCGTCAGTCCAGCGAGTAATCGGGCAGGTTGTCAAAAGCCTCGCGCAGTTTCTCACCCCAACCGCTTGAGACTTTGGCGAAAAACGGATCATCGGGCTCGATCCGGCGGCGCAGGCCGTGGCGTAGCGTGTCAGCCTCGTAAAGGTGCAGATCCAGCGGCATGCCGACGCTGAGGTTCGCCTTCAGGGTTGAATCGAAACTGACCATCAACAGCTTCACGGCCTCTTCGAACCGCAGCGCCGGATCATATGCACGCACGATGATGGGCTTGCCGTATTTCGCCTCGCCGATCTGGAAGAAGGGGGTGTCGGTGCTGGCCTCCACGAAGTTGCCTTCGGGATAAATGTGGAACATCCGCGTCTCGCCGCCACGGACCTGGCCGCCAAGGATCATCGAGGCGCCGAATGCGCGTTCTGCCGTTTGGCCGCTTTGGCCTGTCTGATCTGCGATCACCTCGCGCAGCGTCTCTCCGACCAGTTTGGCGACCTGGAACATCGAGGGGGCCTCGACAATCGACAGCGTGCCGCGATCCTCTGCCGCGATGGAGCGCTCGTTGAGCAGGCTGACGACGGCTTGCGTCGTGGCCAGGTTGCCCGCCGTCATCAGCGTGATGGAGCGCTCGCCCGGCACTTCCCACTGAAACATCTTCTTGAACACCGAAATGTTGTCGACGCCCGCATTGGTGCGGGTGTCGGACATGAAAACCAGACCGCGATCCAGCTTCATCCCCACGCAATATGTCATCGCTTGTCGTCCCTTTGTTGCCCCAGATATGGGGCAAAGCCGTTAACGATGTCCTACTGCTGCGCGACCTGGATGTCGACAGACATCGCTTCGCCCGACGCACCGTAATGCAGCCCCGAAATCGGGGCCGCTTCGGAATAATCCAGCCCCGAGGCCACACGCACATAGCGCGGGTCGGGCGAATAGCCGTTGGAGACGTCGAACCCGACCCATCCGATGCCCGGCACATGGGCTTCGGCCCAGGCGTGGGAGGCGTCTTGATGGATGCGGTCGCTCATCATCAGGTAGCCCGAGATATAGCGTGCCGGGTAGCCCATCGCGCGGGCGGCCGTGATGAAGATATGGGCGTGATCCTGGCACACGCCGCCCCCGGCGGCCACGGCGCCTTCGGCATTCGTTTCGGCGCCGGTGGCACCGATGGTGTAGGGCACAGCGTCCAGAATGCGCGCCGAAAGCGCGTGCAGGCGGGGCAGATCGTCGGGCATTTCCTCGGCCAGGCCGTCAAGCAACGCCAGAACCAGCGGGCCCGCCGTGGTCAGCGCCGTGGTGCGCTGGAAGTACCATAGCGGCGCGAAGTGGCCGTTCTTGCCCACGATATGCGGCCCGACGACACCGGCGGTGTCCTCGACCGTGACCTGCCCCTCGCACAGCACGCGGATCTCGTGGGCGCCGTCGTCGAAAGAGACCAGCGCCACGTGGTTCTGGTGTTGGTCGCGAAACGTCGTCTCGACCCTGCCGCCCGTCACCTTCATGTTCCAATTCTGGACGGTTTGCAGGCCCGGATACGACGGCGGCGTCAGGCGGAGTTGTTGCAGGCCGTAGTGGGCGGGCTCGTCGAATTGGTAGGTGGTCGTATGAGAAATCGTTAACTGCATTAACTTCTACCCCAGGAACCTGTAATCACGCTCGATCTGAGCGCCAAGCGTTCCGATATCCGACAGGAAATCCGTCAGGAATTCGTGCAACCCATCTTGGAAGACGTCATCGATGGTGCCGTGTTTGAGCCGCGCCAACAGCACGTCCATCTGGTCATGGCAGGGATGACGCGCGCCGTAGTTCTCGGACAGATACTCAAGGTTGGACGCCATCTTCTTGACTGTGAAACGCAGGCTGCGCGGCATGCGCGTGTCGAAAATCAGGAAATCCGCGATGCCCTTGGGCGTGACATCGCCGCCCATCAACCACCTGTAGGAGCGGTGCGAGGCCACGGCGCGCAGGATCGTTTCCCACTGCACATTGTCGAGGTCCGAGCCCACTTGCGTCATCGAGGGCAGCAAAACGTAGTACTTCACGTCGAGGATCCGCGCCGTGTTGTCGGCACGCTCGATGAAGGTGCCCAGGCGGCAGAAATCAAAGATGTCCGTGCGCAGCATCGTGCCGTGCATGGCACCGCGCACCAGCGCCGAGTGTTGGCGGATCGTGGCGAGCGCGGCGGGCAGTTGCTTGGTCGATACAGGGTTTGCCAGCAGCTCCTTGATGTTCATGTAGGCGTCGTTGATCGCCTCCCAGACCTCTCGGGTCAGGGCGGTCCGGGTCAGGCGCGCGTTCTGGCGCGCCTCCGAGATCGAGGACAGGATCGACGACGGATTGGCGCGGTCGCGCAGAAGGAAATCGATGGCCTTGGTTTCTTCAACCTCGCCATAGAGCCCTTCGTAAAGCCCGCGCACTGCGGCGGTTTGCAGCACCGAGCGCCATTCATCGTCGGACCCATCGGGCCGCGTCAATGCGATCCGGAAGCCGGTTTCAATCAGGCGCGCCGTGTTCTCGGAACGCTCCAGATAACGGAAAAGCCAGTAAAGGCCGCCTGCGGTTTTGCCTAGCATGCCCCTAATCCTCCAAGACCCAAGTGTCTTTGGTGCCGCCGCCCTGGGAGGAGTTCACCACAAGGCTGCCCTCTTGCAGCGCGACCCGCGTCAGCCCGCCCGGCGTGATGGTGATCCGGTCCGGCGCCATCAACACGAAGGGCCGCAGGTCCACATGGCGCGGCGCAAGCCCCGCCTTGGTCAGGATCGGGCAGGTGGACAGCGCAAGCGTGGGCTGCGCGATGTAGTTGCCGGGATTGGCCACCAGCTTGGCGCGGAAGGCTTCGAGTTCCTTTTTCGACGCGGCAGGCCCCACCAGCATGCCATAGCCGCCCGAGCCGTGGACTTCTTTCACCACCAGCTCCGCCAGATGATCGAGCACGTATTTCAACGCCTCAGGCTCTGAGCAGCGGTGCGTCGGCACGTTCTGCAACAGAGCCTTCTCACCGGTATAGAACTCGATGATATCAGGCATGTAGCTATAAAGCGCCTTATCATCCGAGATCCCGGTGCCGGGCGCATTGGCGATCGTGATGCCGCCCGCGCGATAGACATCCATGATGCCAGGCACGCCCAACATGCTGTCGGGATTGAAATTCAACGGATCGAGGAAATCATCATCGACGCGGCGATAGAGCACGTCGATCGCCTTGTAGCCTTGGGTCGTGCGCATCGCAATGCGTCCGTCTTTCACCCGCAGGTCATGGCCTTCCACAAGCTCGACGCCCATCTGATCGGCGAGGAAAGCGTGCTCGAAATAGGCGGAGTTGTGAATGCCCGGCGTCAGCACCGCCACCGTGCAATCGCCGTCACAAGCGTTGGGCGCACAGGCCGCGAGCGATCGGCGCAGGTTGGCGGGATAATTCTGGACCGGGCGCACCTTGATGCGGCTGAAGAGGTCCGGGAACATCTGCAACATCGTCTCGCGGTTCTCCAGCATGTAGCTGACGCCTGACGGCGTGCGGGCGTTGTCCTCCAGCACGAAGAACTCATCCTCACCGGTGCGCACCAGATCAGTGCCGACGATGTGGGTGTAGATGCCGCCGGGCGGTGCCACGCCGATCATCTGCGGCAGGAAGGCGACATTGGCGTCGATCAATTCGCGCGGGACGCGGCCTGCGCGCAGGATCTCTTGGCGATGATAGATATCGTAGAGGAAGGCATTGATGGCGCGCACGCGCTGCTCGATCCCGCGGGTCAGGCGGGTCCATTCGCGTCCCGAGATAATGCGGGGCACGACATCGAAGGGGATCAGGCGTTCGTCGGCTTCGGTCTGCCCGTAGACGTTGAAGGTGATGCCGGTGCGGCGGAAAAACCCCTCCGCCTCGGCGGATTTGTTGCGCAAGTCGTCCAGGTCTTCGCCCTGGAACCACGCGTCATAGGGCGCGTAGGGTTCGCGTGCCTGGCTTGCGCCCCCGGTCATTTCATCGAAAAATTGGATCTGGTTGCTCATGGTTCCTCCGGGCGTATGACCCTAACAGATTGAGGAACGGACGAAAGGGCCAGCCTTTTGTGCAATATTCACAGGGCTTTGAGGGGGCGTTGCCCAATATTTGAGCGTTAGGCGTCGGTGTCCATCCAGATCGTGACCGGACCGTCATTGACCAGATGCACGTCCATATCGGCGCCAAACCGGCCGGTTTGCGTGGCGATGCCCGCGTCTTGCAGCCGTGCTGCGACGTGCAGGTAAAGCGCCTCGCCCTCGCGCGGCGCGGCGGCGGCGGAGAAACCGGGCCGGTTCCCACGAGAGGTATCGGCAGCCAGCGTGAACTGGCTGACGACCAGCGCGCCGCCCCCGGTGTCGCGCAGGGAAAGGTTCATCTTGCCCGCGTCGTCCTTGAAGATCCGCAACTTGGTGATCTTGGCGACCAGGCGGTCGGCCTGGGCCTCCGTGTCGCCTTGCATGGCGCACAGCAGGATCAGCAGGCCGGGACCGCATTGGCCGACGATAGCGCCGTCCACCTCGACGCGGGCCGCATGCACACGCTGAAGAAGTGCCCTCAACCCAGTTCATCCCGGCGCGGCGGGTTGGCGCCCGCCCGCGTCACCGTGATCGCCGAGGCTTGGACGCCAAGGGTCATGGCCGCGCGCAGCACGTCTTCTGGCAAGCCTTTGGCAATCATGGATTTATCCAGGGCGGCCGCGTCTTCCAGCCCGGCCAGAACACCCGCGTTGAACGTGTCGCCCGCACCAACGGTATCGACAACGCTGACGGCCTGGGCGGGCACGTGAATGTCTCCGCCCGCGTGGAACCCCGTCACGCCTGCCGCCCCTTGGGTGACAAGCACGATTTTCGGCCCCTTGGCGCGCAATTGCTCGGCCAGGATGGGCAAAGGTTCATCCCCCAGCAGCCAGCGCAGGTCTTCGTCCGAGGCCTTGATGATGTCGGTATGGGCCAGCATCAGGTCGAGCCGCGCGCGGAAGCGGGTTTCATCGGCGATGAAGCCGGGGCGGATGTTGGGATCGATCATCACCACGCGGCCCAGGTCATCGGCACGCGTGATCAGCGCGGCGTAGGCGTCGGCGCAGGGCTCGACCGCCAGGGAGATGCCGCCGAAGAAACACGCCTTGGCGGTTTCAGGAATGGCAGGCAGGTCGGCTTCTGTCAGCATCCGGCCTGCAGTGTTCTCGTCATAGAAGGCATAGCTGGCGTGGCCATCGGTAAGGGTCACGAAGGCCAGCGTCGTGGGCCGCGCGCTGCGGTGGGCAAGGGCGCTGCCGACACCATTGGCCATCAGGACACCCTCCAGACGTTCCCCGAAGAGGTCGGTGGAAAGGCCCGAAAAGAACTCGGTCCGGGTGCCAAGGCGCGACAAGGCCACCGCCGTGTTGAAGACCGAGCCGCCGGGATAGGGGGCGAAGGCCGCTTCATGGGCCTCGGTCTGGCGGGGCAGCATGTCGATCAGGGCTTCACCGGCGCACAGGATCATGGGGTCACTCCATCAGGGTTGCGGGAGTGTGTTAGCGCTCACGCGGGCTCAACGGAAGGGCTTTGATGCAAGTCCAGGCTCAAGGGGCCGCCGCACACGCAGCGCCGCGATCGGGGCAATGGGCCGGGCGGACCTGCTTTTGTACCCGGATTGAGGTCCCGGCGCGGACGCCGGTCAACGTCTATTGGTCCATGACCTCAAGGCCGTAGAACACCGCGCCTGCGATGATGATGGCGCCAAGAACGGCCAGCGCGATCTTGCCCCAGCTGTAGGGTCGTTCTCCCTGGACCTTGCCGGTCTGGGCGTTGACCACGAAGCGGAAGCTTTTGTCGCGGTACTTGTACGCGGCGATCCAGACGGGCAGCAGGATGTGCTTGAAAGTCACGTCGGACACATGGGTATCCATGTGATCGATCTTCTGGGCGTCGCCCCCGATGTCACGGCGGATGTCGCGTTTGATCTGCGCATCCATGATCTGGCGGGCCTCGTTCATGCCTTCATCAAGTTCGATCGTATAACCCTCTGCGCGGAAGCCGGACAGGAACTCGGGCTTGTATTCGGCCAGCGCGCTTAAATCCCAGGGGGCCAGCGCGTCCGTGTAGCGTTTGGGCAGAGACTTGGAGGCCAGCACCAGTATATCGTCGAAGAATCGTGCCACGCGGCCCGACTTGCGCGACCAGCGCATCCGGCGTTCTTGCTTGGGCTTGCCGTCGGGGCCCGTCACCGTGACGTAATAGGCCGTGCCCCGCTGGCCGCGATATGACGTCTTGGTATCCGCGTCATAGGTCCAATAGGGCACATAGATCCCATCGAGCGAGCTTTCCTTGCGGGCGTAATCTTTCAGCCCGTTGGGGGCAAACCACAGCTTGCCAAGCCAGTCGTTCATCGCTTTCTTGGCCTCACGCTCGGTCAGTTGGAACGGGATCAGGCCCTTGGGTTTGATGTGGCGGTGGGTGCCGGTGTCGGTCACCACGGGGGTGGCGCAGAAGGGGCATTCCTGGGAATGGGCCGCGCCATCGAATTGCACCTGTGCGCCGCACGAGGGGCAGGCCGAAACGCGGGTCTCTTCCATCTCGGCGGCCGCGAATTCGCCGCGCATTGCGGCGTCGAAATCGTTCTCCACCAGTTCTGTGCCACCGCCCCAGGGGCCGTTTTCCACTTCGATCGTTTCCTCGTTGCCGCAATGATCACAGATCATTTTGCCCTCGGACGGGGCATAACGCATGTCTGATCCGCAATTGGAGCAGGGGAAGCGATGCTCGTCTTCCGGGCGGGCGGTCTCGGGGGTGCTGTCGAAGGTATCGGACATGGAGGGGGCCTTCCGAAGAGCGAGTGTTGGCCGAAAAGTGAGTGTGGGCCGAAAAGTGAGTGTGGGCCAAAAGATGAGTGTTGACGCAGTTTCCTGCGAGATGCGGCTGGGATCAAGCAGGGAAATCCGTAAGTTGGCAGACGCGCGGGCGCGGTGCAGGCCCCTTGGTGCAAGTAAGCGCTTGGCGAGGGGCTGGCCGATCAACTGGATCGCGGTACCCCGTGGATGCCGCCCGCCCGGGTCATTCAGGAGGGCAGGTGCCGCGCGCCCGATGATCATCACAGGCGCACATTTTTTAATCATGTGCGCAGATGCGCGTCCCCGTGCGCGGCAAAGCGCCTTTTCCTTGGACAAAAGCGCCGCTAAGTTCGTTCCATTACAAAAGTCTGGACCCAACATGACTCGCCCTGTCATTGGCATTATCGGCAATCACCATCTGATCAACGATCAATACGCTACCCACGCGGGCGGCGTGATGAATTCGGAAGCGGTGGCCGAGGTCTCAAACGGGTTGCCGCTGATCGTGCCGTCCGATCCCGCCGTCGTGGATATTGAGGCGTTGCTGGCGACCTGTGCGGGCTTCGTCTTCACCGGAGGGCGCCCGAACGTGCACCCCGAGGAATACGGCGAAGATTACACCGAGGCCCATGGCACCATGGACCGCAACCGCGATGCGCTGACCCTGCCGCTGATCCGCGCCTGCGTCGAACGGGGCCAGCCGTTCCTTGGCCTGTGCCGGGGATTTCAGGAGGTCAACGTGGCGATGGGCGGATCGCTCTACCCGGAAATCCGCGACCTGCCGGGCCGGATGAACCACCGCATGCCCCCCGACGGTACGATCGAGGAAAAGTTTGAGCTGCGCCACGCCGTCACCTTTACCGAGGGCGGGCCGTTCCACCGGCTGATGGGCGCGCAAGAGGTGATGACCAACACGCTGCACGGCCAAGGCATCAAGCGGGCGGGCGCGCGCGTGATCATCGACGGCCACGCGCCCGACGGCACGCCCGAGGCGATCTATATCGCCGATGCGCCGGGCTTCACGCTGTCCGTTCAGTGGCACCCCGAATACCGTGCCGCCGAAGATCCGGTGTCGCGGCCGCTTTTCGCGGCATTCGGAGAGGCCGCGAGCGCCTGGGCGTCCGGCAAGCGCCCGGTGTCGGTCAGCGACGTGGCCTGAGGCCCCCAAACCGTCAATAATGCAAATTTTTGTTGTTTGCGCGCGCGGATCTCGGGCATGGTCTGTGCCATGGCGCGGGCCGCAATAGGCAATAGCTATTGACCTATAGGGAGCGCCCTGTTTGGCAATTATTGACCAACCGTTGGTTTTCACGCATAAAATTTGAAAGGCACCCCATGTTTTCAAGAACGCTCAAGACGACTACGGCCGCTTTTGTTCTGCTGTCTGGCCCGGCATTTGCAGACTGGAGCGCGAATTTGATTGCACGCGGTCTCGATACGCCGGGGGCTACGGGGCAGATTGAATGTCCGGCGAACGGATCTCTTTCGACGGTTTGGGGGACGGGGACCTATACCTCAGACAGCTCCATCTGTACCGCCGCGCTGCATTATGGCTGGATCACGCGTGAGGCCGGGGGCCTTGTCGGATTTCGGCAGGTCGCGGGCCTTGATAGCTACGAAGGAAGCAGTCAGAACGGTGTGACGACGCTGGATTACGGGTCGTGGAGCTCCAGCTTTCAGATCACATCCGCCGAGCCCCTCGGGTCGAATGCGGGGCAGGCGATCCAGATCACCTGGAGCGATGATGCGGACGCCATCGGCTACGGCGACCGCGTGGGTGAAAGCGTGACCGTGATCTGCCCGGCTGATCGTTTTGGGGCGGGCCAAGTCTGGGGAACGGATGTGTATTCCTCGGATAGCCCGATTTGCAACGCCGCCGTCCACCGGGGGCTGATGGTCGCCGCCGAAGGGGGAACCGTGACGATCCAGATCCAAGGCGAACAACAGGCGTTCACCGGATCGACGCGGAACGGGGTGAGCACATTTGACTATGGCGCCTGGCCGCGCAGCTACGTGTTCCCATAGGTCGCGGTGGCGCGCGCCTCAGGTCTGGCGTGCGCCGCGCAACTCCTTGATGTGCAAGCGAATGCTCTGCCACCGCTCCGCTTCCTTGCGGGCGCCATTGTCATTGGCGACTTTCGCCTTGCGCGCGGCCTCGTGCTCGGCGCGGTTGCCATGGGCGGCATAAAGCGCGTGTGCGTATTCAGTGATGCTTTGAGTCTGCATGGGCTGATCCTCCGACTGTTTCCGATCGTGATCTTGCCCCACTATCCTACCACACTTTGGTGGTTTTGCCGAGGACTTGCGACGCCCCCCAACAGCGATCAGCCATATTGTGCCAACATCGCGTTCAGATCGTCCAATGTGTTGGCCTCTTCCAGGGGCTTGTCCCGGCGCCACCGCAACATGCGTGGGAACCGCAGGGCGACGCCTGATTTGTGTCGTGGCGAGGCCTGGATGCCCTCGAACGCGATCTCGAACACGTGGTGCGGCGTCACTTGCCGCACAGGGCCGAAGCGGTCCGTGGTGTTCTTGCGCACCCAGGCCGTGATCTCGCGGAATTCCTTGTCCGTCAGGCCGGAATAGGCCTTGGTGAAAGGGACCAGATCGGGGCCGTTCCAGACCGCGAAGGTGAAATCGGTGTAGAGCGTCGCCCGCCGCCCCGAGCCCGCCTGGGCATAGATCATCACCGCATCAATGGTCAGTGGATCGACCTTCCACTTCCACCAATCGCCCTTCTTGCGCCCCGCGAGGTAGGGCGCAGAGAGCCGCTTGAGCATCAGCCCCTCTGCCCCGATCTCGCGGCTGATCGCGCGGGCATCGCGCAGATCGTCCCAGCTTTCGGCGGATACCTTGGGCGATAGCCGCAAGGGCGCATCGGGGGGCAGGGTGGCGATGGCGGATTCCAGGATCGCGCGGCGTGACGCCAGCGGTTCCTGCCGCAGGTCCTTGCCCTGCCATTCCAGCAGATCATAGGCCATCAGGATGCACGGCGCTTCCTTCAGCAGCTTCTTTGGCACCGTCTTGCGCCCGATGCGGGGCTGCAACTTGTTGAACGACAACGGCATCTCACGGGTCTGGTCGTAGGCCAGAACCTCCCCATCGATCACGGTGCCCTGTGGCAGGAAATCAACCAACTGCGCGAATTCCGGGAAGCGATCGGTCATCAACTCTTCCCCGCGCGACCACAGGTAGCGCTCGGCCTCGCGCAGGATCAACTGACCCCTTATGCCGTCCCACTTACGCTCGGCCAGCCAGTCCCCGACGGCCCCTTGATCCTCGGGGTCGCCCTCCAGTTGATAGGCGAGGTAGAACGGATAGGGGCGGCTGAGGTCTGCGGTCGGATCCGGCGCCTCGATCAGGCTTTCCCACGTGACGGTGTCGGGCGTCCAATCGCCCATCAGGCGGTGCGTCAGCTCGGCCTCTTCAATGCCCGTGGCCAGCGCCAGGGCCCGTGTCATCAGCTTTTGGCTGACCCCCATGCGCCAGCCGCCGGTAATCAACTTGTTGAAAACAAAGCGCTCTATCGGGGTAAGACCGTCCCATGCCTGTAGAATGGCGGCCTTGCGCGCGTCTTCTTCGGCCCTGTCGAGCCCGCGCAGGGTGGCAATCCAGCCGCTGAGGGTTTTCTCGACGCGGGTTTCGGGCGCGGGCAGGACCAGCGCAATGGTTTCAGAGAGGTCGCCGACGACGGGGTAGCAGGCCTCGAACAGCCACAGCGGGATGCCTGCGCGCTCTGCCGCCCATTCGCGCAGCTTGGTGGTGGTGATCGTCCGGCGCGGACGGCGGCCTGACAGAAGCGCGATGGTCCAGATGCGGTCGTCTTCCGGGGCCGTGCGGAAATAGTCGGCCAGCGCCGCCGTTTTCACGCTGGTCTTCGTGGTCTGGTCCAGCGTGGTGAAGAGCGTCGCAAAAGCCTTCATGCGTGCGCCTTGATGAAGGCCCCAAGCTCGGCGCAGGCCTGCGTTGCAGCGGGCGCGACACCGGCCTTGAGGTGCCAGACGTGGGGCAGACCGGGCCATATATCGAGCGTCGCGTCGTCCATGCGCGCGGCCAGCGCCTTGGCATCCTGGCTGAGCGCTTCCCCTTCGGCGGTGTGGATCAGGGTCGGTGGCAGCCCGCGAAGGTCACCCAACAGCGGACTGACGGCGGGCGAGGCCGGGTCGGTGTCGCGCAGATACGCCCGCTCGATCCGTTTCGCCCAGACGGCGGGGATCAGGTATTCGGACGCCGCCTGCGCAAACCGCGCTTCGAGATCGTCGGACAAATCCGCCACCGGCGCCATCAGCACCATGGCCTTGGGCAACGGCAGACCCGCGTCGCGGGCGCGCTGCATGGTCAGAAGCGCCAGGTTGCCGCCGGCGCTGTCGCCACCGATCGCCACGGGGACGGTGCCCGCCTCTACCAGAGCGCTGTAGGCCCCGAACACGGCATCGGGGGCGGCGGGAAAGGGATGCTCTGGCGCCAGCGGATAGCGCACGCAATAGGCCCGCAACCCGGCCGCGTGGACGATATGCGCGGCGACGGCGCGGTTTGTCGTGGGGCTGCCCAGAGTGAATCCGCCGCCGTGGATGTAGAAGAAAAGGCCTGCAGTTTCAGCGCCTTGTGGGGTGATGTGCAGCGTGCCGTCCGGGTCTTTTTGCAAGCGGCAGCCGCGGGGCAGCCGGTGCCACATGGGCGCGGTCGCCGCAAAAAGGAACCGCATCAGCTTCTGTGAAGAGACCGCCCAAAGCGTCGGCTTCTCAAGGATCCTGGCATAAAGGGTGAACACCCGGTCGAGGTTGGTCAGGACACTCATGCGGCGGTCTCCTCGGTCTCATCCAGGCTTTCGCCGCCGAACTCCGTCTCGACGATGCCCGCGTCATAGCCCTGCTCGGACAGCCATTTGGAGAATTGCGCCGTGTAGCCGTGGGTGACGAAGACGCGCTGCGCGCCGGTCTCGGCGATGGCGGCGTTCAGACCCTTCCAATCGGCATGGTCACTGACCACAAAGCCCCGATCCGCCGCGCGCCTGCGGCGGACTCCGCGCAGGCGCATCCAGCCCGAGGCGAACCCCGTCGAGACCGCGCCAAAGCGTTTCATCCAGGCCGACCCAAGGGCCGACGGGGGGGCAAGCACGATCGCGGTCGGGTGGCTTTTTGCGTCCATGCCGTCGACCACGGGGACGGTTTCGGGCAGGATCAGGCCTTGGCCGCGCAGGACCTTATTGGTGGCCTCCACGGCGCCGTGGGTCAGGATCGGGCCAATGGCAGGGTCCAGAAGCCGCATGATGCGTTGTGCTTTTCCCAACGCATAAACACCCAGGACGGCGCGCTTTCCGTCCGCGACGCAGGCGGCCCACCACGCGTTGAGATCATGGGCGAGGGCCTCTTGCGAGGGCCAGTCATAGATCGGCAGTCCAAAGGTGGATTCGGTGATGAAGGTGTCGCAACGGACCGGCTCGAACGGTTCGGACAGGCCGTCATCGATGGTCTTGTAATCGCCCGAGGCAACCCAGACCTCGCCCCCCACCTCGACGCGGATCTGGGCCGAGCCCGGCACGTGGCCCGCCGGGTGGAAGCTGATGCGCGCATCGCCGATCTGGTGCACGGTGCCATAGGCTGTCGTTTCCATCCGAATGTCGCCCAGACGGTGCCGGATCACGGGGGCCGAGCCTTCGGTCGCAAGATAGGCCCCATGGCCGGGGCGGGCGTGATCCGAGTGGCCGTGGGTGATCAGCGCCCGTGGCACAGGGCGCCATGGATCGATATAGGCATCGGCGGCGGGGCAGTAGATGCCCTTTTCGGTGAATTCCAGAACCATGCCCAGACCATAGCCCGCCGCAGGCCATCGGGCGAGGGGCGGGCACGCTTATTCCGGCGGCGGAAGCAGCTTCAGGTCCCCAGAGGCCTCCAGATCCCGGATCGTGCTGATCAATTCCGCCATGGCGGCTTCGCCTTCCTCGGCCTTCGGCGTGCACAGACCTTCGGCCTCGTTTCGCATCTGTTCGGCCAGGCGCTTCGACATGTTTTCCAACATGAATTCGACCGTCAGGGGGGCTGCGGTAAGCCCTGCGGCAAAGGCCACAATGATCGACTGCGCATCGGCCCGGCGGACGATGATCGGCACGTCGGGCGGGTCTACCCGCATCGGGATGTGGTTGAAGGAGAAGATGGATTTGCGCACTTCCTTCGCAAACGGCGCGTCGCGGGTATCCAACCCTTCGAGCAGCTTTTCGCGGGCCGCTTGCGGGGTCGAGTTCAGGATCGCACCGACCCGCTCGGCGGCCGTCTTGGCGAAGGCCGGCGGTGGGATCGCCTCCAGAACCTGGGCGATGTGCTCGCCAATCCGCTCGACCAGTTCGGGCGTGATTGATTCTGTCAGGGCCACCGTATGGGCCAGAATCTCTGCCCGATCCTCGGGAAGCTCCGACAACAGGGCCGACGCCTTCGCAACGGTCAGCTTGGACAGCAGAACCGCACCAACCTCGGCGCTTTCGCTGGCGAAAAGCGGGGCCAAACGCTCCACCGGTTGTTTCGCCACCCGCGCCCAGGGATCATTTCCTGCGCCCCGCTCAACGCCCGTCTTGAGAACGTTCAAGGCGTGTTCGCTCAGGTGCGGTTCCAGCAGTTCAAGGGTTTCGGTGAGGCCATCGGGGAAACTGAGGGCCAGATTATCGATCAGATCGGTGAACTCATGCACCACCGACGCAAGCGTCTTGCGGTCGATCGTTCCAAGCCCGGAGATGATGTGGGCAAGTCTGGTCTGATGATGCGGCGCAAGTCGCTGCACCCCCGGAGACACGCCTTGGCCCAACAGCAACCGCACGATCACGGCCGCCTTTTGTTGCGACCCCATTTGGCGGGGGGTCACATCTTTCATCGCGAAAGGGCTATCGTCGTCCGCATCCAGCGTTGCCGATGCAGAACCCAGATCAAAATCACGCAGCAAGCCCATGTCGACCCTTTCTTCGTCACCCAAAGGCAGGTGTAGGGCCAAAGCCTTAAGGAACGGTTAGGACACGGGGACTAACGCGTCGGTCATCAGATGGCCTGTGGACGTCGTGGGGGGCTGCGATCTGATTGAGCACACTGGCCCCCTAAATGGTCCCGCCAGCACCGTGGCACAGGCGGAACCGGATGCGTCAGCTGGAGGCCGTGGCCACGCAGGCCATCGCCTCTGCATCCCAAGTCATACCGCCGGCGCAGCTGATTTGCGCTTCGGTCGAGGACGCGCCCCAACTGCATTGGGCCTGTGCAATCGCGGGAACCACAAGCAGGACGCTGGCGGCAAGAAGGGTCTTGATCGTCATGAAAAGTCTCCTGTTCCGTTGAGCGGCTAGTTTACGCAGCGTTAACGTAACACGACCGCGGCATCCGGCAAGAGGTCCATCAGATCACATCCCGTGCCGTCCGACATGACGCCCTTTCTTTGGGCAAACCCCGGCAGGTGTCAGTCGCCGAAGACCCGCGCAAAGATCGTGTCGACGTGTTTGGTGTGATAGCCAAGGTCGAATTTCTCTTCGATCCCGTCCACCCCCAAGGCGGCCACGACAGCCTCATCGGCCAGCAATTCCTCGCGGAAATCCGTGCGCTCTTCCCAGACCTTGAGCGCGTTGCGCTGGACCATGGCATAGGCATCTTCGCGGCTGACACCGGCTTGGGTCAGGGCCAGAAGCACCCGCTGGGACATCACCAGACCGGGGAATTTGTTCATGTTGTCCATCATATTGTCGGGGAAGATCAGCATCTTGTCGACAACGCCGGTCAGGCGGTTCAGGGCGAAATCCAGCGTCACCGTGGAATCCGGCCCGATCGCGCGTTCGACCGAGGAATGCGAGATATCACGCTCGTGCCAGAGCGCGACGTTTTCCATCGCGGGCACCACGGACATGCGCACGAGCCGCGCCAGCCCGGTCAGGTTTTCGGTCAGAACCGGGTTCTTCTTGTGCGGCATCGCGGAGGATCCCTTTTGCCCGACCGAGAAGAACTCCGCCCCTTCCAGCACTTCCGTGCGCTGCATGTGGCGGATTTCCGTGGCGACGTTCTCGATACTGCTGGCGATGACGCCGAGGGTGGCAAAGAACATCGCGTGGCGGTCGCGCGGGATGACCTGCGTGGAAATCGGCTCGGGCGTCAGGCCCAGTTGCGCGCAGACATGCTCTTCCACGCGCGGATCGATGTTGGCGAAGGTGCCGACGGCGCCCGAGATTGCGCCTGTTGCCACCTCTTCACGCGCCAGCTTCATGCGGGCAAGGTTGCGGTCCATCTCGGCGTAGAAGCGGGCAAACGTCAGGCCCATCGTGGTGGGCTCGGCGTGGATCCCGTGGGACCGGCCGACGCGCACGGTCATCTTGTGTTCCATCGCGCGACGTTTCAGGGCGGCCAGAAGGTTCTCCAGATCCGCGATGAGGATATCTGCCGCACGCACCAGTTGCACGTTCAGGCAGGTGTCGAGCACATCCGACGACGTCATGCCCTGATGCACGAAACGCGCCTCATCGCTGCCCACATGTTCGGCCAGATGGGTGAGGAAGGCGATGACGTCATGCTTGGTCACGGCCTCGATCTCATCAATGCGGGCGACGTCGAATTCCACGTCCTTTGCCTTCCAAACGGCGTCCGCATTCTCGCGCGGGATCACGCCCAGATCGGCCATCGCGTCGCAGGCATGCGCCTCGATCTCGTACCAGATGCGAAACTTGGTAGCGGGCTCCCAGATGGCGACCATTTCGGGGCGGGAATAACGGGGGATCATGGGCTTGCCTTTCGCGGAGGTTTTCGGCTGTCTGATACGAAGCTACGGCAAAGGGGGCAACCCGGTGCGGCAATTGGCAGATCTTGAAGGCCGCTGGCGCGTTCTACGCGACATCGACGACCGCCGTGCAGGCCTGACGGGCCGGTTCGAGGGCGAGGCCCTGTGGTCCCCCGATGCCGATGGTCTGACCCAGACCGAGACGGGCGTTCTGCGCTATGCCACCGCCGCCCCCATGCAAGCCACGCGCCGCTACCTGTGGCGCGAAGACGGGAACGGGCTGCATGTATTTTTCGACGATGCTCGCCCGTTCCATACCGTCCCCGCACAGGGGCAGGAGGCGCTGCACGATTGCCCGCCCGACACCTACCGCGTGCGCTATACCTTCGCGGAAGATGCCTTCACCACCGTCTGGCACGTCACGGGGCCGCGCAAGGACGCGGTGCTGACCACGTATTTCACGCGGGCGTGACGCGCCAAAGAAAGCATGGCTTGCAACGAATCTGGCTGCGTAGGACCCTGAGGGCCTTATTTCATTTATTCCGGAGCCTCCCGCCATGCGATTGCCTGCTCTTGTTTGTCTCCTTTCCGCCAGCCTGTGCTTGCCCCTTGCCGCCCAGGATGGAGAGGCGTTCATCTGGCATTACAGCGCCGTATTCCCGATTGATCCCGCCGCGGCTGAACTGAACCTCGTGGCGACCCAGCCCGGCGATCTCTCGGACGGTGCCTTGCCGGGTGGCCTGATCTGGGCGCGTTGCGCGCCGGGGAACGCGGCAGGCAATGTGGTATTGAGGATGGAGGCCTATCCGTCCTCGGGCATCGCCTTTGACGCCTATGATGTGCGGATGTCGGACGTGCCGGTTGGGAACGAGTTGATTGTGGCCAGCACCATCGTGAACCGCGCGCCTGGACAGCCCACCGGCGGACGCGAAATGATCGTGGATGCCGACGGCCCAGAGATGGCTTTGCTGGCGAATTCTGCGTTGTTTTATTACGGAATCACGGGGTTCGAGGATTTCTACTACCCCTTCGACTTGACCGGGAACCAGGATTACGTGGGCCGCTTCATCAGCGATTGCGCCACTGTCTCTGGCGGCGCGCTTGTGATCCCGACCTTGCCCCTGCCGGGTCAGGCAGCGGGCGCTTTGGTGCCCGACCTTGGCCCCGAGATTTCAGGCCACGTCTGGTCACGCTTTTCTCAGGTCAGCGACAACGTGTTCGAGACGCAGCTTCGCGTGATCTACGGCGTGCCGGAAACGGACGACGTGGCAATCATGGGCCAGTGTTTCATCGGCGCACAGGGGCCGCTGGTCGCGTTGCAGATCGCCGCTGATATCACGGGGTTGGCCGAGAATGACCTGGCGACGTTGCGTATCCGAAACGGCGCCGGGCAACAGATCGACGTGGACGGCAGTGTGATCGGCACGGCTATCGAATTCGGCGTCTCGGGGATCGAGCTGGTGCTGGAAATGTCTGATCCCGCGTGGCTGGTGATCGCAGGCGATCCCACCGTGCACTTCGAACGTGTCGGCGGGGCCGGAGGTTTCACGCTGACGGGAAACGGGCCAAGCACGCTGGGGCCGTTCCTGACCGATTGCGACCAGATCGACAGGCTGACACCGGAAAGCGGGCTCAGCCCTTCCGCACCGATTGGCGCGCAAGAGGGGTATCTGGCCTGCGACAGTTTCGGGCGCGTTGGATCGCGAGAGACCGGGCAGCCTACGGTGGTTACGTTTCGCAACGAGACAGGCCTTTTCAGGGCGCTCTTGTGGATCGACCCCAATGGGGTTCCGGTGGATCAGGGCGGCCTGAACCCCGGTGAGGCGCTAAGCTTCACCACCGACCCCGGCCATATCTGGATGGCCACCGATGGGCCCGGCAATTGCCAGGAGATGATCCAGCCGGTTGTGGGTCAGACGATCTATAGCCTTACTGTGCAATAGATGTTTTATGACAGGATCTTGTGGGGCGAAGTTAAAGTGATGCTTTAACTCCCCTCGGCCCCCTTCGAGGCGGCCATGATCCGGTCCGCTTTCTTGCGGACCAAGACGCTGCGCAGGTCGTGCATCGCCAGCAGCAGGCGGTCTGTGACGTCTTCAAGGTCCTCATCGCTGGCGCGGCTTTGGGCCCAATGGGTTGTCAGGTTCAGGTAATCGACCGCCCGGTGAATATCGTCGATATCGCGATCCGCAAGGACCGCAAGGCGTTCCTCCATCCATTCGGCGATGACCGCGTTTTCCTCATCGCTCAACACATGGTCGCCGTGGGGTTTGACGTTGCCGTTGCGCGTATTGACGACCGCGATCTCGTCCATCTCGATCCGACGCTGCCGGTTCTCGGTGGAGACCCGAAACACCGCTGCACCGTTTTCGCGAATGCGGAAGTAGTATTCGGGCAGATCGGTCATGGGCCTCGGTCCGGTCAGGTCAATTGCGGGTGACTGTCTGGACTACGGGGCCCGTCGTCAAGCCGCAGCGCTAAACGCGGCGTGCGACCATGTAAAGGCGGGGTGGGGTGCCGGGTTGTGTCGTTTCTTCCAGCGTTTCAAAACCAGCCGCCGCAATCGCCGTCCGAAGCGCTGCGACGCGCTGGTGCGTCACGTAGGGCGCTTTGCCGAACAGGGCCATGACGCTGACCAGCGGCTTGAAGAACCACCGCTCTCCCAGGCACGCGGTCTTGGAGATGAACACGCCGCCGGGCTTGAGCATGTCGTGGATCTGCGCCAATGCCTCGGTCTGGTTGGGCAGCAAATGCAACAGGTTAAGCGCAAGGATCGCATCGAAGGGCGCGCCTTCCGCCACCTCTGGATCCCCTGCAACGCCGGTGTGCAGCGTGATGTTGTCAACGCCCGCCTCGGCCACTTTCCCCCGCCCGATCTCGACCATGGCCCCAGAGATATCAGTGGCGGTGATATGGGCGACATGCCCCGCCAACTCCAACGCCGTGGAGGCGGTGCCGCAGCCCAATTCCAACACGCGGTCCGTGGGTGAGAGGTGCGCGATGGTACGCTCCAGCGTGGCGCGATAGCCCTCCATATCCGAGATCGCGGAGGTCGCGTATTTGGGCGCGGCTTTGTCCCAGAACGAGGCGGATGAGGTCACGGGCGTCTCCTTTTGCGTCACGTTGCGGCGCGAAGCGCCCGCGCGATACGGGGAAACCGAGGCGGGATGGCCCCGCCGTCACGCCCGGATCGGGGCCAACCCCTTGGCAATCCAACGCTGCGCGATGGCGAAGACGACGAGGGGCGGCACCATCGCCACCATAGCAAGTGTCAGCGACGCGGGCGAGCCGATGCGCAAAAGCGAGATGCCGCTGACCACGGTCGCCCGCTCGGGGGCGGAGGGGGTGGCGACCAGCGGCCAGAGGTACTGGTTCCACCCCAGCACGAAAAAGAACGCCAAAAGCGCCGCAAGGATCGGGATCGAGAGCGGGATGATGATATCGATGAAGACCCGCCACGGCCCCGCCCCATCAAGCCGCGCGGCCTCGATCACCTCGGGCGGCAGTTGCTTGAGTTGTTGGCGCAGGATCAACGTGCCGAGGCCCGTGGCCACGACGGGAAGGATCAACCCGGTGTAGGTGTTGAGAAGGCCCAGGGCGTCCGTGACGAGGATCGTCGGCATGATGCGGGATTCAATCGGCAGGAACAGGGGCAGGATCAGCAGCGGAAAGATCACGCCCGCCCCGGGCACGCGGAAGAAGACGAGGGCGAAGGCGGCCAGAAGCGAGGTGGCGGTTTTCAGCACCGCCACGCCCGCCGCGATGATGAGTGATGTGGCCAGCATCTGCCACAGGTCCGGCCGTGGGGTCGTCGGTTGCGCCAGGGTGGACAGCGCGGCGAGCGAGAAGCCGTTGACCAGCAAAAGGGCAGGCGGCCCCAGCATGACCACGCAGCCGAGGATCAGGATCACGTGGTCAAGGGCGCGGGGGCGAGGCATGGGAGTGGCGTAGCGGGCGGCGGGGGAAGGAGCAAGGGAAAGCGGCGCGTGCAGGGATGCTCAAGCTTGAGCAGGGTGGTTAAGTTGTTGAAAAGGTTGGGGAAGGGGATTTTTGTTAAGGTTTTGTTAGGGCGTGTGGGGTGGCCTGGTGTTTGTCACCTTGGGCGGGATGCGGACGTCCGCTGCGCTGCGCATGGAGGTCTGCTTTGCGGACGTTGCTGCCATTAGTCTCTGGCAATAAATGGCTGCTTTTAGTTTAAGCGCGCCTATCGAAGGCCAGCTTTGCGGCTAGACCGACGAACACGAACCCCGTCAGGTACTGAAGCACACGGGCGGCTGACTTGTTCCGGGCGAGAAAGCCACCGATCCCGCCCGCAAACGCACCGATGAATGCGTTTATGACGGTGCCACCGATGTTCAAAACCGTCCCCAAAATGAGAAACTGGACGAGGACCGACCCACGATCCGGATCAACAAACTGCGGAACCAAGGCCAACATGAAAATCGCGACCTTTGGGTTCAGAAGGCACACCAGAACACCATCCTTCCAGGCTTGCCAGCTCTTCGAACGATCCACGTTCTTCGGCCTCAACGCACTGATTGGATGGGTAAACGCCTTGAACGTGAGGTATAGAAGATAGCCCACTCCGGCCCATCGGATCACCTCGAATGCAATCGGATTGGCAGCAATCAAAGCAGCGAGACCGAGACCACCGGCGAGGGCATGAATGAATGAGCCAGTCGCGATCCCAAACGACGCTGCGATTCCTGCTCTCGGTCCCGAATTAGCGCCTTGGCCCAAACAGAAAAGCATGTCTGCTCCCGGCGTGAGATTCAGCGCCAGTGCGATGGGAACGAACAAAAGGAGTGTGTTGAGGTCGACCATGCTGCTCACGGTACAAAAAACCAAATAGCTGCGAAACACTAAACAGGTTCAAAGCAGGCTTTCGCCGCGTCGTAAGGCCTTGGTAGGTCTGGGCTCGAACCTGCCTTTCTCCACCCTGCGGCATCGGGCGCATTCGTGCTCTTGGAGGCGCTCATCAAGCCCCTCAGCGGACCTACATCACGATCGTCGATGCCGCTATGCGGCTTCCCTCAAGCGGACGTTGATCGTCAACGCAGCAATCTGAAGTTCTGGCGCTGGGAACGCGCCATCACGCTGGTTTGTCACGGTGTCAGGACACACCCATTCGCGCGCCCTCCGGGAAATCCCGTGATGGACAGAAGCCAATAGTTGCCGAACCGGCTTTCACCAAGATCGCGACAAGGTAGGGTTATTTTTCGCCCCTTGAACCCTATCTTTTGCTCATGAGCGCACCTGGAAAAATCGCTATCGCCAGCTACAATATCCGCAAGGCAATTGGCCGTGACGGTCGCCGCAATCCGCGACGCATTCTGGATGTGATCGCGAACCTGAGCGCCGATGTTGTCGTGCTACAAGAAGCCGATTTTCGGTTTGGCGGACGCCGCCCGATTTTTGACGCGGATGAGTTGCAATCAATTACTGGTCTTCGCGCCGTCGACGTGGCCCCGGATGTTGAGGGCCTTGGATGGCACGGCAACGTTCTTTTGTTGAGACCGGATGCGGCCATCCAGAGCGTAAAAGCCGTTCCGCTTCAGGGATCGGACCCGCGTGGCGCGGTTGTCTCGGATCTGGATTTGCATGGTCGTTCTCTACAGTTGATCCACGGCCATTTGGGTTTGCTCCCTCATCAGCGGGCGCGACAGGCAACACTGTTGGCTGCTGAAATCAGCCACACGCCCACCGTCATACTCGGGGACTTCAACGCCGCTGGTCCCCGCCCCCCCAGCCTGCGTGGCTTGAGTTCGGTATTGAACGAGGTTGTGCATGGGGCGACCTTTCCGACACGGTGGCCCTGCCTTCGGTTTGATCGCATGTTCCATTGCGACGGCCTGGCCGTGTCGGATCCAATGGTGGTCGATACGCCGTTGACGCGCGTCGCTTCAGATCACCTTCCGATCAAGGCGACCTTTCACTGGACCTAAAGCAGGGGAGACGCCAATCGTGCCATACTGTCTTTGAACCGCAACAATCGCGGTCTGGCGGCGTAGGCATCCACATCAAAAGGCATGCAACCGTTCAAGTCTTCCAAGAACGCAGAGACCAGCTTTGCCGATACCGCTTCGTCATAAATCACCGCTGTCAGCTCGTAATTGATGCTGAATGATCTGATGTCCCAATTGGCTGATCCGATCGAGCATATCTTGCCGTCAACACAGATTGTTTTGGCGTGTAGATACCCCGCCTCATACATCTGCACATCCACACCGGCTTGGGCAATTTCGGCGGCGAAGGTGTTCGCGGCCCAATAGGGCAAGAATTGCCCGGGTCCAGACGACGAGATCATCACCTGCACATCCACACCTGACAGCGCCTTCATTTTCAGCGCCTCACTAATCGTCTCATCAAGGATCAAAAACGGCGACTGGATCAGAACCTGATGTTCTGCGGTTGTGATCATCTCAAAATAAAGCTGACGGATCGCTTCATATTCGCTGTCTGGACCCGACAAGCAGATTTGCACCGGCATGAATGCGTCATTGGTTTTATCCGAATGATCGGAAAAATATGGCGTCGGGTCTAACTCTTCGTCTGTGGCATTCATCCAATCTACCAGGAAAATGCTCTGCAAGGCCCAGACAGCGCTGCCCTCGACTTGGATGTGCGTATCTCGCCAGCGATCAAATCCGGCGGGCGGGGCTATATGTTCATCACCGATGTTCAGCCCCCCGGTGAACCCTACGGCGCCATCGATAACAGCAATTTTACGGTGGTTGCGGTAAGAAATAGTGTGGATACGCCAGAGCGACGAAAAGGGCATGATTTGGATACCTGCGGCACGGGCTTGCCGCAGATACCGACGGCTCAACAAGGTAAAGCTGCCAATAGGATCGTAAAGAATACGAACCTCAACTCCCTGGGCTACCTTTTTCGTCAATAGGTTCAACACTCGGTCGCCGAAGCTGTCAGCGTTCCAGCTGTAATAATGCAGATGAATGGAGTGATTGGCCTGTTCCATCGCGGCAACCATCGCGGGATAGGCGAGGTCGGCATTCTGCAACACGGCCAGCTTGTTGCTCGTGGTGACCATCGAATTGCTATTGGAATGGAGCAGTTTTGCAATCCGCAAGGCCGTTGGGTTGGTCTTTTTGAAGCTTGCCAAAGAGTCGTTGTGTTCGGTCTGGATACGCGCAAACAAAACCGCCATCTCGTTGGGCACACCTTGTTCCGTTATCTTGAACTTGCGCACAAACGCTTTGTGACCGCGTCCGAGAAACAGGTAGATGCCCAAGCCGACCAAAGGCAGCAAGGCGAAGACAAGCATCCAAGCGAAGGTCGATTTAGGGGTGCGGTTCTCGGAAATAATGAATGCTACCACGCTCAACAAATAAGATCCGATGAGGAGTTGAAGTATCAAAGGAGCGGACATCGTTGGTCCCAATCTTGCCTGGAATTGATTGCAAACCAAGTTACGCAGCCGTCACCTGGATGAAAACAGTCCACGTAGCTTGAGTTGGCTTTGAATGGTCGAGAGCGCCACTATGGACCGTACCGCCATCACCAAGCGCCCATGTGCAACGCACATCGAAGTTGCGGCCCAACTTGGCCAATGAGGGCTATTGGGTCAGACATCGCCCAAGAAATACTGTCTGTTTAACGATGCAGACTTCCCATTTAACGACCAAATCTGAAGTTCAGGGCAAGTCTGCCTTGGGGGCGAAGAAGCCGTTCTTCGCTCTGCTGCACCCCCGGTTCAGCCGATTTATTCACAGCCGCCGACGGCCCATTGCCAGACCTTCGCCACGGCTACAGCGAACAGCAGCAAAGAGGGATGCTGCAAACTGCATAAATGTCCGCTTCTCTTTGCTCTCTACCTGCTGCGTAGACGGCTCATCGTGACGGGCGTGATCCCCAAAAAGGATGCGATCAACGCATGAGTGAAGATGTCTTCATAGCCGGGGAAGGCTTGGCGGAACCAGGTCAGCCGCTCTGCTCCGCCAAGTGCGGCGAGACACCATTCGCGCTCTGCCTTTTCACTCAACGTGTCTTGTAGAATGCCATTTGCCCAGTTTCGGATGGGTCCAGATTCAATCATCAGATTTGTAAGCCGATGCGTATCGATCCAACAAAGCGAGGCCTCTTTGGTGGCCTGGATCGACACAAGGGACACGCCATCCCGCGTTCGCGCGATATTCGGCGTCACAACGCAGGGACCGACATGGAGCCCAACGCACACTTCCTTGCCGTCCTGGTCACAAATGCTGCTGGCCAGGCACCCCTCCAGAAGAATGACCTCATCTGAGGCGGGGTGTTCCTGGTTGGCAAGACGCGCGCCCTTGTTCAAACGCTGACCTCTCCAATGGGAGGCAAAACCGTCTGCAAGACCTGTTTCAGACAGGTCAGGTGACTGTGCGAGAAATTTCCGTAGATCCATCTTGGCATGCCTTATCAAATGATAATGCGCGTGGCTTCACCCAAGGGCAACTTGGAACAGATCAAGGAGGTCCCAAAATGATTCACACAGGTCTTTCAAGGTACATCGGATTTGCCGCCCTGGGCTGCGGGGTGATAGCGACAGTCATCTACGTGCTGATGATCAGCGTCACGCTTGTCCACATCGAAGCTGTCTCGGGACAGGTGCCATTCGATATGCGTCCGCTTGGCTATGATCCCACAGACGCCGCGACGCTTCTTGAAGCCTTGGGGGCGGAAGGGCGCGCTTATTACCTCCGTTACCAGATCACTCTGGATACGCTTTACCCGGCCATGCTCGCGCTGACTTTGATCGCCACGTTCATCTGGCTTGGGCGACGTATGCCCGGCAGCAAGCTTGTTCGCCCGGGCATAATTCTTTCGGTTGGCTGTGCCGTGTTCGATTATGTCGAAAACATTGGAATCGCGGCGATGATCTGGAGTTGGCCAGAGGTCTCAATTCCACTGGTATATGCCGCCAGCACAGCCACACTTGTTAAATCGGTCCTCACAACTTTGGCTGTCCTACTTGCGCTTCTGATCGGCTTTCTCTGGGTGCGTCTTCCCAAAGCGGACCTTTGTCCTTAGGCGGGCAATGGCCGTTTCGTCCGTCTTAGCTGACATCCGCGGGTCGCCATTGCTCCGTTTGCGGCGTATGGCCGCTTTGCGGAAGCTGCAATGCGGTATCGAGGCGGTCGATCAATGGCAGGTGTGGGCCGTTAACGCATTCGAAGTGTTTCCAAGACTGCCTATGGGCGCGGCACTGCAGCCAAATCCCGCTTCGTCCCCAATCTGCGCGCGTCTGATCTACACACAACCCGAACCGCTCCACGGCGCGACATCACTCCGACGGGTTTGAATAGGCGTATCAAGACTGGTCGTGATCCTATGAACCTGCCGTCCAAGCGATGCGAAAAGCAAAAGCATACTCAAATGTCAGACAATTGATTGCCAGACTCTTTTTTTTGCGCATAGTGATCTGAGGGACGCTGGTTTTCTGGCGTTTGTCTTTAAGCTGAAGGAGCAGGCTTCATCTGCGGCGGCCAGAAAAGTGGCGCTACGTGACGGTTAGGCAAGTATGAAGACCGGGGGGAGGAGACCCCGCTATTTCGGCCCTTTGGCCCAAAAAACCTACCCCGCCAAAGCGGGTCTTTTCGCAAATGGGAGGACCACTATGAACCTACGACCTGATCCAACATTTCACGCATCCCCAAAGCTTGCCATGCAAGCCCCGGTGGAGAACTACGCCTTCACAGTGATGCTGAGCCCCGATGGCTCACAATCCGATGGCATCGCCGTGATCGACCTGAACCCGAAATCCGAAACCTACGGGGAAATCGTTCATCAGGTGATTGTGCCCAACAAGGGCGACGAATTTCATCACTTTGGCTGGAACGCCTGTTCCTCGTCCTTGTCGCCGCTGACGGGACATGCGTTTCTTGAGCGCCGCTACCTGATCGTGCCGGGCATCCGATCCTCACGCATCTATATCATTGACGTGAAAGACCCCCTGAAGGCGCATATCCACAAGACGATTGAGCCGGAAGAGCTGTTTGCCAAGACCGGCTATTCGCGCCCCCACACGATCCACTGCGGGCCCGAAGGCATCTACGTGAGCACCCTCGGCGGCGGTGGCAAGGACGGGACCGATGGCCCCCCTGGCATCTTCATCATGGATTGCGAGACGTTCGAAATCATCGGCCGCTATGAGATGGACCGTGGCGCGCAGGACAAGCACTACGATTTCTGGTGGAATCTGCCGCAGGACTACATGGTGTCGTCCGAATGGGGCCTGCCGCCTCAGTTTGAGAACGGCGTGGTGCCAGAGGATCTTCTATCCAACAAATACGGCCACTCGATCCATTTCTGGGACCTGCGGGCGCGCAAGAACATTCAGACCATCGATCTGGGCGAGAACTACCAGATGGCGCTGGAAATCCGGCCCGCTCATGATCCCACCAAGTCCTATGGCTTCTGTGGTGTCGTGGTCGATACCACCAACCTGCAAGGCGCGATCTTCACGTGGTGGCGCGATGACGACGGCGTGTGGCAGGCCAAGAAGGTTATCACCATTGATCCGCGGCCAGAGGACGCCGACAATCTGCCGCCGCTTCTGAAGGGTTTCGGCGCGGTGCCACCGCTGGTCACAGACATCGACCTCAGCCTTGATGACAAATACCTCTACGTCGCGTGTTGGGGCTTGGGGGAGATGCATCAATATGACGTCTCCGACCCGTTCAACCCAAAGCTCGTCGGTAAGGTCGAAGTCGGCGGCATCGCCAAGGGGGCGGCACACCCCAACGGCAAGCCCTTCGCCTACGGCCCGCAGATGGTAGAGATCAGCCGCGATGGCAAACGCGTCTATTGGACCAACTCGCTCTATTCCACATGGGACGATCAGTTCTACCCCGATGATGAGGGTGGGCAGATGGTCATGGCGGATGTCGGCGAGAACGGGGGCCTTACGTTGAACAAGGGCTTCTACATCGACTTCCCCAAGGGCTTGCGATCGCACCAGATCCGGTTGGAGGGCGGTGATTGTTCAACCGATAGCTTCTGCTACCCGTCCGTTTGAAGGCTGGCGTCTGAATGTTCGGTGATCTGAACACTATGGCGGCCCTTTGGGGGGCCGTCATTTTTTCGGGCCTGTACCATGGATTGAACCCCGGAATGGGCTGGCCCCTTGCGGTGTCGGCGGCCCTGATGGAGCGTAAGCCGAGCGCCATGCCAAAGGCGCTGGCGATGCTGGCGTTCGGCCATTTCCTCGCGATGATCGGCATCCTGCTGCCGTTCTCGCTCATGATCGTCTTGGTGGCGTGGGAGGCGCAAATTCGCATCGGCGCGGGCGTCGTGGTGATCGCCATGGGCGTCTACTTGCTGATCAACCGCCGTCACCCAAAAATCCTAGCGCGCGTTCACCCGGCCCGTCTGGCGCTCTGGTCGTTCCTTGCCGCCACAGCCCACGGAGCGGGCTTGATGCTTGTCCCTATCTACCTCGGCATTTGCGGCATAGGGGCGGAAGAGACTGGGCATTTGGCGGCACAGGCGTTGATGTCCAGCAATGTCCTCACGGCCTTCGCCGTCGCTGCCGTCCATACGTTTTCAATGACGGTGGCAGGCGGCGCTATCGCCGTGATCATCTACCGCTGGTTGGGTCTGAAATTCCTGTCGCGCACGTGGTTTAACCTCGACATCGTCTGGGCGCTGAGCCTGATCGCAGTCGGAGCATTCGGAATAGCATCGGCCTATCTGGGCCACTGAGACGGACCGGATACTCGAATGCCGCAATTCTAGAAATAATTGCAACCATGAGGCGAAACACCGGCCTTGTCCGCAGTGCCGCCCCAAATTGGGTCCGAATGCTGCGCAACGGACGAATGTCCGTTTTGGGGAAGCTGCGCTGCGGCGAAAGAGCATGCAACGAATAGCAGCTAAGGGCCGAAACCCGCGCCCCACCCCACATCAGCGGGGCGGGGCGCTGGCCCTTACGTCAACGCCGCGCAGAAGTCCTGGATGCGGGTGCAGGCTTCCTTCAGGTTCTCGTCGGACGTCGCGTAGGACACGCGGAAGGCGGGGGAGAGGCCGAAGGCACCGCCGAAGACGACGGCGACGCCGGATTCCTCTAGCAGCGCCTTGGCGAAGGTCTCGTCGGTGTCGATCTTCGTGCCTGCGGCCGACGTCTTGCCGATGCAGCCATGGATCGAGGGGTAGACGTAGAAGGCGCCTTCGGGGGTGGGGCAGTCGATTCCCTCGGCCTCATTAAGCATCGAGACGACCAGATCGCGGCGGCGCTTGAAGGTCTCATTATTAGGGGCGAGGAAATCCTGCGGGCCGTTCAAGGCCTCCACCGCCGCCCATTGGGAGATGGAGCAGGGGTTGGACGTGGATTGCGACTGGACCTTGCGCATGGCCTTGATCAGATCTTCCGGCCCGGCGGCGTAGCCGATGCGCCAGCCGGTCATCGCATAGGCCTTGGAGACGCCGTTGCAGGTGAGCGTGCGGTCCATCAATTGCGGCTCCACCTGGGCGGGGGTGGCGAATTCGAAATCGTCATAGACGAGGTGTTCGTACATGTCGTCGGTCATCACCCAGACGTGGGGGTGCTTGAGGAGGACATCGGTGAGGGCCTTCAGCTCCGCCGCCGTGTAGCCCGCGCCGGTGGGGTTGGAGGGGGAGTTGAAGATGAGCCACTTGGTTTTTGGCGTGATTGCGGCGTCCAACTGGTCTGCGGTGATCTTGTAGCCGGTCTGGGAGGGGCCTTCGACAAACACGGGCTCACCACCCGCCAGCAGCACCATATCGGGGTAGGAGACCCAGTAGGGCGCGGGGATGATGACCTCATCCCCCGGGTTCAGGGTGGCCATCAGCGCGTTATAGAGGATCTGCTTGCCGCCGGTGCCGACGGTGACCTGCGCGGTCGTGTAGTCCAGATCATTGTCCCGCTTGAGTTTGGCAACAATGGCTTGTTTCAATTCGGCAATGCCATCCACGGCCGTGTATTTCGTCTTGCCCGCGTTGATCGCCGCGACGGCGGCGTCCTTGATGTTCTGGGGCGTGTCGAAATCGGGCTCACCGGCGCCCAGGCCGATCACGTCCTTGCCCTGCGCCTTCAACTCGGCGGCGAGGTTGGAGACGGCGATGGTGGGGGAGGGTTTCACCCGGGCGAGCGTGTCGGAAAGGAAGGGCATCGTGTCGCGTCCTTTGGGGATGGAGCCCGCAGGATCCGGGCTATATTGCGTGTATGGGTTGCATAGAGCGGCCACCTTGCGCGATCAACCTCTAGAAGGAGATTCCCATGGACGACACGTCACTTGAAGGGGCCACCTGGTTCGATGCGGAGACGACGACCTTCGGGGATCGGGTCACCGGCGCGCGGGAAGCGGCCGGGCTGACCCAGCCCGAGTTGGCCAAACGTCTGGGCGTGAAGGTCAAGACGATCCGAGGGTGGGAGAATGACCAATCCGAGCCGCGTGCCAACAAGCTGGGGACGTTGGCGGGCATTCTGGGCGTATCGATGATGTGGTTGCTGGCGGGGCAGGGCGAAGGCCTCGATAGCCCCGAGTTGACCGATCCTGTTGATGCGGATGTGGAGAAGATCCTGATCGACCTGCGCCAGATGCGCCAGGAGCAGGTGTCCCTGGCCGAGCGGATGGGCCGCATCGAGAAGCGCCTGCGCGCGGCGTTGGGCAACCCATGAGCGAGACGCGCGAGATCCGGCTGAAGCGGCTGCGGCTGCGGGCGTGGCACCGGGGGATCAAGGAAATGGACCTGATCCTTGGCGGATGGGCGGACCGGAACCTGGGGGATGCCGATGATGCGACGCTGGACGCGTTCGAGGGCGTGATGGCGGAGTCCGATCACGACCTTTATCAATGGGTTTCGGGCCAGGCGGAGGCGCCTTCAGAGCTGGCCGAGATGATCGAACGGATCGGCGCAGACATGCGCCCGACCCTGGGGCGGGGTGCCTGAGGGCGGCTAAGCCTCTCATTTCCAAAGACCTTTTGTGGCTTAACGGAATGTTCGTGTTTTTCCCCGAATCTACGGCGAAAGCATTGATTGCGGAGCCTGAAATCATGAGTATGCATGCGCCCCTTGCCTCACCGACCCAGTCCGGGTTCCTGGTGGGCTATCTGGAATCCCTTGCCATGGTGGAGCGCCTGCATCGGCTGCTTCTAGATGTGATCAAGGATGAATTCGAACGGCTGGGGGTGCTGGACATCAACGCCGTCCAGGCGCTGTTGTTGTTCAACATCGGCGACAATGAGGTGACGGCCGGGGAATTGAAGTCTCGCGGCTATTACCAAGGCTCCAACGTCAGCTACAATCTTAAGAAGCTGGTCGATATGGGCTACATGCACCACCAGAAATGCGAGATCGACCGCCGCTCGGTCCGGGTGCGCTTGACCGAGAAGGGCCGCCATGTGCGTGACACTGTCGATGGGCTGTTCGAGCGCCACTCCGAAGGGCTGGAGAAGCAGGGCGTGCTGAGCGCCGACGGCGTGGACCGCCTGAACCATTCGCTCAAACGGATCGAGCGGTTCTGGTCGGATCAAATTCGCTACATCTACTAAGGCGGACGTCGGGCCCGGACATTTGGGCCGGACGTCGGGGCTGGATGATGGGGCCGGGGCTAGGCGTCGGCCTGGTAGCCGCGCCGACACCGTTACTCTGGCACCGTCAGGCTTTGGGCGCGCATCGTTGTGAGAGCAAGGGCGTTGGAGCGCGCGCAGGGGCAGGACCGCACAGCCGGCCCCGGCCTGCGGCGGACATGTTTGCCAGGCGGCGCGGCGCGCTAGTTCGTTTCGGCGACACCCAGGGGGCGAAGATCAGGCAAGGTGTATCCGGCCTCGGCCAGGATCGGGCGGATCTGGTTATCCAGGGATCGCCGCACGATTGGCCCACGGAAATGCAGAACGATCACCCCATCGCCGTCAATGAAGAACGTCTCAGGCATGGCGACGACACCCCAGTCGCGGCCATTGCGGGCCTCGGCATCGGTGCCGATCAGATCATAGGGGTTCCCGAGTTCGTCCAGAAACGACAGGGCCTGAACCTCGCGATCGCGATAATTCACCCCGTAAAGCGGAACGCCCGCCTCGGCCAAGGCCGTCAGCGTCGGATGTTCGGCCCGGCACGGCGGACACCAGGAGGCGAAGAAGTTGAGGATCACCAGACCCTCGCCCTCCAACGCGTCACGGGTAAGAAGCGGCGTGCCCGGCAGCACCTCCAGGTTGAGCGGCGGGGCCGGGTGACCCTGCTGCGCCGAGGGCAGGGATTGCGTGTCGACGCCCGTGTTCTGGGCATCGCGGTTGTTGGCCAATTGCAACCCCATCATGGCAAACAGACCGGCGGTGATGACCAGCGGTATGACCATCAGCCACTTCATGATGTCGCTCCGGATTTTCTGCGCGCCTCGACGTCGGCCAAGCGCTTCGCGATTCGCCGCGCACGAACCACCGACGCAATGACCAGCGCCACAAGGCACACAATTGTTCCGGCATAGGCCGACAGAATCGGCACCGCATATTGTCCAAGATCCACCATCACGCCATCTGTTCCTGCGCGATCAACGCCTTGAGGCGGCGAGCCTTGATCTCGGTCCGGGTGCGGTAGAGCACAAGGGCCAGAAACAGAAGGAAAAATCCGCCGATGCAGGTCCATAACGGATAGGCGAAGACGTCGGCGACGTTTTCTTCGGCGTCCATGCTTAGCGATGCGCCCTGGTGCAGGCCCTGGTTCCAGAACAGGATCGCATAGCGCGAAATCACGGCGAAGACCGTGCCGACAAGGCACAGGACCGAGGTCAGGTCTGCCGCCGCGTCTGGGTTTTCCACCGCTTCCCACAAGGCCATGTAGCCCAGGTAGAAGAGGAACAGGATCAGGAAGGAGGTCAGGCGCGGATCCCATTCCCACCAGGTGCCCCACATCGGTTGACCCCAGACCGCCCCGGTGAACAGGCCGATCAACGTGAACACCATGCCGATCGGCGCGGCGGCCTTGGCGGCCAACGCGCTGACGTGGTGGCGTCGGATCACCCAGATCAGCGACGTCACCAGCATCATGAACCAGGCCGAAGTCGCCATGATCGCGGCGGGCACATGGATGTAGATGATCTTGACGGTAGACCCCTGGCGGAAGTCATTGGGCGTGAAGAAGAACCCCCAAACGAGGCCGCCAACAAGGACAAGCGCTGCCAGCCCGGACACCCAGGGGAGCAGCGCACCCGACGTTGCCATGAACCGACGCGGGTTCGCGTATTCCCAGACAGAAGACATGGGCGCGAACATAGGCGTGCGATCTGCCCGTCACAATGCGACGATGTGGTTCAATTCAGCGCAGATTGACGCGGAGCGCGCTGGCGGCTGCAAAGGGCAAAATGGCGCAGGCCCCCAGGGTGATCCCGGCCGTCAGGATCAGGGGTGTCGCGGCATCGAGGCCCTGGGCACCTCGGGTCGCGGTGAGGGCGCCGAAGATCAGGGTCGGGACGTAAAGCGGCAGCACCAGCAGCGACAAAAGCAGCCCGCCGCGCTTGATCCCGACCGTCAGCGCGGCCCCGAAGGTGCCGATGGCCGACAGGGCGGGCGTGCCCAGGGCAAGCGACGCGATCAGCCAGGGGAACCCCGCCGCTGGCAAGTTCAACAGCAACCCCAGGATCGGCGCGGCGGCGACCAGCGGCAGCCCGGTTGTCAGCCAGTGGGCCAGCGCCTTCAGGGCGCTTGCGGCTTCCAACGGCAGCGGCGATGTGGCGATCAGATCCAGCGTGCCGTCTTCCCAATCGAGCTGAAAGATCCGGTCCAGCGACAGGAGGCACGCCAGCAGCGCGCCAAGCCACAAGAGCCCCGCCGCGATTTCGGCCAGGCGGCCCGACTCTGGCCCGATGCCGAAGGGGACAAGAGCGGTGAAGATCAGGAAGAACGCGAGGCTGAGGCCAAAGCCCCCGCCCGCGCGCAGGGCCAACGCAAGGTCCCGTTTCAGCAGCCCGATCATAGGGATGCCCCCAGGAACGGGTCGTCCGCGAAGGGATCACCGGCAGGCAGGCCCTTGGCGATGAAGGGCGATATGTCGAGGGTACGTGCCGTGGGCAGGCCCAGGTCGATATGCGTGGCGATGATGGCGGCCCCGCCGCCGCGCAGATGGGCCTCCACCGCCGCCGCGAAGCGGGCGGTGTTCTCGGTATCAAGCGACACCGTCGGCTCATCCAGCGCCCAGACCGGGCGACCTGTCACCAACAGCCGGGCCAGGGACAGGCGGCGCTTCTGGCCGGCCGAAAGCTCGCCCGCCGGGCGGTCGGCAAGGGGGGCAAGGGCGAAGGCGTCGATGGCGGGGGCGATGGTGTCGGTCCCGAAGATGCTGGCCCAGAACGCCAGATTCTCGGCCACGCTCAGTTGCGCCTTCAACCCGTCGGCGTGGGCGGCGTAGGCGATGGCGCCCTCGGCGTGATCGATCGTGCCCGCGATCGGCGGGGTCAGCCCGGCCAAGGTGCGCAGCAGGGTGGTCTTGCCCGCGCCATTGCGGCCACGCAGGATCAGCGCCTCGCCCCGCGTCAGGGAAAAGGACACGCCCGCAAGGACTTGCGCGGGCCCACGGGCACAGGCGAGATCGGTGACGGTCAAAACCATAGGCATTCGGTAGCGGGTTTGGCTGGGGTGGGGAAGGGGCCGCCGCACACCCATGCGCCGTCGCACGGCGGAAAAGCGACACGGGCGCGGTTTGCGGCTGCGCGATTTGAGGTGATTGACGCCCCGCCCGGGGCAATGTATGCGATTGCATACCAAATCACCCAGGGACGTTTTGCCCGATTGTTTGCCACGCGCAACACGGGCACATGCGTCACGAGAGACAGACCTCGCAGCACCAAACCGGACAGGAGCAGCCACCCATGCCCATCACCGTTGGCCACGACACATCCAAGACCCGCAAGACCCTTACCGTTGGGGACCAGTCGGTCGCCTATTATTCCATCGACGCCGCCGAGGCCGCGGGCCTTGGCGATTTCTCCAAGCTGCCTGCCGCGCTCAAGGT
This sequence comes from Gymnodinialimonas phycosphaerae, assembly GCF_019195455.1. Lineage (NCBI taxonomy): Bacteria > Pseudomonadati > Pseudomonadota > Alphaproteobacteria > Rhodobacterales > Paracoccaceae > Gymnodinialimonas > Gymnodinialimonas phycosphaerae. The sequence goes on along the minus strand of NZ_JAIMBW010000001.1, from coordinate 1,428,903 downwards.
GGTGCTGGAAAACATGCTGCGGTTCGAGGACGGCAAGACCGTCACCGTGGACGACATCAAGGCGTTCAGCGAATGGGCGACCCAAGGCGGCAAGAACCCTCGCGAAATCGCCTACCGCCCCGCCCGTGTTCTGATGCAGGACTTCACCGGCGTTCCGGCGGTCGTGGACCTTGCGGCCATGCGCGACGGGATCAAGGCGCTGGGCGGTGATCCGCAAAAGATCAACCCGCTCAACCCTGTGGATCTGGTCATCGACCATTCGGTCATGATCGACGAATTCGGCAACCCGCGCGCGTTCCAGATGAACGTCGACCGCGAGTATGAGCGTAATATGGAGCGTTACACGTTCCTCAAGTGGGGTCAGACCGCGTTCAATAACTTCCGCGTCGTGCCCCCCGGCACCGGCATCTGCCACCAGGTGAACCTGGAATACCTGTCGCAAACCGTCTGGACCGACACGGACCAAAGCGGCGAACAAGTCGCCTACCCCGATACGCTGGTGGGCACCGACAGCCACACCACCATGGTCAACGGCGCCGCCGTTCTGGGCTGGGGCGTGGGCGGTATCGAGGCCGAGGCCGCGATGTTGGGTCAGCCGATTTCCATGCTGATCCCCGAAGTCGTGGGCTTCGAGCTGACGGGCGCAATGATGGAAGGTACCACGGGCACGGACCTGGTTCTGAAGGTTGTTGAGATGCTGCGCGCCCACGGTGTTGTTGGCAAATTCGTGGAATTCTACGGTGCGGGCCTTGATACCCTGCCGCTGGCGGATCGTGCGACCATCGCCAACATGGCGCCTGAATACGGCGCGACCTGCGGCTTCTTCCCGATCGACAACGAGACGCTGCGCTACCTGCGCACCACGGGCCGGGAAGAGGACCGCATTGCGCTGGTCGAAGCCTATGCCAAGGAGAACGGTTTCTGGCGCGGCGATGATTACGCGCCGGTCTACACCTCTACGTTGCACCTTGATATGGGCACGATCGTGCCCGCGATCTCGGGCCCCAAGCGGCCGCAGGATTACGTGGCGCTTACGGAAGCCGCGACGGTTTTCGGTGAGTATATCTCGGGTCAGCGCCCTGAGTGGGACGCGAATCAAGAGGACAAGGCCGAATGGGCCGACGAGGGCGGCCAACTCGCCCCGCGCACCATCCCCGGCGATATCGGCAAGCACAAGCGCGCCAAGGTGGAAGGGGAGGATTACACGATCCACGACGGGACCATCGTCATTGCCTCCATCACGTCGTGCACCAACACGTCCAACCCCTATGTGATGATCGGCGCGGGCCTTGTGGCGCGCAAGGCGCGGGCGCTGGGCCTGACGCGCAAGCCCTGGGTGAAGACCTCGCTGGCGCCGGGAAGCCAGGTGGTTTCGGCCTATCTGGAAGCGGCGGAGTTGCAGGAGGACCTGGACGCCATCGGCTTCAACCTTGTGGGCTACGGCTGCACCACCTGCATCGGCAACTCTGGCCCGATCCAGAAGGAACTGTCGGACGCGGTGAACAAGGGCGACATCATCGCCACCTCCGTCCTGTCGGGCAACCGCAACTTCGAGGGGCGCATCAGCCCCGATGTGCGGGCCAACTATCTGGCCTCACCGCCGCTGGTGGTGGCCTATGCGTTGGCCGGTGACATGAATGTGGACCTGACCAAGGACTCGCTTGGCAAGGACAAGGACGGCAACGACGTCTACCTCAAGGACATCTGGCCCACGACGCAGGAAGTCGCGGAACTGGTGGAGAAGACCGTGACGCGCCAAGCCTTCCAGGAGAAGTACGCCAGTGTCTTTGAGGGCGATGAAAAGTGGCAGGGCGTCGAGGTGCCGCAACAGGAAACCTACGATTGGCCCGCGACCTCGACCTACATCCAGAACCCGCCCTACTTCCAGGGCATGACCATGGACACCAAGGAGATCGAGAACATCGAAGGCGCGAAAGTGCTGGCGCTGTTGGGTGACATGATCACCACGGACCACATCTCGCCGGCCGGGTCCTTCGCGGAAACCTCGCCCGCCGGTCAGTATCTGGTGGAGCGTCAGGTGCCGGTGCGGGAATTCAACTCTTACGGGTCGCGCCGTGGCAACCACGAGGTGATGATGCGCGGCACGTTTGCCAACATCCGCATCAAGAACGAGATGCTGGATGGCGTGGAGGGCGGCTATACCCTTGGGCCGGACGGCAAGCAGACGTCGATCTTCGACGCGGCCATGGCGTATCAGGAACAGGGCACGCCGCTGGTGATCTTTGGCGGTGAGCAATATGGCGCAGGTTCCAGCCGTGACTGGGCCGCGAAGGGGACGAACCTTCTGGGCGTGAAGGCGGTGATCGCTGAATCGTTCGAGCGGATCCACCGGTCCAACCTTGTCGGCATGGGCGTTATCCCGTTCGAGTTCACCGGCGGTGACACCCGCAAGAGCCTTGGCTTGAAGGGGGATGAGACGGTTTCTATCCACGGTTTGGATAGCGTCACCCCGCTGGCCGAGGTCCCCGCGACGATCACCATGGGCGACGGCAGCGCGAAGGAGATCACGCTGAAGTGCCGGATCGATACCGGCGTGGAGATCGAATACATCGAGAACGGTGGCGTGCTGCATTACGTGCTGCGCAACCTGGCGCGGGACGATCAGCCCATCGCGGCGGAGTAAGCTGCTTTAAATGCGTAAAAAAGCCGGGGCCTGCGCTTGCGGGTCCCGGCTTTTTCATGGGCTGAGCAGGGTCGTTGGCTCAGGCGGCGCGGCGTCGGGCCACGCCTGTGCCGCCAAGCAGCAACAGAGCCGACGCAGGCAGTGGAATGGCGGCGGAGACGGGCGTACCGACAAGGGTTCCTGTGAGGGGGAATCGCTGGCCTGCGCCTGAGGTGCCGGTGCAGCTGCTGTTGAGGCACGCGAAGACGCCGAAATAGAATTCGTTCGTCATGGTTCCACCTGTATTGTTGAGAGCGGGGGCAAGGCTTGCAGAAGAGAAGCCCCCGGCGAAGACACCGGTCAGATCCGCAACGGTCGAACTGACGAAATCCAATCGGCCAACCGCCGCATTGACCTGTCGCGCCGACGTCAGAGAGACGACACCCTGAACCGTGTCCGAGTAGGAGATGTTCGCGTCGGAATAGATGCCCAAATCAGCGTCTTAAACAAACGACCCATTGGCCCTGACGTTGAAGTTGATGTTCGAGTAATCCAACATCCATTGGACGGGCACCGCCCGCACCGCCCCGGAAAATAGAGTGGCCGTTGGTGTCAAAGCGGCGAGACAACGCGTGACCATATCAGAAATCCTCTGTGAAGACCTGAACCGATATAGTTTTTCTGCGGTTTGCCAGGCGTTCTCTTCAGGCAATCGGCCAGCGTTCGGCACAGCGCAGCGGGGGCAGACGGCACCGCTTGCCGCGCAAACGCCCCGCGAAGACCCGCCCTTCGCAGCGGGGGCGTCCCGGATCATGATGACCAGGCTGGGCCCGGTCACGCTCAGGACATCAGACCGACCTGATCATAGTGATCGCGCACCCACTCCTCGAACCCGATGCCGGTTGTGGCATGGGCAGTGGCGTAGGCATCAAGCAGATTGTTCACGATCCCGGCGCGGCCAAACGGGTTGTGGATGAAACGCAGGCCCAGTTGCTTGCGCGCCTCTTCCAGGGGCACGCCCTTGAAGACATGCAGATAGATCGTCGCGGCAAGGCCGGTGCGGTCCGAGCCGGACTTGCAGTGGATGACCATGGGTTTGGGCATCTCTCGGATCGCGTCCAAGAGGCCCAGAAGCGACTCCTTGCGTGGCAGGATCACCGCGCGCATTTCCAATGCGCGAAACTCCAGGCCCAGATCGGCGCAGGCGCGGGCCTCTAGCTGGCTTGGGGCAGAGGTGGCGCCGCGCAGGGTCAGGATCGAGGCGGCACCCATCGCCTTGAGCTGCGCCAGGCGCGCGGGGCTGGGGTGGTTTTGCCGCCAGACCTCATCGTCGAGCTTGTGGAAATTCGTCCATAGCGCGCGCAGGGCCCCGTGGTCTTTCAACCAGTAAAGGAACCAGAGCCTGAGGGCAGAAGGGGGCGGCGGCTGCGTCATCCGTGCCGCGGTATCATGCGATTGCTTATGAGGTCCAGCGGCCTTGCGCCTGACCTGCCGCCCCGCCAAGGTGCCCCCATGAAAGGCTTCCCCGATCTTCCACCCCTGTGGCTGCTGGCTTTCATGGCTGCCGCCTGGGCCTTGGCGCGCTATGCGCCCGATCCGCAGATGCCCTTGGGCCTGATCAAGGGCGGGGGCATTGCGTCGGCTGCCGTCGGCCTGGCCCTCATCTTCTGGTCGGCGTTCTGGTTCTGGCGCAAACGCACCACGATCGAGCCGCACCACACGCCCGGAGCGTTGATCGTCGAAGGGCCCTACCGGCTGTCGCGCAATCCGATCTACCTTGGCATGGTGATGATCTTGTGGGGCTATATCTGCTGGTTGGCCTTCTTGCCGTCGCTGCTGTTGGCGCCATTGTACATCCTTATCCTTTCCCGGCGGTTTGCGATTCCGGAAGAACGGGCGTTGGTGGAGGCTTTCGGCGAGGAAGGGCGCGCCTATCTGGCCGCCACACGGCGCTGGATATGAGGGCCGCGCGCGCTGTCACATTGTCTCGCGAACGCTTGATTGGCCTTCGCCGCCCCGATGACCTACCTATCGGTGACCTGGGACAAAACGCACGGATGACCACCTGATGACGCACCGCTTTGGGATCTTTTGCGCTGCAACGATTGCGGCATTTGCCACGCCTGCCTTGGCTGACGACCCCGTTGTGGTGGAGCTTTTCACCTCGCAAGGATGCTCGTCATGTCCGCCTGCCGATGCGCTGTTGGGCGAGTTGGCCGAGCGTGAAGACGTCATCGCCCTGGCGCTTCATGTCGATTACTGGGACTACATCGGTTGGGCCGATACCTTTGCCACCGACGCCTTCACCCAGCGCCAACACGCCTATGGCCGAGCGGCGGGTTCTACCGTCGTCTACACGCCGCAGATGGTGATTGGCGGGGTGGATCATGTCATCGGTAACCGTGCCATGGACGTGGCAGACACCATTGCCGCCCATCGCAGCACGCCCAACCCGGTTTCCGTGGAAACCGCGTCCAGCCAGAGCGGCTGGCAGGTGCGCGCGATCTGGGTCGGTGAGGGGCAGGCCCCGCAGATGGTCGTGCAGGTCGTGACCTATTCGCCCGAAGAACACGTGGACATCACCCGCGGTGAAAACGCGGGCCTGTCAACGGCCTATCATAATGTCGTACGGTCGTGGCAGGTTGTGTCTGACTGGTCCGGCGCACAGGCGTTTGAGGCCGAGGTGCGGCCCACGGGTGAATTGCCCCATGTGGTAATCGTCCAGACCGACGGGTTCGGCGCGATCCTTGGGGCGGCGCGGTTGGACTGAGCCCCCCGGATCAAGCTTTTACGCCTTGCCCTGTGCTCTTCGCAGGGCCTTTTCAGCGCGCTCGGGCTTCCAGCGATTGTGCACCCAGAACCATTGTTCGGGCGCGGCGTGGACCCGTGCGGTCAGGCTGTCGTTCAGCGCTTGAGTCATCGTCTCGGCATCCGTGTGCGGCACCGGGGCCTCCAGCTCGATCCTGAAGTCGAGGCCGTTTTCCAACCGGGTCGAATAGATCGGCACCAAAAGCGCGTCGTATTTCAGCGCCATCTCGGTGGCGGCGGTCGACGTGGGGGCAGGGTGGCCCATGAAGTCGAAAATCGGGCCGTCAAAGAGGTATTGATCGATCAGGATCGCCCCCTGCGCGCCAGAGCGCAGGTGTTTGACGAACCCCGCCAGCCCGCGCCTGTCGCGCGTGAAGGCCCCGCCGCCGACGTCTTCGATGGTCGCGATATAGTGGGCATTGAGATAGTCGTTGTTCAACGGCCGGTAGAGGCCCCCCATCCGGTAGCCCCGCGCATTGAGCGCCGCGCGCCCGGCCTGATAGTTCCCGTAGTGACCCGAGATGAACAGGATCGGGCGCCCCTGTGCCCGGGCTTGTTCGGCGGCGGCCCAACCGGGGCCCGTAGGCTCCCATGTCAGGGCGCGGGTCATCTGGTGCGGCGTGGCGTAGTTCTCCATCACCACCCGGCCCACGTTATCGAGGACGGCACGGGTGATCTGCGCGCGCTGCGCCGCTGGCATGTCGGGATAGACCATCGCTAGATTCTTGTCGGCCTGTCGCTTGCGGCCCGTCAATGGCCCGACCACGGTGCGAAACAGCCATCCCATCACCGCCACGCGGACCCGGTGCGGCAGGCGCAGGGCGACCCAGATCACCCCGCGCCAAAGGCGGTCGACAATCCAATCAGACGGGGTACGCCCGGGGGTGGACATTTGGGGTCAAGCTCCGGGGGCAGAGGCGGCAGAGACACGGGTTTCGCGATGCCAGACATAGACACCAGCCCCCACGATCACAAGCGCCCCAAGGATTGTCGCCGCATCGGGCACCTCGCGAAACAGGACCAGGCCCCAGATCGTGGAATATACCACGCCCGCGTAACCGAAGGGCGCGACGGCCCCGGCCTCGGCGGTGGTCAACGCGCGGATCAGCAGGAATTGCCCCGCCGCGCCTACGATACCGAGACCCAGGAAAATGCCCCAATCGCTTGCTGCGGGCGGCTGCCAGACCGGTACCACAAGGACCGAAGCGGCCATGGTACCGATCAGCGCGGTATAGAGGAACGAGGTCAGGATCGGCTCGTTCCGGCCCAGAAAGCGCGTGGTCAACGCGTAAGAGGCATAGCAGAATCCCGCCGCCAAGGGCAGCAGCGAGGACCACATCATCACGTCGCCGCCGGGTCGGATGATGATCAACGCACCGGTCAGCGCCAGCGCGATCCCGAGGATCCGGCGCGGCCCCAAGGGTTCGCGCAGAACAAGCGCCGCGCCAAGGGTCAGCAGCACCGGGTGAATGTTCATCACGGCGGTGGCCGAGGCGATTTCCATGAACGAGAGCGACGTGAAAAAGCACCAGGTCGCTGCGAACAGGAAGGCCGAGCGCACCAGTTGCAGGGCCAGATTCCGCGTCCGGATCAACTGCGGCAGGCGCGGCGCCAGCAAAAGGGCCACCACAAGCATCTGCCCCGCATAGCGCGCCCAGACCACTTGGGCCACGTCGAAGCGCGTCATCAACAATTTGGCCACGGCGTCCATGGCCGAAAACAGCAAGATCGCCGACAGCATCAGGATGATGCCCTGCGCTGTGGGGGAGAGTTTGCTCACCCTTGGGTGTTGCGCGCGGCAGCGGCCTCCAGCGCGGGGCGGAGTTGCTCGAACGGGTAGCCGTGGGAGGTGCCGATCGCGATGATCTCGTCGACCGGAACATGGCCTGCCACGCCGAAGGCCCAAACCACCGTGCAGCGATTACCCGAAGCGCAATAGCCCACAACCGGCCCCTCTGCGTCGGCCAGTGCATCGGCCTGTTCGTCCACGTGATCCTGGCTCATCGTGTGGCCCTGGAAGGGGTTGTAGATGAAGTCGATGCCATGGGCCTCGGCCTCGGCCTGCATGACGGCGGCTTGCAGCGCGGGCGGGTTTTCCATGTCCGGGCGGTTGCAGATCAGCGTCTTGACGCCCATCGCCGCAAGCGTCGCGATGTCAGATGGCTCGATCTGGGGGGTGACGGAATAGGTCGGGGTGATTTGGCGAAGATCCATGGGGCAAGTCCGGGCTAAGAGATATGGGCGCAACCTGCCCCAATCGCGCAGCGAGGGAAAGACTGTCGCGCGACTTGATGCATATCAAGGTGGCGCACGCGGTGAATTGGCAAGTTTGGAAGAAGAGGGCCCTGATCAGGGTCAGTCAAGAAGAGGGCGCAGCCATGAGAGAAGACTTAACACAACGGCGCAAGGCGTTGATGGCGCGGTTGAAGGATCTGACCCAGCGGATGTCGACGATCGATGCTCAACTCGATACGCCGAAGACCCGCGACTGGGAAGATCGCGCGATAGAATCGGAAGGCGATGAGGTGCTGGAAGGGCTTGGCCACGCCAGCGAGGCGGAGGTGGCGTTGATCCGCGCGGCCTTGGCGCGGATGGACCGGGGCGAATACGGTTTGTGCACCTCCTGCGGCGAAGCGATCTCGAGTGACCGCCTCGATGTTCTGCCGTTCACGCCGCTCTGCCGGATCTGCGCGACGGAGCGTGGCTGATGGGCACGTCATCCTGCACCGATTGCGCCGGGAATTGCGCGCGCGCCAAGCAGTTCAACACCCATTTTATGGGCCATGAGGGGGATGTCGAAAGGCAGCCAGTTCTCGGTAATGAGTCCCGCCCCGTCGGAACGGGCGTCGGAACGGGCGTCGAAATGGTAGAAATCCATGACATCCATCCAGACCTGACGTCCGGTGGCGGGCATTCCTAGGTAGGGCCCGGTCTGGGTGGCATAAAGCCGCCCCCCGGTCAGGGCAAATTGGCCATCTGCGATGCGCACGAAGTGGCCCTTGGAGTGGCGGTCCGGCACGGCCTTTCGGAACGGGATCTGGTGGTGGCGGCGAAAGCCGTCCACGCCACGACATATGCCGATGCCTGCGGCCGCGTAATACATGAAATTCGGGTCCCAATGGGCCATGGTCAAGCCGCTGACGTCCGCGCCCACGTGGGTATTGAGCGCGTTGTGCATGTCCAGCACCGCCGCCATGGCGGCATTGCCGCCTGCCTCATCAACCGCACCCATCCGCACACCGCCGCCACCCTTGGGACCGGGCCACATGCCGCGGGCCCCGCGCATCGGGGGCAGGGGAAACTGGCCCGCCTGGTCCATCAGGTCCAGGAAATCCGGCAAGATCCACGCCCGCGCGATCTGGCCCGCGTCGTTGAGGTGATGCACCTCGCAGATCCGCAGATGCACGACCCCGCCCGTGGGGGCGATCCCCTGCAACGGCTCTGTGAACGTGCCCTGCCAATGGCCGAAAGAGCCCACGAGGGGCGAAAAGCGCGGTGCGTCGGTGCGCGTGTCGGGGTGGTTGTGTCCGGCGATGAAGATCTCGGGCCGCCACTCGGCATCGGGTAGGGCGCGGTGCAGATCGGCGTAGAAGCGCGCAAGCGCCGGCCCGGTCGATGTGCCATAGGGATGCGCGATCTCGGCAACGGCGTCTGGGGCGAAGTGGGTCGCGACCTTCCCCCCGCCTGCAAGCGCTGACAAATGCCCCCACATCCGTGCCTTGTCCTGAACCAAATCCCGCATCGCGCGTCTCGCCTGTTTTTGCAATCCTATGCAAAAACCTTGCGTCAGTTGTCAGCGGCTGTCTAGATGCAGATGAATCGACCGCGCGAAGGGCACATCACATGGCACAGATCCGGCTTGACCACGTCTCCAAACGCTGGGGCAACTTCGTGGGTGTGGATGATTTTCACCTCGATATCGAGGATCAGGAGTTCCTTGTGCTGCTGGGGCCTTCGGGCTGTGGCAAGACCACGACGATGCGGATGATCGCCGGGCTGGAGGACCCCAGCGGCGGTGAGATCTGGATTGGGGACCGCGAGGTCACGAGCCTTGATCCAAAGGACCGCGACGTGGCGATGGTGTTCCAGAGCTACGGCCTCTACCCCAATATGACGGTGTGGGAGAACATCCGCTTTCCCCTGAAGGTCCGCAAAGTCCCCGAGGCCGAACACGAAGAGCGTGTCGCCCGCGCCGCCGCCATGGTGGAACTGGAAGACTTCATGCACCGCAAGCCCGCCGCTCTGTCCGGCGGTCAGCGCCAGCGCGTGGCGCTCGCCCGCGCCATCGTGCGCGAGCCGCAGGTCTTCCTGATGGACGAGCCGCTTTCCAACCTCGACGCCAAGCTGCGCGTCAGCACGCGGGCGCAGATCAAGAACCTGAGCCACGAATTGAAGGTGACGACGATCTATGTGACCCACGACCAGATCGAGGCGATGACGCTGGCTGACCGTGTCGTGGTGATGAAAGCGGGCGTGGTCCAGCAGGTGGGCACGCCGACGGATATCTACGACAACCCCGCCAATACCTTTGTGGCGGGCTTCATCGGCAGCCCGGCGATGAACCTGATGGAGGGCGAGATCACCGAGGGAACCTTCAAGGGCGACCGCGTGTCTGTCCCCGGCCTGTCGGGGGCGAACGGAAAGGTGACGCTGGGGTTCCGGGCCGAGGACGCCAGTGTGACAGAGGCGGGGCAAGGCGCGATCAACGCGTCCGTCTACTCGATGGAGCTGCTGGGGGATGCCACCATGGTCACGGTCCGTGCCGGGGGCACGATGGTGGCGGTGAAGGCCGCCAAGGACTACCGCGCCAGGATCGGGGAGCCCGTGGGCATCGCCTTGTCCGAGGGGATCACGCACCTTTTCGACGCGACAACCGGCACGCGGATCGCCTGACATGAAAGGTAGCCGTCCCGAGCAAGCGGTCCTGAGCCGCGACACCGACATGTCGAAGACCGAGGCCACCCGCGCGGTGATCGAGGGCATGGTCGACGGGCTTAATGACCACCGGATTACCGACATCGGCGAGTTCTTCGCCGAGGGTTTTCGCTGGATGGGCAACCGGGGCTGCGGCACCAAGGAGGGGCTGCGGGAATTTCAGGACAATTGGCAGAAACCGTTTCAGGCAGCGTTTTCGGACAAGGTCTGCGTGGACGAGGCGCGCCTGTACATGGGCGAATGGGCGGCGGCCTTCGGGCGGCAGGAGGCGACGCATTCGGGGCGCTTCATGGGCATTGAGCCCACGGGCAAGCGGGTGACGATCCGCTACATGGATTTCTGGAAGGTCGTAGACGGCAAGATCGTCGACAACTACGTGATGGTCGACTTCCCCGACGTGCTGGCGCAACTGGGCATAGACGTCTTCGGCGGCGAAGGGTGGGAGGCGTTTGACGAAGGACGCGCAAAGCCGCCAGCGCCCTGATCTGACCAGATAGAGCGGCTGCGCCGCATTATTCTTATAAGAGGAAGGGGGCCAGCCCCCTTCGCGCCCTTTCGAGGAAAGAGCGCCTACCCCCGGAGTTTTCCGGCAAGATGAAGGGCGGGCGATGTCCGCGAGGGCGTGTCCATCTTCATCTTGCTAGAAAAACTCCCGCCGGAGGCTGCACCAACGTGCCTTTCAGCGCGGCGTTTATTGTCCAAGCGCGATGCCTTCGCGGCGTGGGTCTGCCCCGCCCTGGAGGCCGCCTTCGGTTATGGCGATGGCGTGCAAGCCCGAGTTGAGGCCACGGATACTGACCTCGTATCCCAGCGCCTCCAACCCCTCGGCCAGGGCCTCCGCCTCGGTGCCCTCTTCGACATCGAAGGTGCCGAAGCGATTGACGGCGTGGGGCAGGGCGATGGCGTCCTGGATGTCGAGGCCCCAATCGTAGTGCGCGATGATCGCGGTGGCCACGTAGCCGATGATGCGCGAGCCGCCGGGCGAGCCGATGGCGAGGATCGGTTCACCGTCACGCATCACGATGGTGGGCGACATGGAGGAGCGGGGGCGTTTGCCGGGTTCGAGCCGGTTGGCGATGGGCACACCGTCGGCGTGGGTGCGGAAGCTGAAATCGGTGAGTTCATTGTTGAGCAGGAAGCCCCCCGGGGTCATCAGGCGCGAGCCAAAGCCGTTCTCGATCGTGGTGGTCATCGACAGGACGTTGCCGTAGCTATCGACGATCGAGATGTGGGATGTGCTTGGAAATTCAAGGCTTTGGTCGTCAGCCCAAAGTTGCGCGTGGTCCCATGTCGGCGTGCCGGGCGCGATGTCTTCCAAGGCCATGTCGGTGTCCAGAAGGGCGGCACGCTCGGCCAGGTAGGCCGGGTCCACAAGGCCTTCGGTCGGCATCGGCACATAGTCGCTGTCGGCCATGTAGCGGCCCCGGTCAGCGAAGGCGAGGCGCGAGGCATCGCCGATGATGCGCCAGGCGTTGAGGTCGTCGGGGCCGCCAAGGTCATAGGCGGAGGCCATGCCGAGGATTTGCCCCACGGTCAGCGCACCCGACGAAGGTGGGCCCATGCCGCAGACGTCCATGTCGCTGTATTCTGCGCAGACGGCGGGGCGCTCGATCACCTCGTAGACCGCAAGATCGCGCATCGATAGCACGCCGGGATTACCCTCGGCGTGGCGCACGGTGTCGATGATCCCCTCGGCGATTTCACCCTCGTAGATGGCATCGGCGCCGTCGGCCTGCATGGCGCGCAGGGTGGCGGCGTAGGCGGGGTTCATCAGGGTTGATCCCTCGGCCAGCGGCACGCCGCCGGGCAGGAAATAGGCGGCGGTAGCGGGGAAGGTGGACAGCCGCTCCGCGTCGCCAGCGATGGAGGCCGCCATGCGGGGCGAGACCTGAAAGCCGCCCTCTGCCAAAGTGATAGCGGGGTCCAGAAGCGCGCCCCAATTGGCGCGGCCCCAGCGGCGGTGGGCGTCTTCCATCAACGCGGGCGTGCCCGGCGTGCCCACGGAGAGGCCGCCGACAACGGCGTCCCAAAAGCCCATTGGCTCGCCATCTTCGGTCTGAAACAGGCGCGGTGTGGCGGCGAGCGGTGCGGTTTCGCGGCCGTCCAACGTGGTCAGCGCGCCGTTTTGCGCGTCATACCACACCAGGAAGGCGCCCCCGCCGAGGCCAGAGCTTTGCGGCTCCACCAATCCAAGCACGGCTTGCACCGCGACCATGGCGTCTGCGGCCGTGCCCCCGGCGGCCAGAACATCGGCCCCGGCCTCTACCGCCAGCGGATTGGCGGCCACGACCATCCAATCCTGGGCCACCACCGGATCGCCGGCATCGCGGGCGGCCATGGCGGCGCTGGCACGATCGGACAAGGCGTAAGGGACTGTTTGTGTTCCTGTTTCCGGCGCGACCGTATCGGCGGCCTGTTGCGTCAATGCGGGTGTTGCAAAGGCAATCGCGACGAGAATCAGGGGCAGGGTCGGGCGCATGGGGCAATCTCCGGGCAATGAGCACAGACCCCATTGGGTGACGCAACGGCAGCCAAAGTAAAGCCCCCGCCGCGCTATTGGCGAGGATCAGCCGAGGAAGACGCCCAGAACCACGCACATCAGGCCCAGGACCGACAGGAACAACGCGCCCATGTTGATCGCCACAACCTTCTGCAGGCGTGCGCGCATGGCTTCATCCTCAAGGTTTGCGCGTTTGGCGGCGAAGGCTTCATAGATGCAATATCCCAGCAAGCCGAGACCCGCGACCGTCATCGCGCTGCCGCCTATGACCAACCAATCCATGCCTGTGCCCTCTCGTTGTTCGGCGGAACCCTACGCGACGATCGCGCTGGATTGAATCCCAAATCCTCTTTCGAGACCCAGGAATTCAACGCTTCACGCGTGGCGTGTCCCGGCCCGTGGGCAGGGAGCGCGCCGCGCTATCGCCAAGCCTTGCAGGGCGCGCGCGGCACGGCTACGGAGGGGGCAACGTGAACCCTCCAACCAGACGAGGCCCCCGATGGATGACAATCAAAACGCTGACGCCCGCCCCGACAGCTACCGCGTGACCGCCGACGAGCTGCGCCAGTTCATCGAGCGGATGGAGCGGTTGGACGCCGAGAAAAAGGACCTTGCCGAACAGCAGAAAGAGGTCATGGCCGAGGCGAAAGCGCGCGGCTACGACACCAAGGTGATCCGCAAGGTCATCGCCCTGCGCAAGCGCGAGCCCGACGACATCGCCGAGGAAGAGGCGGTGTTGGAGATGTACAAGGAAGCGCTTGGCATGAGCTGAGGCAGGGGTGCCATGGGGGGAGAACCGGGACATTCCTGCCAGGGCACCAAAGCGCTGCGGGCCGGGCGCCGGTAGACCGGGCCTTGGCCCGGGGTGCACCGATACGGCCTTGCGCGTGGTTATGGTGTCAGCAACGTCACGCCGGGGATACGGGCGATCACGTCCATATCCTCGTCATAGCTTTGGGACATCTCGTCCATCAGCTCTTCCGTCCAGCCCGGCAGGTTTAGCGTCTCTTCGATCTCGTCTTCCTTGGCGTAGCGCTCCAGGAAGGCGGCAAGCACGCGGCGGCGCTGGGTTTCGGTTTCAGGCGGGTTGTCATCGAGCCAGACGCGCATGCGCCGATAGCCCTCGTCCTCCATGATCGAGGCGGCAAGGTCATCGGCCCCGTCCAGATCCGCCGTGGGGCCAACGCCCGCCAATTCGCGCAGGATCTCGCCCCACAACAGGGGCGTATCCTCATTGCACCACACGGTGATGCGGCAGTCGGGGTGGGCCAGTTGCAGGCGGCGCAGCATCTCGGACCAGGCGACGGCGTGGGGCTGCATGTTCTCGGTGAACTCGCGGAAATCCGAGAAGCGAGAGGCCTTGAAGAGGGCCGGGATCAGCGTGGCGGGGTCGCGCATGCCGATGAAGAATTCCACCTGCGACTGCGGAAACAGCGCCCGCAGGCCGGTGGCGGCACGCTCGATCATCGGCCAGATCTGTGCGCCTTGGACGACAAGGCGATTGATGCACACGAAACGCGGGTCCGACAGGACAAGCCGGTCGACCTCGGCGTCATCGACAATGGCATCCAGAAGCGCGTCTTGCACATCCTCGCCCGCCGGACGCCCCTTGAGCGCGCGGGCCGTGTCGCGAATGACCGAGCGGTAGCGCCCCGGCGTTGGCACGAAAATACCTGCCTGCGCCAGACGCAGGCGGTTTTTCAGCAGCGACATGATCAGTTGATCTGCGTCGGTGCAGGGTGCGCCAAGATGATAGACAACCTGCATGGCCTGTTTTCTGCCCTGAGCGGTTTTTCTGTACCCTATACCGGAGGCGCAACCGGGTGCAATTGCCGTTGTCCCGCGCCTGAACGCGCCCGTCGTTTTCCCCGTTGCCCGCCGCCACCAAATCTTGCTATAGCGCGCACAAGGCGCGGTTCGCGCCGGTGTGCCCCTATAGCTCAGCTGGTAGAGCAACTGATTTGTAATCAGTAGGTCCGCGGTTCGAGTCCGTGTGGGGGCACCATTACGCTGCAATGCTTGCAGCGGTTTCTGGTGAGCACTGGTTCCATCGCGCGCGGATTGTTTCCGTCGCGCGCGGATTGTCCGGGGGCACCTGTTTGTGATCGCCTTGCAGATGGCCGTGTTGTCGTTGAGGTGCACGTTGTGGCTCAACGCGCGTCCGATGCCGCAAAGAAGATCTTGGTCGTGATTGGCGCATCTGGCTGACGGGTCTGGAGTGCCTGCGGGCGCGCGGCGTTCAAACCGTGGGGAGGGGCGGGATTTGGAGCTGCGCCATCATTGTTGCAAAATAGGCGTCTACCGGGCCCGGAAATTCCAGGCCTTCCACCACGGCCACGGACCGCAGCAGTGGCAAGATACGGATATCGTCCCGTGACAAGGTGCCGTTGATCGCCGTGGGACTTTGCACATTGGCCGCCAGATCATCGAGGATCGGCATCAGCCGAGACAGGTAGTCACGTGTCCTGGCGCGCAAGGCTTGCATGTCTGGATAAGCGTCGCGTTTGCGGACAAGGAAATGATCGCGCGCGGCACGTGTCCTAAACTCGGGCAGGGGCAAAAGCCCATAGCGCGGCATGGTCAGGTAGGGCGTGACCTCCAACAACTGCTCGGCAATTTTCGCGATCTCGGGCCGCTCGGGACCGGTCAGAACCGGGGTGCCGATGGCATCGATATAATTGACCATGTCCCAACTTTCGAGCATCGGTGTCCCGTCGTCGCGCACAAGGATCGGGATGACGCGGCGCCCGACCAGATCGACCATCACGGCGCTGTCGTCGTCTTCGACGACCTGTTCGACCAGCGGAATGTCTTTGAGCCGCGCCGCCATGCGGACGCGAAAACACAGCGAGCAATGTTCAAACATCAGCAGTTTCACACAAGATCTCCTGTGCGGGCGGGATTCCTGGACCCGGACGGGGTGGGGGCTTTTGACATCACCTCAGGCCTCCAGATCAAGAAGGCTCAGGATATCGCCGCAGTTGCGGACCTTGCCGCCACAACAATCCGCAAGCAGGAAACCGACGAGGGCGTTGATCGATTCCAGATTGGCGCAATAGCGAATCTCGCGCTGGTGCCGGGTGCTTGTCACCAGGCCCGCCCGCTTCAGGATCGCCAGATGGCCTGACAATGTCGAGGGTTTTGCGGCAAGGTGGTCCGCAAGGGTCAGCGATGGCACACCGTCTGGCGCATGGCGGACAAGCAAACGGAACGCAGCCAAACGTGTTGGGTGGGCCAGGGCGGCGAAGGCGTCGATGGCGGTATTCTGATCCATGCTACGGCAATACCCGAAATATCGAAGATTGACCAGAGGGCGCCATTGCCCTAGCCCGGATGTCACTTCTGGCAGTAGCCGAAACAGGGAATGGCATGACCGGGACACTGATCACCACAGAGGTCGACTTCGCTGCCGAGGGCAAACAGACGGGCTACCTGCGGGTGCCGCATTCGGTGCACCGTTCGGCCTATGGCTGGATTCCGGTGCCGGTGACGGTCATCCGGAACGGCGACGGTCCGACCTTGGTGATCAGCGCGGGGGTGCACGGCGATGAATACGAGGGACAAATCGCGGCCGCCACCCTTGCACGGACGCTGGAGGCCGCTGACCTACGGGGCCGCCTGATCCTTTTGCCGATGATGAATTTCCCGGCCGCCGAGGCAGGCACGCGTGTGTCGCCAGTCGACCAGGGCAACCTCAACCGGGTTTTCCCCGGCGACCCCAAGGGCACGCCGTCAGAGATGATGGCCCATTACCATGAAGAGGTGATCCTGCCCCTTGCCGACTATGCGGTGGACCTGCATTCCGGCGGCACGTCATTGATCTATCCCGCGACCGTGCTGCGAGGTCCGGGGCACACGCCGGAGGAAGAGGCGGGTCTGCGCCTTCTGACCGAGGCGTTCGATCTGCCCTATGGCTGGCAGTTCACCGGCGGTGGGGGCCGGGGCAGTACGGCACGCACTGCCATGGGGGCCGCCAACCGCAAGGGCGTGATCAATGTCATGGCCGAGTTGGGCGGGGCGGGCTGCGTCACCCCCGATATCCTGCGGCGCACCGAGCGTGGACTGCGTCGCATCCTGTCAGCTTTGAAGATGTTACCCGGCGAGGCGCTGGATCCGCCCCAAGGCACGCGGATGCTGACGGCGCGCGGTGTCGTTGCGGCCTACCATCCCGGCGTGTTCGAGCCTCTGGCAAACATTGGCGACGACGTCACCAAAGGCGAGCTGATCGCCCTGATCCACCACCCTGAGACGCCGGGCCAGGCCCCGGACGAGGTACATGCATCCCATGACGGGATGATCCTTGCCCTGCGCGCCATGGCACAGGTGCGGCGCGGCGATGCGCTGTTCCAGATCGCCTCTGATCCGGTCTGAGATGTTGGCCCCGGACGTCACCCTTGACCACATCCGCCGCGCGGCGCGTGCCCTGGACGGTATTGTGATCCGTACGCCGCTTCTGGAAAACCCCGACGTGAATGCGCTACTTGGCGGTCGCCTGCTGCTCAAGGCCGAGAACATGCAGCGCACGGGGGCGTTCAAGATCCGGGGGGCCTATCACCGCCTTTTGGGCCTTGCGAAGGACGCGCTGGCGCGCGGCACGGTCTCCTATTCGTCGGGAAACCACGCGCTGGGGCTGGCGCAGGCGGCGCAGATCATGGACACCACGGCAGTGATCGTCATGCCCTCGGACGCGCCTGCTGCCAAACAGGCGGCGGTGCGCGCCATGGGGGCAGAGATCGTGACTTATGACCGCGATACCCAGGACAGCGCCGATGTGGTGGCGCAGGTCATCGCACGGACCGGACGGATCGAGGTGCCCCCCAGCGCCCATCCCGAAATCCTTGCAGGGGCGGGTACGGTCGCGTTGGAATTGCTGGAAGACGCGGGCGGCGATCTGGACGCCGTGCTGGTGCCCTGCGGTGGAGGCGGGCTGACGGCGGCAACGGCGTTGGTCATGGAAGAGGGCGCGCCAGGCACCCAGGTGTTCGCGGCAGAACCGGCGCTCTTCGACGATACCCGCCGTTCGCTGATTGCACAGGAGCGTCTGCCCAACCCCAAGGGCCAGCGCACGATCTGCGATGCGATCATGACGCCGATCCCCGGAGACATGACCTTTTCGATCAACCGCAACCGCCTTGCGGGCGGCGTGACAGCCACCGACGACGAGGTGCGCCACGCGATGCGTTTCGCCTATCAACATTTCAAGATTGTCACCGAACCCGGCGCCGTTGTCGGGCTGGCGGCGGTCCTGAACGGACAGGTGCCCATCAAGGGCCGCACCGTCGCCACCGTGATCACCGGCGGCAACATCGACCCGGCCCGCTTTGCCGAACTTCTTTCCCCTCCCACACTGACCTGAACGGACGACGCCAGTTATGACCGACATCCCCAAAACCGACAGCACCAAGACCGGGGGCGCCATGGGCGCTTTTGAACGCTACCTGACCGTCTGGGTCGCCCTTGCCATGGTGGTGGGGATCGGGATCGGCACCATTGCGCCCGGCCTCGTCTCGGCCATCGCCGCGGCCGAGGTCGCCTCGATCAACCTTGTCGTGGCGGTGCTGATCTGGGCCATGGTTTACCCCATGATGGTCAGCGTCGATTTCGGCGCGGTGGCGGGCGTGGCGAAGCAGCCCAAGGGTCTCTTGGTGACGCTGGCGGTGAACTGGCTGATCAAGCCTTTCACCATGGCATTCCTGGCCGTGCTGTTCTTTGACTACGTCTTTGCGCCCTTCATCGCCCCCGAGGATGCCGCGCAATACATCGCGGGCCTGATCCTGCTGGGCGCTGCGCCCTGCACCGCGATGGTCTTCGTTTGGTCGCAACTGACGCGCGGGGATGCGACTTATACGTTGGTGCAGGTCTCTGTGAATGACCTGATCATGGTGGTGGCCTTCGCGCCCATCGTGGCCTTCCTGCTGGGCGTCACCGATATCGTGGTCCCGTGGGAGACGCTGGTGCTGGCCACCGTGCTCTACGTCGTGCTGCCGCTGTTGGCGGGGCTGGCGACACGGCGTCTGTTGGGCAGCAAGGACCGGATCGATGCTTTCACCGCCCGCATCAAGCCGTGGTCGGTGGTGGGCCTGATCGCGACGGTCATGATCCTCTTCGGCCTTCAGGGCGAGGTGATCTTGCAACGCCCGCTTCTGATCGCGCTGATCGCGGTGCCGATCCTGATCCAGTCCTATGGGATCTTCGCGCTGGCCTATGGTGCAGCCTATGTCCTGCGCGTGCCGCACCGGATCGCCGCCCCCTGCGCCATGATCGGCACGTCGAATTTCTTCGAGTTGGCCGTCGCTGTCGCCATCAGCCTTTTTGGCCTGAACTCCGGCGCGGCGCTGGCAACGGTGGTGGGGGTTCTGGTCGAGGTGCCGGTGATGCTGTCGCTGGTGGCCTTTGCCAACCGAACCCGGGCGCGTTTCCCGGAGATGTCGGGGTGAGCAACGCGCCTTCGAATTCGACGAGGTGATCGAGAGCCGCGCCGTGCCTGCCCTCAAGCACCGCCGGATCGTGTTGAGCGACGACGCGATGGAGCTGTTTCCCGCGGGCGTGGCGAACATGGATTTCCGCGTCGCCCCCTGCCTCACAATTGCGATGCAGACCCGTGCCGCCCACGGGTCTTCGGCCACGAGGCGGTGCCAGACGCGTTGACCGCTTTCCCAAGGAAAGGCGCCGTATGAGATCTGACCCGAGGCACCGTCTTCGGCGCGGAGGGTGCCGGTTTTGGGCATCTCAACATCGCGTGCCCACGGGCCAGGCTGGCGGGTGCCCTAGATGTCTGCGCCGCGCGATCCGAGAACGCCCGGCCGGGTAGCTGCGCATCGATGCGGCGCTACAGGCTGAACGCGCCTTGCACCTGGTCGCGGGTCGTGTCGGCCTTGGCGCTGGAAAACACCGTCTCACCGCGTTTGAGGACGTAGAACCTGTCGGCCAGATCGAAGGCGAAATCGAAGTATTGCTCGACCAGCACGATCGCCATTTCCCCCTCATCGCGCAACTGCGCAATGACGCGGCCGATCAGCTGGATGATATTGGGCTGGATGCCTTCGGTCGGCTCATCCATCAGCAATAGCTTCGGCTTCGTGACCAAGGCGCGCCCAATGGCCAGTTGCTGCTGCTGCCCGCCGGAAAGGTCGCCTCCGCGACGGCCCTCCATCTCTCGCAATACGGGAAACATCTCGTAGATGCGTTCGGGCACCTCCCGTGCGCCCTTGGGCAGGCAAGCAAGGCCCGTCTCAAGGTTCTCACGCACCGTCAAAAGCGGGAAGATCATCCGGCCCTGCGGCACGCAGGCGACACCCATCTGCGCCAGCCTGTGTGCGGGCAGTTTCGGTACCGCGACCCCGTCCAACAGAACTTCCCCGCCCGAGCGTGCGTGCGTCCCCGCAATTGCCTTCATCAGGGATGTCTTGCCGACACCATTGGTGCCCATCACGCAGGTCACTTCGCCCTTCGCGGCCTGGACCGAGATGCCGTTGAGGATCTTACTGCCACCGTAGTGAAGCGTTAAATCGCGTGTTTCCAACATATTAGCGCCCCAGATAGACTTCAACGACACGCGCGTCGGCCATCACGTGATCAAGCGAGCCTTCGGCCAGCACCGCCCCCTCGTGCAGCACCGTGACCCGGCACTCGAGGCGGCGCACGAACTCCATATCGTGCTCCACCACCACCACCGCGTGACTTTGCGCGAGGCGCTTGAGTAGCGCCGTCGTATGCTCGCGCTCTGCCGTGGTCATGCCTGCGGCAGGCTCATCGACCAACAGCAGCTTGGGATCCTGGGCCAGCAGCATCCCGATCTCCAGCCATTGCTTTTGCCCGTGGGACAGGATGCCCGCCGGGTCGCCCAGATGGTCCGCCAGTCCGATTTCCGCGGCGATCTCTTCGATCCGCGCGCGGTCGGCGTCACTGGTCTTGTCGAAGATTGCCGCCAGTGGTCCCCGCGGCTTTTTCAGCGCGACGCGCAGGTTGTCGTCAACCGATTGATCCTCGAACACCGTGGGGCGCTGGAACTTGCGCCCGATGCCCTCTTGGGCGATCTGCGCCTCGGACATCGACAGCAGCGAATGGCCCATGTCGCCCCAACGCACCGTGCCGCTGTCGGGCCGGGTCTTGCCGGTCACGATATCCATGAAGGTCGTCTTGCCTGCCCCGTTGGGGCCGATGACGGCGCGCATCTCTGGCAGGCCAATGGTAAAGCTGAGGTTATTGATCGCGCGGAAACCGTCGAAGGTGACGGAAACGCCCTGAACCTCTAGAAGCGTGCTCATGGGCGATCTCCTGCGGTTGGTTTACGCACGATGTAGTCGACCAATCCGCCAAGCCCCTTCGGTGCGAAGAGCGTGACCAGCACAAACCCGAGCCCCAGCAGGACCGGCCACCAATCAACCCATTCGATCCGCAGCGCCCCCAACGCCACATCCGGTGCGCGGCCTCCGGTGAAATACGTCGACAAAAGCGAGACTACGGCGGCCCCGATCACCGCGCCATACAGCCTGCCGCGTCCGCCAATGGCGACCCAAACGGCCAGATAGATAGAGGCAATGGGCGCGATTTCGTCCGGGTTGATGATGCCCGCCTGCGGGTAATAAAGCGCGCCCGCGATACCGCAGAGGATGCCCGACAGCGTGAAGACGAACAGTTTGAACACCTCCACCCGGTAGCCCAGAAACCGCACCCGCAATTCATCATCGCGGATCCCGCGGATGATGTTGCCGAATTTCCCCGAGATCAGCCACGCCGCCCCGATATACGACAGGCCCAGAGCCACCGCAGAGGCCCAGAAGAACCAGATCGAGATGCGATCCTGCCCGATATCCTCGGCGCCCGGTAGGTTCTGCAACCCCGACAACCCATTGTTGCCGCGCAGGCCGGTGTCATTCTGGAAAAGGTAAAGCGACAGCGCCAGCGTCATCGCCTGGGTCAGGATCGATAGGTAAACGCCAGTCACCCGGCTGCGAAACGCCAACCATCCAAACACCAATGCCAGCACGCCCGGCACCGCCACGATCAGGATCAGCGACAGGAACAGATTGTCCGAAGCCGCCCACATCCACGGCCAGTCATCGGCCCCTACGACGCTGAAAATCTGCAAGGCGGTGGCCTGATTGACCTCGGCCTCCGTGGGGGGAATGACCCCTTCGGCCAGGTTGGCACGCACCACGGCCTCGGTCCGCGCGGCCATCAACCACATGCCGATGACATAGCCGCCAAGCCCGAAGAAGGCGAAGTGCCCAAGCGACAGGATCCCGCAGTAGCCCCAAACCAGATCCATCGCCAAGGCGGCGAGGCAGAGGCACAGCGTCATCCCCAGCGTCTTGGTGAACGAAATCGACATCGCGCCCGTCCCGTAGGCCTCTGACAGAACTGTCACGCCAAGGGCGAACATGGCCAGCGCGCCGATGAAAATGGGGACGGATTTATTGCGGACAAAGATGCTCATGAATCAATCCCCCGCCGCGCGGCCCTTGAGGGCGATGATGCCCCTGGGCCGGAACTGTATGAACAGGATCACGAAGAGGATCATGTAGGTCTGCGCCGCCAAGGTGTTGGATGGGTTCAGCCATTCGACGGCCTTCTGGAAGCCGCCGATCATGCTGGCGCCCACAAGTGTGCCGAAGATGTTGCCGACGCCGCCCACGACCACGGTCATGAAGCTTTGTACGATGTAATTGGCGCCCATGTCGGGCGTCACCTGCGCGAAAAGGCCAATCGCCACGCCCGCGATCCCGGCGATGCCCGAGCCGAGGCCGAAGGTCAGCATGTTGATCCGGTCGGGGTTGATTCCCATAGACGCCGCCATGGCAGGGTTCTGCGTCACAGCGCGGACCTCAAGGCCCAGGCGGGTGCGGTTCAGGATCAGCCACAGGACCACGAAAAACACCAATCCCAGCAGAAAGATCGCGATGCGGATCGACGAGATCGAGATCACGTCATTGATCGCCACCGATCCCGCAAGCCAATCGGGCGGCGTGAAGGGGCGGGCCTGGGTGCCGAAGATCTGCCGGGTGATCTGTTGCAACGCGATGGAGATCCCGAAGGTCGCCAAAAGCGTCTCTAGCGGCCGATGATAGAGCCACCGAATGACCGAGCGTTCCATCGCGACCCCCATCGCGAAGGTCACGGCGAAGGCCAGCGGTAGGGCGATGGCAATCGACAGCGTGTAATCAGGGACCAGCGTCTGGACGAGGTAGCCGGTGTAGGCGCCCGCCATGATGAATTCGCCATGGGCCATGTTGATCACGCCCATGACGCCGAAGGTGATGGCCAGCCCGATGGCGGCAAGAAAGTAGATCGAGGCCAGTGAGAGCCCGTCTAGCGACAGATCCAGAAACCGGTAGGCTCCCACGCGCGTCTCGATCCCGTCGAGGGTGGCGCGGGCGGCATCGGTCACGGGGTGCGAGGCCTCTCGATACTGGTCGTAGAAAACGTGGCTGGCCAGCGCTGCCGTAACCTCGGCGTCACTTGGCACGGGCTCGGCCAGCCCCTCGGCCACCAGCGCGGCATAGGCGGTGTCACGGGCGGCTTCGGTGTTCAGCGTGGCGACGGGCACGCCGCCAACGCGGCCCTCGTCGATGTTGGCCGCCAGCACATCGCGTTGCGCCGCGCGGCTGATCCGGGGCGGTGCAAGCTCTGCCTCGACGAGCATGTCGTAGGCGTCAGCCTCGGGCAGGGCGGCGCTGCCAGGCGTCAGGACAGTGGCGATATTCAGGTCGTCGGGCAGGGCCAAGCCGACGTTGCGGGTGGTAGAGAGCAGTTGGTTCAACGTCGCCCGTGCCTCTAGGCTGACATTGCCTGCCAGCGCCTCGATCGCTGCGATCCTCTCGGCATCGTCTTGGGCAAAAGCGATGACGACGGCGGGGAAGACGACCTCCAGCCGGGCGCGCACGACCGGGTCGTCCTCTATCGCCAGCCGCGCTTGCAGCAGGGACAGGTGGCTTTCCTCGGGGTCGTCCGCGATGGTGTCGAGCGCCTCCAGACGCGCCGTGGGATCAGCCGCACCCAGTTGGAATTGCACTAGCGCGCTGCCGATCACACCGCGCACGCCGCCGTTGGGGCGCAACTGCGTGACATCGCGCGACCCGGCCTGACCAATCGCCGCGCCGCTGGAAATATCCAGCAGGGTCAGAGGGTCGGAGGCCGCGTCTTCGACATAGACGAAAAGCCCGTCGGCATCGCGGCGATAGACCTCGCGCGCTTGCCAGCGGGCGAGGAAGCCGGGCAACTCGGGGTGGCCGCTGGCGACCAGCGCGTCCAGCGTCTCACCCACGGTGCGGCGCGACGGATCGCTGATCTGCTCGGCATGGATTTGCAACAGATCCTGCAACGGCGCGTCTTGGGCAGACACGGGCCCGGGAATGCAAAGTGCCGCAAGCACGACAAGAAGGTGTATGAATTTCATAGGGTTGCCTGACAGCAAGGGTGGTATGGCGGGTCGCGTCGCGCGACCCGCCGCAAGGTCTTGAGGTGCTTAGTAGTTGGACTGGATCTGTACGCAGGTCTCGGTCTCGGTGTTGTACATACCGCATTCCAGACCCGGCCAATCAGAGACCAGAACCGCCGATTCAGGCAGGAAGTCGGTCCAGGCATCGCCCGCAACAGGCTCGGTCTGGCTGATGATGTCGAACTGCCCGTCGGGGCGGATCTCGCCGATCAGGACCGGCTTGGTCAGGTGGTGGTTGGGCAGCATCTCGGCAATGCCGCCGGTCAGGTTCGGGACCTGAATGCCGTACATTGCCTCGCGGACCGCATCGACATCCGTGGTGCCAGCGGCCTCCACAGCCTGAACCCACATGTTGAAGCCGATGTAGTGGGCCTCCATCGGGTCATTGGTCGGGCGTGCCTCATCGCCGATGAACTCATGCCAGTTGGCGATGAATTCCTCGTTCTCGGGCGTGTCGGCGGACTGGAAGTAGTTCCATGCCGCGAGGTGGCCGGCCAACGGCCCGGTGTCGAACCCGGCGAGTTCCTCTTCACCGACCGAGAAGGCCACGACGGGGATGTCATCGGCCTCGACGCCCTGGGCGACCAGTTCGTTATAGAAGCCCACGTTCGCATCGCCGTTGATCGTCGAGATGACGCCCACCTGGTCGCCCGTCTCACCCAAGGCTACCACGTCGGCGACGATGGAGGACCAATCGGAATGACCGAAGGGCGTGTAGTTGACGAAGATGTTCTCGGCCGGGATGCCCGCGTCAAGCAGGTACTGCTCCAGAATGCGGTTGGTGGTGCGGGGATAGACGTAATCGGTGCCAAGAAGCGCGAAGCTTTCCACGCCCAGTTCTTCGATGAAGTAATCCACCGCCGGGATCGCCTGCTGGTTCGGTGCGGCGCCGGTGTAGAAGACGTTGCGGCTGGATTCCTCACCCTCGTACTGGACCGGGTAGAACATCAGGCCGTTGAGCTCTTCCAGAACCGGCAGGGCGGATTTGCGCGACACGGAGGTCCAGGCACCAAAGATCACGTCCACCTCATGGACGGTCAGCAACTCGCGCGTGCGTTCGGCAAACAGGGGCCAATCGGACGCCGGATCGACCACGACGGGCACGATTTCTTCGCCCAGAAGACCACCGGCGGCGTTTTGTTGTTCGATCAGCATCAGCATGACGTCGCGCAGCGTGGTCTCGGAAATTGCCATCGTCCCAGTCAGCGAGTGCAGGATGCCGACTCGGATTTCTGCGGATGCAGTATGGGCGGTAACCAGTGACAATGCGCTGGCAAGCATTAGTTTTTTCATAGAGATCCCTCAGACGTAAGCAAAAGTATTTTGCATGTGCAGCATTATGGATAGCGATTGACGTGGTGTTGTCTGCTGCTAGTTTTGCGCCTTGGTGTTGCGTTTTTTGCACCGCGCTGGGAGACCCATGAAACATTTGAAGATTTACCGTGCGATCCGGCTGATCCATCGCACAGGATCCATCAGAAAGGCAGCGGGAGATCTGTCAATCTCGCCCTCCGCGTTGAACAGATCCATACAGGCGTTCGAGGATGAGCTGTCGTTCAACATCTTCGAGCGCCTTCCCGGCGGCGTGCGCCTGTCGGATGCCGGAGAGCTTCTGCTTGACGTCATCGACCGCCATCTGCTGGAGTTCACACAGCTGCAAGGCCAGCTTGGGACCCTGCGCGATGGAGAAAGCGGGGACCTGCGGATCTCTTTGGGGCATGACATCGCGGCGGGGCTTGTGATGGACTGCTGTCTGGAGATGCAAGACCGTTTCCCCAAGGTTGCCCTCGATATCATCTTTGACACGAGCATTGACAGCCTGCGTCAGCGCGGCGTCGATCTGGCGGTCCTCACCAACCCGGCCACCGACGACACGACCGAGGTCGTCCACGCCAGCGCATGCCGGATCGTCGCCTGCGCTTCGGGGGACGGGGTGGACCCGCAAGGCATCTGGGACCTCGCGGATCGGCGCGTGCTTATCCCCGGAGAGGCCACCGGTACCCGCACCGCGATCGATCACGTGCTTCGGCGCAAGCAGTTGACCCTTCCGCAGGCCACCGCGCTGTCGGCGGCCCATGTGGCGCATTATCACGGGGCCGCAAGCGCCGTGGCGATCTTCCCGAAGATCGTTTTCGGCGCGCAGGCCAAGCCCCTTCCGTTCGACTTCGGCACCGTCCAGATCTGCATTCTGCGCATGGCCAGAAGGCCCCTGATCCGCCCGGCGCAGACCTTCATCAGCATTCTTCAGCGCCGCCTCGACGAGGCGTCCTAGCCGCGCGGCGCCAGCAGGTTCGCCATCAAGCGATACGCGCCCGGCACCAGATGCGCCAATTGGTGGTGCAGGTTCAGGGCCACATGGGCGTGACAGCCTTTGCCGATCCGGCCCACAAGTAACCCGCCGTCCAAGGGCGCCTCGTCCGGGTCCGCCATGCGCACAAGCGGCGTGTAGGCGTCTGACCACGTCTTGGCGAAGTAGAGCCCACGTTCCTTCTGCCAGCCCTCCCAATCCTTGGGGGTGATCGTGTTGGGGCCATGAAACACGGGGTGATCTGGCTGCAAGACGGTCACCTTGGCGTTGGCATCGGTGATCCGCCAGCGCAGGGATGGCGCGCCGATTTCCATCGGCGCAGGCGGCGTGGCCTTGGGCGCCCAATTGTCCCTGGGCCGGTGGTAGAGCGTCACCAGCGTGCCGCCTTCCGCCACCCAGGTATTCAGCGTGCCGATTACGGGTCCCAGCGCCGGACGGAAGCGATAGGCGAAGACACCGACCAGCACGCTGTCATAACCGTCAAACGGCGCGGCAGTCGCCAGGTCCGCGTCCGAGAGGTCCGTCACATCCATCCCAACGGCGCGCATGGCATCCGCCACCTGGTCATTGCCAGCGCCAATATAGGCCACGCGGGCCTTGGGCAGCGCCACGTCGGCCAACCGCAGCGACAGCACGGCCGCGCGGTGGCTGAGGGTGGGCGAGATATGCTCATGGTCCAGTACCTTCGCTGTGCGTGCGGGCGCGCCGTCGATCAGCAAGGGCAGTTCATGCAGCCCCTCTTTCGCGCCGTCGGGAACCGTGATCGTCACCCCGTCCGCGCGCCAATCCTGCCCGAAACCCTCGGGCAGATCGAACCGCGCGTCTTGGGCGTCGACGCCCACCGTCACCTGCCGCACGCCGGTCCGCAGGTTCAGAATCGCGCGCTCTGTCTGGATTTCGGCCAGCGGTCTCGGCAGCACCAACAGGGGCCGCTCCAGCGGCACATCGACCGCCACATCGACACCGTGAACCGACGCCGCGATGCGGAGGGCAGACAATCGCGGCACAAGGGGATCGAATGCGTCGGGGTAGGGATCACTGGGCGCGGCATCCGGTCCAATCCGCAGTCCGTCGGGCGTGACCTTCATGTCCGCGTCTGGCAGGATCTCGGCCGTGGCATTGCCCGTGACCTCCACCGAGACCGCGACGGTGTCTCCGGGGTGCACCGCCACCGCGTCCGGCAAGGCCCGCGCCGAGACCCCGGCCACCAATTGCACCAGCCGCGCCATTTGCAGGCGCTTGCGCCCCAGCCGGTGCGCGTGGATGTCTTCTACGGAGGCACTTTGCAGCGCGGCAAGCGCCTCGGCGCCCAAACGCGCCATGGCGTTGAAATCCGGGAAGGCGGCAAGGGTTGCCTCCACAAGGCCCTGGGCCTTCGGCGCTCCAATGTCCGCCAGGGTCTGCGGCAGGTTATCTGTCACCGCGCCCGTATCCGCACCGACGCCCGAGTAGGCCAGATGCAGCGGCCAATCCCGCTCGGACCCCGCCGCTATCCAGTGGCCCATGCCTTGGGTTCGATGGAATTGCCGCGACCATTGGCCGATGCGCTCGTAACTCATCCCCAGCATCCGATCGCCGCCCTTTGCAGCGATCGTCAGCGTCGCGGGCGGTGGCGGCACCTCGTCATCATAAGAGCCGCCCGCGCCGGACCATGCAGGCAAATAGAGTTTCGAAACCTGCCAAGGGGCCAAATCGCAAGCGAAGTCGGGGTCCGCCGCCGCCGCGATTACCGCGTGGGCGGCCTCTGTCATTGCGCGGTGGTGGCCGTGCTGTCCGGGAATATCAAGAAATGTCGGGCAGATGATATCAGGACGCTCGGTTCGGATGATTTCGACAAAGCGGGTCATCAGGCGGTCTCGCCCCCAGATCGCCATCGTCTCCTTGCCCGATTTCGAGAACCGGAAGTCCGTGATCGTGTCGTCAGGCGACTGCCCGTGCCAGTACAGAACCATGTCCAGAACGTCCGAGGCGCGCTCCATCTCGGCGGTGCGCAACGCGCCCAGATCGGGGCCCGCCTCGGTTCCGATGTCATTCTGCCCGCCTTCGCCCCGGGTCGAGCAGGCGTAAGACAGGTTCACCCCGTCGCGCAGCCAAAGCGCGGCCAGCATCGCCGTCGTCTCATCATCGGGATGGGCGCCGGTGTTCATGAAGCCCACAACGGAGCGCAGCCCCGCCATGGCGCGCCAGACGCGGGCGATCAATGGGTCATGGGCTTCTGAAAGGATCCGGGATTGCGTGGCATTGGGCATGGAAAAAGGGTCCTATTGGGCGTCCAGCGGACGCGTATCTATCGGGCGTCTACCAGACGCGGGGAAAGGGCTGTATTCACGACAAGCGCCGCCGCCCCGAGGGTCGCGGCCATGCGCCCCGCGGTGCCCGCGATCAGGCGCGGGTGTGCGCGGTCTTGGCGGTTCGAGACCGACCGGTCCGGCAGCGACACCCGGCGCACCAACTCGTCCAGAAGGGCAGGGGGCAGGGCTCCGGTCATCACGATCGCCTCGGGGTCGAACAGGTTTTCCAACATCGCAACGGCGGGCCCAAGGGCATCCGCGGCCCCCTCCAACCAAGCGACCATCGCGGGGGGGCGGGCGGCGAACTTGCGTGCCATGTCGTCGACGGTGCGCACCGAGATACCATCGGCCTCCAACGCGCGCACCAGCGAAACGCGGCTGGCGCGTTGTTCCAGCGCGCAAGAGCCGCCGCTTGTGGCCACGGGGATGTGCCCGATCTCTCCGGCATTGCCGTATGCGCCTGCGAAAACCGTACCATCGATCACCAACCCCAACCCCAGACCGGTCCCGAAGTAGAGGCACGCGAAGGTACCAAGCCCTTGCGCTGCGCCCAGAATACGCTCGGCCATGGCGGCGGCGTTGGCATCATTTTCCAACGTGACCGGCACGCCCAGGGCATCGCGCAAGACCGCGTCAGGGGCCACGTCGCCCCAGCCGGGCAGCTGCGTCGCGATGTCCGACAGGCCGGTTTCACCGATCGGTCCGGGCATCACCACGCCCGCTCCGAACACCGTCGCATGACGCAACCCCGCCGCCGCGCCGCGCGCGGGCAGGTCGGCCACAAGCGGCAGCACATGCTCGGGCCGGGCGGAGGGCAGCGCCAGCCGTTCCGTGTGCAGCACCTGGCCCCCCAGATCGATCCACGCCGCCAGAACCGCGTCGGGCCTGATCTCTACCCCCAGCGCCAGATGCGAGCCGCGGCTGAGCGCATAGGTCACGGCGGGCAGGCCCCGCTGTCCTTCGCGCTTGCCTGCCTCCACCACCCAGCCTTCGTCCGACAGCTCTGCGATGATATTGCTGACCGCCTGAATGCTGAGGCGCGAGGCGCGGGCGATTTCGGCACGCCCGGCCTCTCCCTCCTGTCGCAAATGCCCCAGCACAAGACCCCGATTGTAAGTCCTGCTGCGAAGGGCGTTGGAGCCGGGAGGAGGGAGCACGCTGGCCATATCCCCGAATAACTCAACTTACTTGATAGCTCAACGCCGCTGCGCTAGCGTCCCCCCAATGGCACCGACCGTGAGAGTACGGGCCCCGCACCAAAACATCATCTCAGGGAGAGACCCATGCTTCACAGAACCCTTGCTGCCCTTGCCACGTCCACCGCCATTCTGACCGCCGGTGCCGCCGCCGCTCAGGAGCAGGTCACGATCGAATACTGGCAGTATTTCTTCGAGGCTCGCGTCAATGCGATGGAAGAGTTGATCGAGAATTTCGAAGCCGCCAACCCCAATATCAACGTCGAGATGACCCATTTTCCCTACGCCGACTACCGCACCCGCACCGCGATTGCCGTGCCGTCGGGCGAGGGGCCAGATATCGTGCAACTGTTCTACGGTTGGCTGAACGATTACATCGACGAGGGGCTGATCCAGCCCCTGCCCACCGAGACATTCTCGCCCGAAATGGTGGCGTCCGAATTCTTTCCGATGGTCCAGGCGATGGAGCGCGACGGCCAGTATTTCGCCCTGCCCACCGCCGTGCGCTCGCTCGCGCTGTTCTATAATGAGCGTATCCTGGAAGGGGCGGGCGTCGACGTGCCCACCACGCTGGATGAACTTGTCGCCGCCGCCGCCGCCACCACCGAGCGGGACGGCGCAGGCAACATCACGCAAGTCGGCCTGACGACAGGCATGACCGCCCAGGATCACCATTGGTTCCGCGAGGTCCTTGTGCGTCAGATGGGGGGCGAGCCCTATACCGACGGCTATCGCAACGTGAACTACGACACGGAGGCCGGGCGCGCCGCGCTTGATTTCTACCTGGGTCTGGAAGAGCAGGGCGTATCGCAGTCCGGCTTCATGGACGAGCCCCAAGCCGCCTTCCGCGCGGGCCGGGCGGCGTTCCACATCGACGGCTCTTTCCGCATCGGTGCCCTTGAAGGAGAGCGTGGCCTGCGCTGGGGCGTGACAGAGCTGCCCGCCAACAACGACGGCATGCGGTCGAACTATTCCTCTTACTGGGTTAACGCGATCACGTCCTCGGCGGAGGGGCCGGAATACGATGCCTCCGTGCTGTTCATGGAATACATCACCTCGCCCGAGGCGATGCAGATCTGGCTTGATACAGTGGGCGAACTTCCGGCCCGGGCCGAGGTCGGCATGACCGAGGAAAACGCCAACGATCCTGTCTTCGGGCCGTTCATCCGGGGCCTCGAATACGCCAACACCACGATCTTCGCCGACGAAAGCGCGCAGCGCCAGGTCCTTGTCGACATGGTGGAGCGTGTGCAGTTGCAAGACATGGACCCCGGCGAGAGCCTGACCATGGCGGCTGAAGCCGAGCAGGCAATCCTTGACGCCTACTACGGAGAGTAAGCGGCCTTAATTCCTAAGGGCCCCGGGCGCGTTTGCCGATCGGGGCCCTTCGTTCCCACCCCATTCGAGGGCCCGCACGCATGGCGAGCACTTCCCCCCAAGACGCCGCACCCGGACGTCAGGTTGGTCTGACCATCGCCCAGAAGCGCACGTTTTGGGCGTGGGGGTTTCTGGCTGTCCCGGTCCTTTTCTACGTCGTGATCCGGTTCTATCCGACCGGAAACGCGATGGTCCTGTCGTTCCAGGAATGGAACCTACTGGGCGACAGGACGTGGGCGGGGATCGACAATTATCGGGTGCTGTTTTCTGATCCGGTGTTCTGGCAGGTCTTTCGCAATACCTTTGTTTACCTGCTTCTTGGCACGCCCATCAGCCTCGTGATTGCGTTTGTCATCGCCTACCATCTGGACCAGGTTCGCTTCATGCATGGCACGATCAGGGCCTTGTATTTCGTGCCCTTCATGACCTCTGCCGTGGCCATGGCCTGGGTCTGGCGCTGGTTCTACCAGGACGTGCCGATTGGCCTGTTCAACAATGCCCTCGCGACCGTTGGCATTGCGCAGATCGACTTCCTCGATAGTACCACCAATGCGCTTCCCTCGATCCTTGCGCCGGCCATCTGGGCGGGCCTGGGCTTTCAGATCATCATCTTCATGGCAGGCCTGCGCGCCATCCCGCGCACCTTCTACGAGGCCGCCAAGATCGATGGGGTTTCCACCTGGACGGTCCTGTGGGAGATCACCTTGCCGCTGCTGCGCCCCACGATCGTCTTCGTCGTCGTCCTGTCGTCGATCGGCTTCCTGCGCATCTTCGACCATGTCTTCAACATGACGACCCAGAATCCGGGCGGGCCGTTGAACTCGACCAAGCCATTGGTCCTGATGATTTATCAGACGGCGTTCGACAGTTTCGACATGGGCTACGCTGCGGCGCAAACCGTTGTGCTTTTCGTGATCCTGCTGATCGTCAGCCTCATTCAACTGCGCCTACTGAGGGATCGCTAGAATGACCACGAGCGATGATCTCACCGTCAGGGCGTCGTCCGACGCGCTCTTGAAAGCCGCCGCCCCTCCGCGCAAGCGCAACCTTGCGCAATTCATCCGCTGGGCCCTGCTGTTTGCGGGCGGCATTCTGATGGTCATGCCGTTGGCCTACATGATTTCTACCTCGATGAAGTGGCCGTGGGAGGTCTATGAGATTGGCCTGATCCCTAACGAGCCCACGTTGGAGAACTACACCTACGTGCTGGAGGATGGGCGCTTCTTCAGCTGGTTCATCAACTCGCTGATCATCGCGGCGATCACCACGGTTTCGTCGCTCTTTTTCGACAGCCTCGTGGGCTATACCCTGTGCAAATTCCGGTTCCGGGGCCGCTACATCATCTTCATCGCTATCCTCTCGACGCTGATGATTCCCACGGAAATGTTGGTGATCCCCTGGTACATGATGAGCCAGTCTCTCGGCTGGCTCGACACCTATTGGGGCATCATGTTTCCGGGCCTGATGACGGCGTTCGGTGTGTTCCTGATGAAACAGTTCTTCGAGACGGTCCCCGATGACTTCCTTGAGGCTGCGCGGATCGACGGGCTCAATGAATTCCAGATCTGGTGGCAGGTCGCCATGCCGATGGTCAAGCCCGCGCTCGCGGCTTTGGCGATCTTCATCTTCCTCGGCAATTGGACCGCGTTCCTCTGGCCGTTGATCGTGACCACCTCGCCGGACCTCTATACTCTGCCCGTGGGCCTCTCGTCCTTTGGGGACGAAGCAGACGTGGCGTGGGAGTTGATCATGACCGGCGCCGCGATCTCAACCCTGCCGACCTTGATCTTCTTCCTGATTTTTCAGCGCTTCATCATCCGCGGCGTCGTCATGGCCGGGCTCAAGGGATGACAGACACCTCCATCTTTCCAGATCCAACCTATCGCGACGCGGTCCTCGCGCCGCTGTTCGAGGGCGTGAAGACCCATTTCGCCGGGCACATGGATGCGATCAACCGGGCCCATCTGGTGATGCTGGTCGAGACAGGGATATTGCAGGACCAGGATGGCGCAGCCATTGCCGAAGCGCTGCTGGATATCGAGCGCAATATCGACCGGCAAGCCCTTGAATACACCGGCGAGCATGAAGATTGGTTCTTCCTGGTCGAGGCCGAACTGCGTGCCCGTTTGGGTGATCTGGGCGGGGCCTTGCACACCGCGCGATCGCGCAACGACATGGATCACACCATGTTCAAGATGGCCCTGCGCGCCCGCGCCGAAGATGCCTTGGCGCGGATGCTGACCCTTGGCCAAGCGCTTCTGGACAAAGCAAGATCCGAGCGGGACACCCTGATTGTTGCCTATACCCACGGCCAGCCTGCCCAACCCTCGACCTTCGGCCACTACCTGAGCGCGGTGATCGAGGTGCTTTTGGCCGATGCCAAACGCCTGGAAGCGGCCATTCAGCACGTCGATCATTGCCCCATGGGTGCTGCGGCCATCACCACGTCGGGGTTTCCGATTGATCGAGAGCGGATGGCAGAGTTGCTGGGGTTTCAATCGGTCCGGTTGAATTCTTACGGATGCATCGCGGGCGTGGATTATGTCACGGGGCTTTATTCGGCCCTGAAACTGCCGATGATCCATCTGGGCCGCGTCGTGCAGGACATGGCGTTCTGGTCGGCGTTCGAGGTCGGGCAGTTGCACGTGCCGCGCAGCTTGGTGCAGATCAGTTCCATCATGCCGCAGAAGCGCAATCCGGTGCCGATCGAGCATCTTCGCCATCTGGCCTCGGTTGCTGCAAGTCGTTGTGACACAATGATAAACTGCATGCACAATACGCCTTTCACCGATATGAATGACAGCGAAGGCGAGGTGCAGCAAGCGGGCTACGGGGCGTTTGAGCATGCGGGTCGGGTCCTTGATCTGTTGACGGCGTTTCTACCTGCCTGCTCGATCAATGGGGACCGTGTCGCTCGGACGACAGACGCGGCGTGCATCACCATTACCGAACTGGCCGATACGCTGGTGCGCGATGAAGAATTGAGTTTTCGCCAAGCCCACGAGATTGCAGCACAAACCGCGCGCGCCGTGATCGCCGATGCGCAGCCCCTCGGCGGCGGCTTTGCCGCCTTCTCGCAGGCGTTTGAGGAGGCGACGGGACGCGCCGCGACGCTGGATGCAGCGGGTTTTGCCAGCGCCGTGGACGCCCGCACCTTTGTGGCGCGCCGAGATCGCATCGGCGGCCCCGCGCCCGCCGCACTCGACAGCGCCTTCAACACATACCAGCATGAAATCAGAATGTTGGCGGGCGATCTTAAAGCAAGACTTGAACGCCGCACCACCGCCGAAACCGACCTCAACGCCGCATTCGACGCCCTCCTGAAAGGCCCCCGATGACCGATTTGATCCTGAGCGACCTCGTGAAGCGGTACGGAGAGACAGAGGTGCTGCACGCGATCAATCTGACCGTGGCGCCGGGGGAATTCGTTGTGCTTGTCGGCCCCTCCGGATGCGGAAAATCCACAACGCTCAGGATGATCGCCGGACTTGAAGAGATCACGTCGGGTACCATCGAAATCGGCGGTCGCGTGGTGAATAACCTGGAACCGAAAGAGCGCAACATCGCCATGGTGTTCCAGAACTACGCCATTTATCCGCACATGTCGGTGCGCCGAAACATCGGCTTTGGGTTGAAAACCTCCAAGCTGTCGAAAGCGGACAAGAACGCGCGAATTGAAGAGGTTGCCAAGATCCTCGACATGACGGACCTGCTGGAACGCAAGCCCTCGCAGCTGTCGGGCGGGCAGCGTCAGCGCGTCGCAATCGGCCGCGCGATGGTGCGCGACCCTGACGTGTTCCTGTTTGACGAGCCGCTGTCGAACCTTGATGCGCAGTTGCGGACCCAGATGCGGCTGGAAATCAAGAAACTCCATGCCAGCATGGGCCGCATGATGGTTTTCGTGACCCACGATCAGGTCGAGGCGATGACCATGGCCGACCGTATCGTGATCATGAAGGACGGCCATATCCAGCAGATCGGCACCCCGGCGCAGGTCTATCACTCGCCGGCCAACACCTTCGTGGCGCAGTTCATCGGAGCGCCGGCGATGAACCTTTTGCCGGTGGAAAGCACCGGGTCAGGGGTACAGCTGAAGAATGGGCATGTCGTTGAAATACCCGGGATTTCTGTGCCGAAGGGGGGGGAGGTTCACCTAGGCGTCCGGCCCGAGGATCTGACGGCGGAGGCCGAGACGTTCCTGAGCGGAACCGTTTCGGTCGCCGAGCCCCTGGGCTCCGAAACGCTGGTCTATGTGGATGTCGACGGGATGGAATTGACCGCCACCGCCTCGGGGCGCACGCCGCCCAAGCCCGGGGAGACGATCAATCTTGGCTTCAGCGCCGAGACAGTCCATCCTTTTGATGCCGCGACGGGACAGCGGTTGACCCTGACCTGAGCCGCCGAAAACAAGGAGAATCAATGCCATGACCGACATCCCCCGCATTCCACTTCGTGATGGCACCCAGATCCCGCAGCTGGGGTTCGGCATCTGGCAGGTGCCCCAGGATATCGCCGGAGAGGCCGTGCGCTCGGCCCTTGAGATCGGGTATCGGATGATCGATGGCGCGTATCTTTATATGAACGAGGCTGGTCTGGGCGAGGGATTGTGCGCCTCGGGCGTGCCGCGCGATGAGGTTTTCATCACCACCAAGGTCTGGAACAACGAGCAGGGGCGCGCCAAGGCCCGCGCCTCGGTTGAGCGAAGCCTGAAGACCATCGGGGTCGAGCAGCTGGACCTGGTGCTGATCCATTGGCCGGTTCCAAGCCAGGACCTTTATCTGGAAACGTGGCAAGCCTTTATCGAGATGCGGGACGAGGGGTTGATGCGCTCTATCGGGACGTCCAACTTCAACGCGGACCATCTGGAACGGATCATCGCAGAGACCGGAGAGGCCCCGGTGCTCAACCAGATCGAGCTCAATCCCGAGCTGCAACAGCCAGAAATGCGCGCATTTCACGCGGCCCACGGGATCGTGACACAGGCCTGGACGCCCCTGGGCAACGGGCGTTCGTTCGAGGCAGAGCCGATCGCGAAGGCCGCCGCGCGCACCGGCAAAAGCCCGGCGCAGGTGATCCTTCGGTGGCACATCCAACTGGGCAATGCGGTGATCCCGCGGTCGGTCAAGCCGCACCGGCAGGCAAAAAACCTGGACGTTTTCGATTTCACCCTGACCGACGCGGAGATGGCCGACATCGCGGGGCTGGATGTGGGTCTGCGCACGGGCCCAGACCCCTCGGTCTTCAAGATGATGTAGGCGGTCGCGCCGCTCAGCGGGCCGGGGTAAGCGCCGACGCGGCGTGCACCAGACCGTTGCGGATGTGCACCTCCAGCAGTGCCGTCGCTGTGCCTGCATCGCGGGCGAGGGCGGCTTGCAGGATCTTGTCGTGCTCGGTTGCGGCTTCCTGGCCGCGGTGAGTTAGGACAAGCATCTGATATCGAAGGTATTTATCGTAGATACGCGAATGCAGAGACAGCAGGTTGCGGGAATTGCAGGCCTCGATAAGGGCGAGGTGAAACTCCCAATCATAGCGCTTCCACGTCTCTTCCTCGGAATGATCGCCACGCAGTAACCGCTGCTCCATCTGGGTCAATTTGTGTCGGGCGGCGACTAGGTTGCCCTCCCACTCCGTGTCGCCATTGGCGATGCTTTCGCGCAGGGCGTGGCATTCGAGCAGGACACGCAGGTTGGCGATCTCGGTCAGGTCGGCTTGCGACACGGGCGTCACGAAGAAGCCGCGTTGCTCTGGCGCGTCGACGAAGCCGTCGCTGGCCAAGCGGTTCAGCGCCTCGCGCAGGGTCGAAAGGCTGGCCGGATAACGCGCCTTCAGGGCGTCAAGCTTCAGCTTTGCACCGGGCTGCAGCGCGCCAAAGATGATGTCACGCTTGATCCGTTGATAGGTGTTTGCCCCAACGGTGGCGGCGCTTTGGTCCATTTGGATCCCCAGTTTGCCCGTCGTGTTGACGTGCGCCTACCAGCTTCGCAGGCGCGAGGCAACGGTCACAGAAATCAGATGAACGAAAAAATATCATGTATTATTGCGAATCCGGAAGCGTACTCGTACCGTTCAGTACACGCCCGGCGCACGTACGTAGCGCCTTCGATTTCAGCGTAGGAGCTTGCGCGTGACCCAAAGCATCCACCTTGCCATTTCGGGCCTTGGGCTTATCGGTCGTCGCCATGCTCAGGCCATTGCCAGGCAGCCGGGGGTCGAGTTGGTGGGCGTCGCCGATCCCGCAGAGGCGGGGCAGGTGGAGGCGCATCGTTTAGGGGTGCCGTGGTACGATTCACTTCCCGAAATGATCGAGGCAACGCGCCCCGAGGGCGTCATCATCGCGACCCCGACGCCGCAGCACGCGGCGCAGGCCTTGATCTGCATCGACCGCGCCCTGCCGGTCCTGATCGAGAAGCCGATTGCCACATCGGTGGCGGAGGGGCAGCGGGTCGTCGATGCAGCAGAGGCGCGCGGCGTGCCCGTGCTGGTGGGCCATCATCGCCGCTATAATCCCCTGATCGAGAAGGCGCATGAGGTGATCACCTCGGGTATCTTGGGAGAGGTGCGCGCGGTTCAGGCGACATGTTGGTTCTACAAGCCAGACGCCTATTTTGAAGCCTCGCCGTGGCGCAAACAAAAGGGGGCGGGGCCGATATCCGTCAACCTCGTCCACGATGTGGACCTGCTTCGACACCTCTGCGGAGAGGTTATTTCCGTGCGTGCCGTGGCCGCCCCCTCGCGTCGCGGGTCCGAGAATGAGGACGTGGCGGCGGCGCTACTGACGTTTGAGAGCGGGGCGCTTGGCACCCTCACCGTGTCGGACGCGATCGCTGCCCCCTGGAGTTGGGAAATGACCGCGCGCGAAAACGCCGTCTACCCCGCCACCGCCGAAAGCTGCTACCTGATCGGCGGCTCCCGTGCGGCGCTGTCGCTCCCGGATCTGCGGGTCTGGTCCCATAGCGGGAAAGCCCCCGATTGGTGGCAGCCCATCAGCGCCACGCACCTTGCACAGGAGGCCGCGGACCCTCTGGTTCGCCAGATCGCTCATTTCGGCGCGGTGATACGAGACGGGGTCGCCCCGCGCGTTTCCGCGCGCGAAGGCATGCGCACGCTGGCGGTGATCGAGGCTATACAGGGCTCGGCCGAAACCGGCGAGGCCGTCCAGATTTCAGCTGGGTCGGCCTGACGGCAGATTTCTTGAAGTATCGGATATTCCGTCAAACGCCTTGTAATAATCTGAGAACCCGGCATGCTGCTAAAAAAACGATCAACAATCCTTGGGAGGACACCATGATCAAGACCCTGACCCGCCGCACGACGCTGTCTGCGGCCCTTGCGGCAACCCTGGTGGGAGGCATGGCATTCGCCGACGGCCACGCGATCGAACTTCGCATGTCGATGGCCGGGTCGGAAACCGACCAGCGCGCTGTCGCCATGACCGAAGTCTTCGGACCCGCAGTTGCGGATTTCGCGACCTACACGCCAAGTTACAACGCCACGCTGTTCGCCCAGGGTACCGAGTTGGAGGCGATCAGCCGTGGCAACCTGGAGATGTCGATCACCTCGGCCCAGGAACTTGCGCAATTCTTCCCCGAATTCTCGATTTTCACCGCTGGCTACGTCCATCAGGACGCGGCCCATCAGGTCGCCGTGTTCAACGACCCGTTGTTCGAGCCGTTCCACCAGACCGTGATCGATGAACTTGGCGTGCGCCTTCTGTCGGTCATGTACCTTGGCCGCCGTCAGGTGAACCTGCGACAGACCCGCGAAGAGCTGGAGGTGATGACCCCCGATGATCTGGCCGGGGTGAACCTGCGCATGCCTGGCACCGATGCGTGGCAGTTCCTTGGTTCTGCCCTTGGGGCGGCGCCCACGCCCATGGCCTTCAATGAGGTCTACACGGCCCTTTCCACCGGTGCTGTGGATGGGCAGGACAACCCGCTGCCCACCGTGGTCGACGCGCGGTTCTACGAGGTCACGAACCAGATCGTCCTGACCTCGCACCTCGTGGACCTCAACTACATCGCCATCTCCGAGGCGGTGTTCCAATCCCTGACGCCCGAGCAGCAAGCCACGGTGCAAGAGGCCGCCGATGCCGCGGCCGAGGCCGGTCGCGTGCGCCAGTTGGAGTTGGAAGGCGAGCTGGTGGCCTTCCTGGAAGGCGAGGGCATGGAAGTCTACGAGCCCGACGTTGCCGCCTTCCGCGAGGCCGTGCAGGCCGCCTATCTGGGCAGTGAGTTCGCCGAGACATGGCCCGAAGGCGTGTTGGACCAGATCAACGCCCTTGGCGCAAACTAAGCGCTGGTTGACGCGACACGACACGATCCGTCCCGGAGGCTGCCCCCATGATTGAGAAGATCAGGACTTGGGTCACCACCGGGACGGATGCCATCGCGGGGGCCATGCTTGCTGCGATGTTCGCGACCTTTCTTCTACAGATCGGATCACGCTATTCCCCCCAGATCATCGCCTCCCTCGGGTGGGCCGAGACAGTCCCGTGGCTTGGCACCATCGCGCCCTTGGGCTGGACGCTGGAGCTGTGCTTGATCCTTTGGATCTGGATCGTCTTTTTCGGCTGCGCCTTTTGCGTGCGCGACAAGGACCATGTGACCTTCGATATTCTCTACCTTGCAGCGCCGCGCGGGCCGCGCCGGGTCATGGCGCTTGTGGGCGCCGCCGCGATCGTGGGTGGCATGGTCTGGTCGTTCCTGCCCATGTGGGACTACGTGGACTTCATGCGGATCCGCCGCACGTCCTCGGTCGAGAACCCGTTCACCGGCGACAAGATCCGCCTGAAATGGATTTTCATCATCTACATGGTATTCATGGCGGCGCTGATTGCGCGCTATGCGTGGCGCTTTGTGGACGTGATCCGTAACGGCCCGCCCGACAGCGCCCATGCGCCCGTCGCGGTGTCGCCCAAGGACGATGCATGAGTTTCGAGCTTCTCATGTGCATTGCCACGCTGTTCCTGCTGGCAGGCATCGGCACGCCAATCGGCTATGCGATCATTCTGGCGTCGCTGGTTTATCTGGGTCTCGCGGGGCTGGATCTCGCCTTGGCGGGCGAGAAGATCATCCAGGGGCTGTTGAACAGCTTCGTGCTGTTGGCCGTGCCGCTATTCATCGTCGCCGCCAACATCATGAATGCGGGCACCATATCGGACAGGCTTCTGGGCTTCTGCGTCAGCGTCGTGGGGCGGTTCCGGGGCGGGTTGGGTCACGTCAATGTCGTGGCTTCACTGATCTTTTCAGGCATGTCGGGGTCCGCCGTGGCGGATGCGGCGGGCATCGGCAAGATCATCATCGGGATGATGACCAAGGGCGACAGGTTCCCGCGCGGCTATGCGGCGGCGATCACCGCGGCCTCGGCCACCATCGGGCCGATCATCCCGCCGTCTATCCCGATGGTGCTATACGCGCTGGTCTCGCAATCCTCTATCGGGGCGCTGTTTCTGGCGGGCATCGTGCCGGGGCTGTTGATGGGCGCGGTATTGATGGGCATGAACAGCTTTATCGCCCACAAACGCGGCTTCGCGATGGAAGCGCTGGTGCCCCTGCGTGCCCTGCCGCGCAAGACGGCCCACGCCTTTCCCGCGCTGCTGATGCCGGTGATCTTGCTCTATGGGATCTATGGCGGCGTCACCACGCCGACCGAGGCCGCCGCCGTCGCCGCCCTCTATGCGCTGCTGCTTGCGGGGCTGTTCTACCGGGCCCTTTCCCTGCGCGCGCTCTATGGCATCTTCGTGGAAAGCGCGCGGTCGTCGGCGGCGGTGGGCATCGTCATCGGTGGGGCGCTGATCCTCAACTATATCGTCGTGTCCGAGAATATCCCCGCCATGGTCGCCGATGCCCTTGTTGGTATCGACATGCACCCCATCGTGTTCCTGCTGTTGGTCAACCTGCTGATCCTCGCCCTGGGCTGCGTGCTGGATGCCACTACGATCATCCTCGTGATCGTGCCCCTGTTCATCCCTGCCTGTCGCGAGTTAGAGATCGATCTGGTCCACTTCGGGGTGCTGGTCGTCGTGAATTCGATGATCGGACTGATCACGCCGCCCTACGGCATTCTCTTGTTCGTGATCAACGCGGTCACGGGCATCCCGCTCAAGGAAATCATAACCGAGATCTGGGGCTTTCTTTTGGTACTGGTGGCGGCGCTGCTTGTGTTGCTGCTGTTCCCCGGTATCGTCCTTTGGCTGCCCCGTACATTCGGTTATGGCGGCTGACCTGTCACAAAGAGGCACTCGATGAAAAATCCCACCAATACGTTCAAAGCGGCCCTGAAGGCGGGACAGCACCAATTGGGGATCTGGAACACGATCGGCGGCAATACCGTGCCTGAAATGCTGGCCGGTGCGGGGTTTGATTGGGTGCTTGTGGATTGCGAGCATTCTGCCGTGGAGACCATTGACGTGCAGCCCGCGTTGCAGGCCATCGCGGGCTATCCCGGGACCGCCGCCGTGGTGCGGCCCGCCGCCAACGACCCGGTCCTGTTCAAGCGCCTTCTGGACATGGGCGCGCAGTCGCTGCTGGTGCCCTATATCGAGACGGCCGAAAAAGCGGCAGAGGCCGTGGCCGCCATGCGCTATGGCCCGCGCGGCATTCGTGGCATGGCGGGTGTCACCCGCGCCACGCGGTATGGGCGGGTCGAGAATTACTTCACGACAGTGGAGGAAGAGCTGTGCCTGATCCTTCAGATCGAGACCGCGCGCGGCATGGACAACCTCGACGCCATTGCCTCCACCGACGGCGTCGATGCGATCTTCATTGGTCCCGCTGACCTGAGCGCCTCCATGGGGTTTCCGGGCCAGACGAGCCACCCCGACGTGGTCGCCAAGATCGATGAGGCCATCGCGCGATTGGCCGCCCTTGGGGTGCCTTCCGGCATCCTGACGTTGGATCCGGGCCAAGGGCAGCGGTATATCGACAAGGGCACCGGGTTTACCGCCGTAGGCGTTGATCTGGCACTGCTGGCGGGCAGCGTGTCGCGCCTGCGGGACGCGTTCTAGGCTCTAAGCGACGATGAAGTTGAACAGCGGCATGACTTAGCGCAGTTGGAACTGCTTGCGGAACTCCGAGGGAGAGGTG
Organism: Gymnodinialimonas phycosphaerae; assembly: GCF_019195455.1. Taxonomy (NCBI): domain Bacteria; kingdom Pseudomonadati; phylum Pseudomonadota; class Alphaproteobacteria; order Rhodobacterales; family Paracoccaceae; genus Gymnodinialimonas; species Gymnodinialimonas phycosphaerae. The sequence continues at coordinate 1,386,341 of NZ_JAIMBW010000001.1, read as the reverse complement.
TTTATCTGGCGCAGGAAAGCGCGGCGCATCCGCTCGTCATCGCCGAAACCGCATAGCGCAGCGATGGCTTGTATGCTGTGGTCGGTCCCCGATAGCAGATCGCGGGCACGATCCACACGGATCGCCTCGACCGCCTTGGCAGGCGGCGTTCCCATGGTCTGCGTGTAGCGGCGTGAGAAACTGCGCGGGCTCATGGCGCAGACCTGCGCCATATCCTCCACCGTGATCTTCTTGTCCAGGTGATCCCTGATCCAAGCGTGCAGCGGCACAAAGCGGCCCTGCGTGTCGTGGGCCTGACGATCCAACTCGGCGCTGAACTGCGATTGCCCGCCCGAGCGGAGCATGGGCGTCACCAAAGACCGGGCCATGGCAAGCGCTGCGGCAGGTCCCAGATCCTCTTCGATAATTGCAAGCGACATGTCGATGCCAGCGGTGATCCCGGCAGAGGTCCAAAGGCAGCCGTCCTTGATGTAGATCGGATCGACCTCGACCTGCACGGCGGGATAGCCCTCGGCCAGACGGGTGCAATCCTCCCAATGCGTGACGGCGCGACGCCCGTCCAGAAGGCCTGCGGCGGCCAGGATGATCGCTCCGGAACAAACCGAGCAGACCCTTTGGGCGTTGCGCGCCACGTTCTTGATCTGGTCGATGAATGCCGCGTCCTGTGCGGCGGCATAGACGCCGTCCCCGCCAACGATGACAAGCGTGTGGAGCGCCCGTGTCTGCCACGCCCCAACGGGGCTGCTGTCGATTTCAACGATGGTGTTGGTGGCGATCACGCCGCCGGCTTTGGAGGTCACGTGGGTGACATAGGGCGCCGGGCCCAAGGGCGTCTCTCGCGCATGGGTGAAGACCTGTAGCGGCCCCACGAGGTCCAGAAGCACGCAATCGGGGTAAACGACGAAAACGACGTCCTTGGGGGATTTGGCAGAAAAAGAGGTCATGTTGTCCTTTATGCCAAGGTCGTCACTTGTAATCCAGGGGCATCCTGAATGAGTGGAGCCTCCCTGATGCTGATCCTGAAACCCAACTGCGAATGCTGTGACGTCGATTTGCCGCCCGAAAGCCCAAGGGCGCGGTCTTGTTCTTTCGAGTGTACCTTCTGCGCGGAGTGCGCGAGCGCGCGGTTCAACGACACCTGTCCAAATTGCGGTGGAGAGTTGCTGCGCCGCCCGATCCGTCCGGCGGCGTTGCTGGTGAAGTTCCCGGCCTCGACCAAGCGGTTCAACAAGGCGCACGCGGCATGCGCTGACGTTCAAGGTGCCTTATGAAGAGCCTTGCCGCGTTTGTGTTCCCCGGGTTCGAGACCCTCGATTATTTCGGCCCGATGGAAATGTTGGGTGGCTTGGGGCAAGAGACGAAGATCATTACCGTCGCCCAAACCCTTGATCCGGTGGCCAGTGTCCACGGCCAACGGATCGTCCCGGACGCACAGATTTCGGACGGGGCGACATATGATCTGCTGTTGATCCCCGGAGGCGACACGGCGTTGCAGGCGGCCAAGGACGCGGCGCTTCTTGCTTGGCTGCGTGACACTTCAAGCAAGGCTGAAAGGGTAATGACGGTCTGCACCGGCTCGATCCTGTTGGGTGCAAGCGGCGTGTTGGACGGCAAGCGCGCCACTACGAACAAGCGCGATTTCGTGGCGACGGTGCCGCTGGCGCCCAAGGTTGATTGGGTGAAGGAAGCGCGCTGGGTGCGCGACGGGAAATTCTACACCTCCTCCGGCGTGTCGGCGGGAATGGACATGGCGCTGGCGGTCATGGCGGATCTGTTCGGGATGGCGCTGGCCGACCGGATTGCGCTGGGGTGTGAGTATGAGTGGCACAAGGATTCCACCCGCGATCCCTTCGCGCATCTGGCGGGCCTGGTCTGAGGGGACGGCGGTGACCTTGCCGCAAACGCCTGTTGCAAGAGCCGGCGCGGGCTTCACGATGGAGGGGCGCTGGGAAGCGTCATTTGTCTGTTCTTTGCCCGCCGCTTGAAGGTAGGCTGTCGTCGACATGACCTATCGAACAGACATAAGCGGCACCCGGTATGCCTTCGCCTCCCTCAAGGTGCTGTTGGCCAAAGCGTCGCCCGAGCGCAGCGGCGATCATCTGGCGGGTCTGGCGGCGGATAGCCCATTGGAGCGGTTGGCTGCCCAGATGTGCCTGGCCGACGTGCCCCTGAGCGACTTTCTGGGCGATGTGCTGGAGGTGGACGGAGACGCGGTCACGCAGTTGATCGCGGATCAGCATGACCCAAGCGATTTCGGCCGTGTCGCGGCCCTGACGGTCGGGGGGCTGCGCGATTGGCTTCTGGATCCGGCAGTCACAGCGACGGAACTGGCGCAGATCGCCTGGGGGCTGACCCCCGAGATGGCCGCCGGTGTCAGCAAGATCATGCGGGCACAGGACTTGATTGCCGTGGCTGCAAAGGCAGAAGTGGTGACGCGCTTGCGCTCTACAATCGGGCTGCGGGGGCGTCTTTCCACCAGAAACCAGCCCAATCATCCGACGGACGATAGCCGGGGGATCGCGTTGTCAGCGCTCGACGGGTTGTTGCATGGCGCGGGGGATGCGGTGATCGGGGTAAATCCTGCCAAGGACACGGTCGAGGATTACACCCGCGTGTGTGAGGTCCTGGAGGCCATCCGCGTGCAGTTGGATATCCCGACGCAGCATTGCTGCCTCGGCCATGTCACAACGGCACTGGGCGCGATGGCGCGCGACGCGCCCGTCGATCTTGTGTTCCAGTCAGTGGCGGGCAGTCAGGCGGCCAACGATGGCTTCGGCGTGACGCTTGCGATGTTGGACGAAGCCCACGACGCGGTGCGTGGCTTGGGGCGCGCGCCGGAGGGGGCCAACCTGATGTATTTCGAGACCGGGCAGGGCGCGGCCCTGTCGGCAGAGGCGCATCACGGCATGGATCAGCAAACCATGGAGGCACGCGCCTATGCCGTGGCCCGCCGCTACAAGCCGCTGCTGGTCAACACGGTCGTGGGCTTCATCGGGCCGGAGTATCTGGCCGACGGCAAGCAGATCATCCGCGCGGGGCTGGAGGATCATTTCTGCGGCAAGCTTCTGGGCCTGCCGATGGGGGTGGATGTCTGCTACACCAACCACTCCTACGCCGACCAGGAAGATATGGATATTCTGCTGGTCGCGTTGGCGGCGGCGGGGGTCAACTTCGTGATCACCGTGCCGGGGGCCGATGACATCATGTTGAATTACCAATCCCTGTCGTTCCACGACGCCCATTTCATCCGTGAAACCTTGGGCCGGCCCCCGGCGCCGGAATTCGCCGCGTGGATGGCGGCCCATGGCATCGGGACACCTGATGTGAGCCTGCCATCGGTGGAAGCCGCCCTGGCGCAACTGCGGCTGCCTGCCCCATGACGAAAGACCTGCTCGGACCCATCGCGTCGATCACCCAGGCGCGGCTGACCCTCGGGCCGCGGCGGCCCGCGCAGGATACGGCGACGGCGTTGGCCTTTGCCCTCGACCACGCCCGGGCGCGGGAGGCCGTGTTGTCGGAACTGGACGTGCCCGGCCTTGCGGCCACCCTTGACGGGGCGGGCCTTGCCCATGCAACGCTGACCAGCGCAGCCCGGACGCGCGACACCTACATTCGCCGCCCGGACCTCGGACGTCGCCTCGCGCCCGAGGACCGCGAGCGCCTCGCCACGATCCCGCCTGCGGACGTGGCGCTGGTTCTGGGCGATGGCCTTTCGGCGATTGCCGTGGCCCTGAACGGCGCGGCTTTCATGGGCGCACTGGCCGCACGCCTGACCGCGCGGGGCCTCAGCATCAGCCCGGTGATCCTGGCGCGGCAAGCCCGCGTGGCCTTGGGCGATGATATCGCGCGCGCCATGGGGGCGCAGACAGTCGTGATGGCGCTGGGGGAAAGGCCCGGCTTGTCCGCCGCCGACAGCCTTGGCGTCTACATCACCCACCAACCGACGCCGGCCACGCCGGATTCGGGCCGCAACTGCCTGTCGAATATCCGCGAGGCCGGGTTGTCGGTCCCTGACGCGGCCCAGACTGCGGAACGTTTGATACTTGCCATGCGCGACTTTGGCAGCAGCGGCGTGGCGCTTAACACGGCCCGGCAGGGGGCGGCGCTTCCGGGTGACGGGTAACCCCGAAGTCCGTCGCCGATCCGCACTGGTCTTTCCTGTAAGATTTGCGCAAGTTGACGTCGATCCCACTGCCTCAGCCAAGCGGAGAAATTGATGCGCCACCCCTTCCTTGCTCCCTCAGCCCTCAGGTCCCTGCCATGACGCGAGTGGTTTCAATCGGCGAATGCATGGTGGAGATGGCGCCTGCGGGCGCGGCGGCGACCTATGGGATGTCCTTCGCGGGCGATACGTTCAATACCGCGTGGTACCTGGCGCGCCTGGCGCCGGGCTGGCAAGTGGATTTTCTGACCGCCGTCGGCACCGACAGCATTTCTGACAGCTTCATGTCCTTTGCGGCGGAAGCGGGCATCGGCACGCGGCATATGATGCGTCGCGCCGATCGCGGCCTCGGCCTTTACCTGATCGAGTTGACCGACGGCGAACGCGCCTTCCACTATTGGCGTGACACCTCGGCCGCGCGCACCTTGGCCGACGAAGAAGAGTTGCTGACCCAGTCCCTTCAAGGCGCCGACATCGTGTTTTTCAGCGGCATAACCCTTGCCATCCTGTCCGAAGAGGGGCGTGAGGTTTTGTTCGACGCGATTTCCGAGGCGCAGGCAGGCGGCGCGGTCGTTGCGTTCGACCCCAATATTCGGCCAAGACTCTGGTCCGACGAGGACGAGATGCGTGGCGCGATCATGGAAGCGGCCCTCAGCTCGGACATCGTGCTTCCTTCTTATGATGAAGAAGCGCACCACTTCGGGGACGCAGATCCGAAGGACACCGTGGCGCGCTATCTGTCAGCGGGGGCGACCAGCGTCGTGGTCAAGAACGGCGGCGGCGATGTGCATTTTTCCTGCGGCGGAGAGGCGGGCGTCTTTACGCCGTCCCCCGTTGAAAAGCTGGTAGATACAACGGCCGCGGGTGACAGCTTCAACGCGGGCTTCCTCGCGCACCTGATCGCCGGGAATTCGGCTGATGAGGCGGTCGCAGCGGCCTGTGCTGTTTCGGGCCAGGTGATCCAGGCCCGGGGTGCGTTGGTGGACAGCATCGCCTGAGCCTTGGGGGGCTACGTGTTTCGGTTCATCCATTCCTCTGACTTGCACCTCGGGAAATCTTTCGGGAACTTCCCCGAGGACGTGCGCGTGCGTCTGCAACAGGCACGGTTGGAGGCGATCGGCACCTTGGCGGCGACGGCCCGGCAATCGGGGACACGCGATGTGCTTCTGGCGGGGGATACCTTCGACAAGTTGAATGCCGCGCCGAAGGTCATTCGCGGTGCGATCAACGCCATGAAAGCGGCTGATGACGTCCGCTGGTGGGTGATGCCCGGCAACCATGATCACGCCAATGCGTCTGAGCTGTGGCGGACCTTCACCCGTGACGCGCCGGAAAACGTTCACGCACTCCTGCGGCCCGAGCCTGTGGCGTTGGCAGAGGGTGTCGTCTTGCTGCCTGCGCCTCCCACGGAACGCCACCCGGGCCGCGACCTGACCCAATGGTTCAACGATGCCGCCACCGGCGATGCGCTTCGCATCGGTTTGGCCCATGGCTCCATCCGGGGGTTTTCCGCCGAAGAGGGCGGCGCCTCGATCCTGTCGCCCGACCGGGCGCGGGACGCGGGCCTTTCGTACCTGGCGTTGGGGGATTGGCATGGGCAGCTGCAAGTCAATGAAAACACGTGGTATTCTGGCACGCCCGAGGCCGATAGCTTCAAGCACGCCGCGTTGCCTTCGGCCTTGGTGGTTGAGTTGGACGGTGCCCATTTACGCGTTACGCCGCAGCCCACGGCACGCCTGACGTGGCGCACCGTGGCGGTCGACTTGTTGGGAGACGAGGCTGAAGTGCCTCTGCCTTCGGAGGATCGGACAAATACGTTAATGGCGTTAACGCTTACGGGCCGTGCGCGTCCCGCTCTGCGGCAACGGATCGAAGCGGACTTCGATCAGGCGGCACCGGATTTCCTCTGGGCTGACCTTGATCTCGACGCGCTGTCGTTGATCCACGACACGACGGATCTGGACCGGATCGACCGCCAAGGGGCCTTGCGCGCGGCGGCCGAGACCTTGGCCGCCGAGGCCGATGACCCGTCACTGGCCCCTGATACACGCGCGACGGCCCAAGCGGCATTGTCGCTGCTTTTCTCCTATACCGAGGAGGCCTGAGATGCGCTTGCGCGCCCTCCACCTCGGCAACGTGCGCAAATTCGCGGGCCAGCGGGCGTCGATCACCGGGATCGGGGATGGCATCACCGTGGTCTCGGAAGCCAATGAGTTTGGTAAATCCACCTTCTTCGATGCGCTGCACGCGTTATTTTTCGAGAAGTACAGTTCTGCCGGGAAGCCGGTCAAAAGCTTGCAACCCTATGCCAAGGGCGGTGTCGAGGTCGCCGCCGAGATCGAGACCGACGCAGGCCTCTTCCGGGTGGAAAAGACTTTCCTGAAAGCTTCGGGAAGTGCCCGGATTTTGCGCCTGCCCGGCGAGGCCGTCATCGCACAAGATGACGAAGCCGAGCGCTGGCTTCAGGATGTTTTGGGCTCTGACAAGAACGGGCCTGCGGGCCTATTGTGGGTGCGCCAAGGCGTGACAGGGCTGGAGGGTGACGGCAAGGCAGAGACCGTCAAGCAATTGGAAACACGTAAAGATCTGCTGTCGTCAGTAAGTGGTGAGATTGACGCCATGACCGGTGGGCGGCGCATGGACCGGGTGATGAAGCGTGTCGCGGACGAGTTGAAAGGGCTGGTGACGGCGACGGGAAAGCCCACGGCAGCGTGGCGCACGTTGCTTCAGGGTATCGCGGCGATGGAGCAGGATCTTGCGACCTATGAGGCGCAGATTTCCAAACTGTCGACGGCCCTGAACGGGCGCCGCGAGGCCGAGGCGCAGTTGATTGCGCTGGAACTTCCCGAGGCAAAAACCGCCCGCGCGGACGCCTTGGCGTCGGCGCAAGACGCATTCTCAAGGGCCAAGGCCCATGAAGGCCGGTTGGAGCGGGCCGAGCAGGATCACAAGCTGGCCCAGATCGAAGCGCAGGCCACGCGGGCCCGGTTGGATGGATTTCTCTCGGCCGTTGATACGTTAACGGCGGCGCAGGACGCGGCCGAGAAGGCCGAGGGCATCGCGGCCGAGGCGGGGGCTGAAAGCGCGCAATGCGACGCGATCTTGGCAGAGGCACGCGCCGCGAGGGCTCTGACACAGGCCGCCGTTTCTAAGGCCCAATCGGATCAAGAGGCCACGCGCCGACAGGTAGCGGCGCGGGCAGCGAGGACCCGATCTGATGACTTGAAGAAGCGCTTGGAAGATATTGAAGACGCTCAGAAAAGCCGCGACAAATCAGCGGCGCTGGCTGCGGCCTCGAAAGCCACACCGGAGTGGTCGAAGCGGGTCGAACAGGCGGAGAACGCCGTCGCCATGCAGACCGCCGCCGTCACCCAGCGCTCGGCTTCTGTGCGCATGAGCTATTCGGGAGATGTCGTCGTTACCCGAGACGGCGGGCCCCTTCCCGGAGGCCAAGAGGTGGTGCTAAGCGGCCCGACGGAGTTAACCATACCGGGCGTCGGCACGATGGTCTTGCAGGTTCCCGATGCGGGCGATGCAGACCTTGAAAGTTGCGTGCGTGCCCGTGATGCCGCGCTTGCAGTCGCCGGGGCGAGATCGCTTGAAGAGGCGCGCGAAATGGCCGCGCGCCGCCAGCAAGCGGTAACTGAACGCGACACCGCCGATGCGATCTTGAAGACCCTCGCGCCCGATGGAACGGATGGATTACGCGCCGAGAAGGCCTTGGCTGATCTGGCCGCCGAGGGGGCCAACGACGACCCGTTACCCTCGGCCGAAATCCTGGATGCGGCGCTGTCCGAGGCGCAGGCCCACGACAGGGCGGCCGAAATCGCGAAGGAGGATGCCGAGGTGTCCGCCAATCAAGCGCGGGAGGCCGCGATCCGCGCTCAAGCCGCCGTGCAGGGGGCAGAGCAGATGCTACAGAAGGCGCGCTCGGACGCCGGGCCCGAGGAGGGGCGCGATGCGCTGCGGACCGAATTGATCCGCGCCGATGCGCAGGCCGCTGAAGCACTGGCAGGCCGTTTGCATGCCCTTGAAGATCTGCGCGCCAAGGCCCCTGACATGGTGACGGCGGCAGCCGAATTGACCCGGGCGCAAGCGGCACAAAGCACCGCTGAGGGGCAGATCCAGACCCTGCGCGAACGGGTCGCGGCGCTGTCTGCAGAGATCCACGCCCTGTCGGAGGCCGGGGTGGAGGAAACCCGCGATACCCTTGCAGGAGAACTGGAAACGGCCCGCGCCCAAGAGACGCGATTTGCCGCCAAAGCTGCGGCACTGTCCCGCCTGCAATCGGCTTTGGAGAATGAGCGTACCGCCGCGCGCGACACCTATTTTGGTCCGGTGCAAAAGGAACTGAAGCCGCTTTTGGCAATCCTTTACGATGATGCAGGCCTGCAGTTCGATACCGATAGCCTGCTGCCCACAGGCCTGTCGCGGGCGCAGGCTGACGAACGGCTCGACAACCTGTCCGGCGGCACCCAAGAGCAGATCGCGATCCTGACCCGGTTGGCTTTCGCGCGGCTGTTCAAAGGGCAGGGGCGGCATATGCCGATCGTTCTGGACGACGCGCTGGTGTATTCGGACGACGGGCGGATCGTGAAAATGTTTACGGCGTTAACCCGCGTAGCCGAGGATCAGCAGATCCTTGTTTTCACCTGTCGCACCATGGCGTTTGTGTCCCTTGGCGGCACGCGGCCCGAGGTCACGATCCGTGACCTTTGAGCAGATCCGCACCTTCCTTTGGGTCGCGCGGTTGGGCGGGTTTCGCAGGGCATCTGACCGGCTGAACCTGTCGCAACCCGCCGTCTCGACCCGGATTTCGAACCTTGAGGATGAATTGCAGGTATCGCTTTTTGAACGCGGCCCCGGCGCCTTGGTCTTGACGAAACACGGCCAGCAACTTCTGGCCTATGCCGAGCAGATGTTGTTCGTCGAGGAAGAGATCAAGAACCGTGTCGGTAACGCCGCCGAGACCGAGGGCTTGTTTCGCATCGGCGCCTCGGAAACCATCGCGCAGGCTTGGTTGCCTGAATTTCTTCAAGCGTTTTCCAAGGCCTACCCAAGGGTGAACGTGGATTTGACCGTCGATATTTCGGGTGCCCTGCGCGACGCGCTGGTGGAGAGGCGGCTCGACCTGGTGTTTCTGATGGGGCCGATTTCCGAGTTCTCGGTCAAGAACACGGCCTTGCCGCAGTTCGATTTGCATTGGTATCGCGCCACACATCTTACCGACGTTAACCTGGGCGAGATCCCGGTGATTTCCTACTCCTCCAAGACCCGGCCCCACCGAGAGCTGACCAGCGAACTGGCCCGGCGGGTCGGGCCAAAGATGCGGGTGTTCTCATCGGCCTCGCTTTCGGCAAGCTTGCGGATGATCGCGGCCGGCATTGCCGTGGGACCATACCCGCGCGTGCTTGCTACCCCGTTTCTGGAAGCGGGGCAGGTGGTGGAATTCGACCCCGATCTACCCCTCTCGCCGCTGGAATTCACCGCGTCATATCTGGCGGAGCCGCGCAGTTTTCTTGTGGAGAACAGCGCCGAGATGGCGTGCGAGGTGGCCGAGCGGTGGCATCGTCAGCACCCAGGCTAGCCATTCAATTAATCTATCACTCGATATACAAAATGATAATTTGATCCAAGGGCAAGGCCCGTGTGAAGCTACATCAGACCATGTAGGGGGCCTTGATGACATTGCAGCGCACGGCTGACGCGGCCATGATCCGCGCGGATATCCGAACTGGCGCGTTCACCGGCCATACCTCGGGCATGGCGCCCGGCAAGTTGCAGTGCAACCTTGCGATCCTGCCCGCCGTGCACGCTTTGGATTTCCTTCGGTTCTGTCAACGCAACCCCAAGCCGTGCCCCGTGGTCGGCGTAAGTGAGACTGGCGATCCGATGCTGCCGACGCTGGGTCGGGACATCGATATCCGTACCGACGTGCCGCGCTACCGCGTCTTCCGCGACGGTATTCTGAGCGGAGAGGTTAACGACATTAAGGATCTATGGCGCGACGATCTGGTGACGGTTGCGCTTGGGTGCTCTTTCACCTTCGAGAACGCGCTGATCCGTGCGGGCATCCCGGTGCGTCATATCGAAGACGGGGTGAACGTGCCGATGTTCCGCACCAATATCCCGCTGGTTCCTGCCGGTCCCTTCAAGGGCAATATGGTCGTGACAATGCGCCCGATCCCTGAAGCGATGGTCGAGCAAGCCCATGAAATCAGCGCGAATTTTCCCCAAGCCCACGGCGCGCCGATTGCCAAAGGCGACCCGCGCGCCCTCGGCATTCAGGACCTCTCAATGCCGGACTACGGCGATGCGGTCGCTGTGAAACCCGGCGAGGTGCCCGTCTACTGGGCCTGTGGTGTCACCCCGCAGAACGTGCTTCTTGATGCGCGGCTGCCGCTGTGCATCACCCACTCCCCCGGTCATATGCTGATCTCGGACGTGGCCGAAGACGCCGAAACCCCGATCTACCACCCATAAAAAACACAACATGGAGAAGACTATGAAACATCTTACAGCCATCCTTGCCGCCACGACCGCGCTTGCGGGCGCAGCGCATGCGCAAGATCTGTCCGTCGTAGGCAGCTGGTCGGGCCTGCCGCTTCACGGCCAATATGAGGCGCCGTTCTGGTCCGAGACCATGCCCGCCGCAGGCTTCAACGTGGAGCTGACCACGCACAACCAGATGGGTCTGGGCCTGTCCGAAATTTATCCGCTTCTGGGTCAAGGCGTCTATGACGTGGCCATGACCGTGGCCGACTACGCGGTGGGTGACGCGCCCGAGTTGGAGGGCCTCGACGTGCCGCTTCTGGCTTTGACGGCGGACGAGGCCCGCGCGATGGTGGACGCCGCGCGCCCCATGGTCAGCGACATCTTCCGCGACCGGTTCAACGCCGAAGTCCTCGCCATCGCGCCCTATCCGCCGCAGGTTGTCTTCTGTAACGCCGAGATCAGCGGCCTAGACGATCTAGAGGGCTTGCAGGTCCGCGCCTCTGGCCGGATGACCGCGCTGTTGCTGGAGGCTTTGGGCGCCGAGGGCGTGAATGTCAGTTTCTCCGAAGTGCCGGGCGCGTTGCAGAACGGTGTTGTGGATTGCGCGGTCACGGGCGCGGGTTCGGGGTATTCCGCGGGCTGGTGGGAGGTGTCGACACACCTGCTGCCGATCCCGCTCGGGGGCTGGGACAGCGTGGTGACGGCGATGAACCTCGACACCTGGAACGGGCTGAGCGAAGAGCAGCAGGCCACCCTTCGATCCGAGATCGTCAGCGGGTTCGAAGACCCGGCATGGGCCTCGGCCCAAGATGCTTTGGTCAACGACATCGCCTGCCTGACGGGCAATGGAGAGTGTCCCGCGGGCGAGGCGCGCGACATGATCCTGGTGGAAGTTTCCGAGGCTGATTTCACCCGCGCCCGCGATGTGCTGACCGGCACCGTTTTGCCCGATTGGGCCGAGCGGGCGGGCGGCGATTGGGCCGAGCGGTGGAACGCCTCCGTCGGTCAGGTCGTGGGTGTCACGATCGAGTAAATCCATGGGCTTGCGCGGGTGCTCAAGCTTGAGCACCTGCGTAACCTATTGAAAAGAAAGAATACCCATGGAACTGGTTCTCATCGACCGGCTGCGACGCCTCAACAGGTTAATCGCGTTGACCGTTGGCATCGGCCTTCTGGGCGTAGCGACATTCGTCGTGCTCGACATCGTGATGCGCCAGTTCGGCGAGGGGTTCGGCGGCACCGATGAGATTGCGGGCTACACCATGGCGCTCGCCACGGCATGGGGCATGGCCTACGCGCTGCTGGAACTGGGCCATGTGCGCATCGACCTGCTGCGAAGCCGGACCGGCACCACCGCCAAGGCGCTGTTCGATCTGTTCGCGATGATCTGCATGTCGGGCGTCGTCGTCGCCATCGCCGTGAAGGCCTGGCCCGTGGTGGAGCGCGCGATCACCAACCAAAGCCGCGCCAACACGCCGCTGGAGACCCCCCTGATCTGGGTGCAGGCGCCCTGGTTTGCGGGCTGGGTCTGGTTCGCCGTGATGTCCTGCCTCGTGACACTTTGCGCGCTGAGCCTTGTCGTGAAAGGACGCTTCGCGGAAACCGAGCCCTTCGTGGGCGCCTTCGCAGAACAGGACAACCTCTGATGGTCACCTATATTTCAGTCTGTCTTCTGGGGCTGCTCGCGCTGTCCATTCCTGTTGGTATCGTGTTGTTTTTGCTGGGGTTCGGGGTGGATCAATTCTTCTCGAATTTCCCGCTGTCGCGGGCGTTGGGGAACATGGTCTGGACGTCTTCGAACTCTGCCACCCTGATCGCGATCCCCTTCTTCGTACTGCTGGGGGAGGTGCTGGTCCGATCTGGCGTGGCGACCCGCACCTATGCCGCGTTGGACCGTTGGGTCAGCTGGCTGCCGGGCGGATTGGTCCACGCCAATGTGGCCACCGCAACGATGTTTTCGGCCACCTCCGGGTCGTCCGTGGCAACCGCCGCAACGGTTGCGACCGTGGCGATGCCGCAAGCCGAAAAGCTGGGATATGACCCCAAGTTGTTCTCGGGCGCGATTGCGGCGGGGGGCACCCTTGGCATCATGATCCCACCGTCGATCAACTTGATCGTCTATGGCTTCCTGACCCAATCCAGCATCCCGCAGCTGTTCCTCGCGGGGCTGATCCCCGGGATCGCCCTGGCCTTCGCCTTCATGGTGGTAGTCGCGATTATCTGCCTGATCCGGCCCGAATTGGGGGGCGTGCGCCGCACCTTCCCGTTCCCGCAAATGCTAAGGGCGTTGATAGATCTGATCCCGATCCTGATCCTCTTCGGTTTGATCGTCGGCTCTATCTACCGCGGATGGGCCACCCCGACGGAGGCCGCAGCGGTGGGCGTCGCGGGCGCGTTCGTCATCGCAGGCGCGTTTGGCGGCATCAATTTCACCATGATCCGAGAGGCGCTTCTGGGCACCATCAAGATCACTTGCATGATCATGCTGATCGTCATCGGTGCGTCGTTTCTGAACTTCACGCTGGCCTCTGCCGGATTGGGCCGGGAATTGACGGAGTTCATGGAGGGGCTTGGCCTGGGCCCGCTCGGCTTCATCATGGTGGTCGTGGTCCTCTACATCTTGCTTGGTTTTTTCATCGAGACGCTTTCACTGATGGTGGTCACCATTCCGATCATCGTGCCGATGGTGCTGGCGCAGGGCTATGACGCGATCTGGTTCGGTATCCTGATGATCGTCCTGATCGAGATGGCGCTGATCACGCCGCCCGTGGGCCTGAACCTCTACGTGGTGCAGGGTGCGCGAAAATCCGGATCCCTCAATGAGGTCATGTTGGGGGCCATTCCCTTTGCGCTGGTCATGCTGGCCATGGCGTTCGCGCTGATCGCCTTCCCGCAAATCGCGCTTTGGCTGCCGAACGCGCTGCAATAGCCGGTTAACACCGTTAAGACATTGACTGCGGACACATCGGTGGACCGCAAACAGAGGAGAAGCGACATGTGGCAATTCTGGGTCGACCGTGGGGGCACCTTCACCGATATCGTCGCCAAGACGCCCGAAGGCACCTTGCGCACCCACAAATTGCTGTCGGAAAATCCCGAGGTCTACGCCGATGCCGCCGTCCATGGCATTCGTGAGTTGCTAGGGCTGACGGCTGATGACGCCTTTCCGGAAGGGCAGGTTAACGCCGTTAAGATGGGCACAACGGTCGCCACCAACGCGCTTCTGGAGCGCAAGGGGGAACGCACGCTGCTGCTGATCACCCAAGGCCAGCGCGACCTGCTGCGCATCGGCTACCAGAACCGGCCCCGGCTGTTCGACCTCAACATTCAACTGCCCGAACTGCTCTATGAAGACGTGGTCGAGGTCACGGAGCGCCTTGCCGCGGATGGAGAGGTCATTACCCCCCTCGATGAAGGTGCCGCCGCGCGGGATCTGCAAGATGCGTTTGACAGCGGCTATCGCTCGGTCGCGATCGCGCTGATGCATTCCTACCGGTTCGCGGACCATGAACGCCGCCTTGGGGCCATCGCTCGCGACATCGGGTTTACGCAAATCTCGCTCAGCCACCAGGCGAGCCCCCTGATCAAGCTGGTCGGACGCGGCGATACGGCTGTGGTCGATGCCTACCTCTCGCCGATCCTGCGCCGCTATGTGGACCAGGTGGCTGGCGCGCTCAGCCAGGACGCGCGGTTGATGTTCATGCAATCCAACGGCGGCCTGACGGATGCTTCCATGTTTCACGGTCGTGACGCGATCCTGTCGGGTCCGGCGGGCGGTGTCGTCGGCATGGTGCGCACCGCGGCCGAACTTGGCTACGACAAGCTGATCGGCTTCGACATGGGCGGCACGTCGACGGACGTGTGCCATTATGCGGGCGAATATGAACGCTCGTTCGAAACCGAGGTTGCGGGCGTGCGGATGCGTGCGCCGATGATGTCGATCCACACGGTCGCGGCGGGGGGCGGGTCCATCCTGTCCTACCGCGATGGCCGGATGCAGGTGGGCCCGGAGTCGGCCGGCGCCAATCCGGGGCCGGCAGCCTACAGGCGGGGCGGGCCGTTGACGGTGACAGATTGCAACGTGCTGCTTGGCAAATTGCAACCGGATCACTTCCCAGCGGTCTTCGGGCCAAACGCGGACCAGCCGCTGGACGCAGATGTGGTGCGGCGGAAATTCGAGGCGCTGCGCAGCGAGATCGGCAGCGAGAAGAGCGTCGAAGACCTGGCCGAGGGGTTCCTGCGCATCGCGGTGGAGAACATGGCGAATGCAATCAAGAAAATCAGCGTCCAGCGTGGCTATGACGTGACGAAATACACGATGAACTGCTTTGGCGGGGCGGGCGGGCAACACGCCTGTCTGGTCGCCGATGCCCTTGGAATGGAACGGATTTTCATCCATCCCTTCGCGGGCGTTCTGTCGGCCTTCGGCATGGGATTGGCGGATATTCGGTCAATGAAGGAACAGCAATGGGGCGCGTCGATCCGCGACGATGCCAGTGCCGCAATGGCAGCGTTGTCCGGCACCGCCCAGGATGAGGTGGCCGCGCAAGGCGTGGCATCGGCAGATATCCATGTGATCCAGACCGCCCATATTCGCCCCCGGGGTGCGCAGCAAAGCCTCTCGGTCCCGTTCGGTGCCAGCGCGCAGATGACCGAGGCCTTCGCGACGGCCCACAAACAACGCTTCGGCTTCGCGCCGGACACGTCCGATCTTCTTCTGGATGTCCTTGTGGCCGAGGCCGTGGGCGAGACCGGGGAAGGGGTCTCCTTGCCCGATCCGGGCGCGCAGGCGCGGCAGGAGACGCCCGTGCGCTGCGTCTCGGGTGGTACGTGGCAGGACATTGCGCTGGTGGACCGCACGACGCTGGCGGTGGGCCAATCAGTGGACGGGCCCGCGATCCTGACGGAGCCCACCGGCACCAACATGATCGAGGCCGATTGGCGCGCAACGGTGGCGCAAGGCGGCAACCTGATCCTGGAACGGACGACGCCGCTCAAGCGTGCAGAGGCCATCGGCACGCATGTCGATCCGGTCATGTTGGAGGTCTTCAACAACCTTTTCATGTCGATTGCCGAGCAGATGGGGGCGACGCTGGCCAACACGGCTTATTCGGTCAACATAAAGGAAAGGCTCGATTTTTCGTGCGCCATCTTTGACGAACACGGCGATCTGGTGGCCAATGCGCCCCATGTGCCCGTGCATCTCGGGTCGATGTCGGAAAGCGTGCGTACGGTGTTGAAGACCAACGCGGGCAAGATCCGCCCCGGCGATGTCTTCATGATGAACAACCCGTTCAACGGCGGCACCCATCTGCCCGATGTCACCGTCATCACGCCCGTGTTCGAGGGCGAGCGCATCGTCTATACCGTCGCTTCGCGCGGGCACCATGCGGATATCGGCGGCAAGACGCCGGGCTCCGCCCCGCCCGACAGCCGCGTGATCGAGGAAGAGGGCGTCGTGATCGACAATTTCCTTCTTGTAAAAGAAGGCACCCTGCGCGATGCGGAAACCCGTGCGCTTCTGGCCTCGGGTCAATATCCCTGCCGGAATATCGAAGAAAACATGGCCGATCTGGCGGCACAGATCGCCGCCAATGAAACCGGCGCGGAAGAACTGCGCAAGATCACCGCGCAATTCGGGCTGGAGACGATCCACGCCTACATGGGCCACGTCCAGGACAACGCAGAAGAAAGCGTTCGGCGCGTGCTGGACGTGCTGAAGGACAGCAATTTTACCTATCCGCTGGACGATGGCGCGCAGATCAAGGTGCAGATCAGCGTGGACAAGGCCGCCCGCGCTGCGACGCTGGATTTCACTGGCACCAGCGCGCAGTCGGAATTCAACTACAACGCCCCGCTGGCGATCTGCCGGGCTGTGGTGCTGTACGTGTTCCGCACGCTGGTGGGCAGTGACATTCCGATGAATGAGGGGTGTTTGAAGCCGCTGAACCTGATCGTGCCCGAAGGCTCGATGATCAATCCCTTGCCGCCTGCGGCCGTGATCTCGGGTAATACCGAGGTCAGCCAAGCCATTGCCGACACGCTTTACGGTGCGCTTGGGGTGATCGCGGGCAGTCAGGGGACAATGAACAATTTCGTCTACGGCAATGATAAATATCAGAATTATGAGACGATTTGCGGCGGCACCGGCGCGGGGGACGGGTTCAACGGCACCTCTGCCGTGCATTCCCACATGACCAACACCCGCATGACCGACCCGGAGGTGCTGGAGACGCGGTTTCCCGTGCGGGTCGAGGAATTCTCGATCCGGGACGGCTCGGGCGGGGCAGGGCGCTGGCAGGGCGGGGAAGGGATCACGCGCCGGTTGCGCTTTCTTGAGGCGATGACGGTCACGGTCCTGACGTCGCACCGCAAGGTGCCGCCCCATGGCATGAACGGCGGCGGGCCGGGGGGCGTGGGCGAAAACCTTGTGACCCGCGCCGACGGCACGGTAGAGCCTTTGCAGGGCAATGATCAGGCCGAGCTTGCGCCG
Source organism: Gymnodinialimonas phycosphaerae (assembly GCF_019195455.1). Taxonomy (NCBI): domain Bacteria; kingdom Pseudomonadati; phylum Pseudomonadota; class Alphaproteobacteria; order Rhodobacterales; family Paracoccaceae; genus Gymnodinialimonas; species Gymnodinialimonas phycosphaerae. The sequence continues at coordinate 1,369,191 of NZ_JAIMBW010000001.1, read as the reverse complement.
GGCGATGTCTTCACGATGCGCACGCCCGGTGGCGGCGGCTTTGGCGCGCCGTAGCTGTCAGGAGGAACGGGGGACGCAGCGGCCAGCCCCCGCGGGGCGTGCCGCCTGGGGCCTCAACGCGTCTCGAACGTCAGGGTGCCGGTCAGACGCTGGGGGCCCATGGCGCGCATCTCGACAATCAAGGCACCGTCGGGGCCGGGGGCGAAGGCCACGCCTTGCCCGTCGGACGACGACAGATCCATGCGGCTGTCCGATGACGTCCCCGAGACCGCGACCTGCGCGTTCTCAGTCCCCGAGAACACGACGTTTCCGTTGACGCTGGCGCCGTTGACCGCCACTTGCCATTGCCCCTCGAACCGCCCTTGGACGGTGGCGCACCCCAGCGTGCCGCCCCAATTGCTGGCGCTGGACGCATCGGCATCGAGGGTGCAGCGGATGCGCAGGCGTGCGCCGTCAGGGGCTGTCAGGCGCGCATTGGTGCGCCATTCGCCGGACATCCACGCGGGCACATCGGCGTTTGCGGGCGCGGCAAAGGGCAGGGGGGCTGCAAGGGCGATCATCAAGGCAAGAGAGAGACGCATCATATTTCCTTTTGTCTGACCAGGCGGATCAGGGCTGGCAGGAACCATAGTGCCGCGATCAGCGCCATCCATAGGGCAGAAATCACAAAGACGCCAAACTGCGGCATCGAGGCGGTCGCGCTTAGCAAGGTTGCGCCGAACCCAAGGGTCATGATCAGGGTCGAGGCCACCATGGGCGGGCCTGCATGGCCCAGGGCCTCGCCCAGGCGCGTGCCCCGTGGCCCTTTCGAGTGCTTCCAGCGGTTGAGGTAGTGGATCGTGTTGTCCACGGCGATGCCGAAGGCCACGGTCAGGGCAATGGCCGCCGTCATCGTCATGCCGCGCCCGGACAGGAAGAGAACACCTTCGATCGCCATCATCGGAAGCGCGCTGATCGCCGTGGCCAGAAACGCCAGCGCGATGGAACGTTGCGACAGCGCCACGACGAACGAGATCGCCGCCAGGGCGATATAAAAGGACGAGCGCATGGCATCGACGGTTTCTGGCACCACCTCATGGGCCAGCAGGGACTGCCCGGCCAGACGCGCGACATCTTCCAACCCGGCGTCTTCAAGGCCCGATTGCAGGCGTTCCAACTCGGCCCCGAACCGCTCGGGGCCATTGCCCAGGGGGACCAGAACCGGCAGTGCGACGGCCAGCCCGTCATCCGCGCGGAACCTCTCGGGGACCATCGGGGCCTCATCTGTCTCGATGCTGTTGCGTCCGCTTAGCGTGAGGCCTGCGACCGTGGCGATGCGGTCGCCGTCGGTTGCCGACAGGCCCGGTTCACCATCGGTATCGTCGACCACGACGAACAGGCTGGCGCTTCCCAGCCCCTCGTCTTCCATGAAGCTCAGATCATGGCCGAGGGGGCTGTCGTCGCGGATATGTTCGGACAGCGAGAAATCGGGATCGGTGCTGTTGACGCCGGGGATCAGGCCAATCACCACGACCACCGCCACCACGGCCATGGTGCGCGGGTGCAGTAGCCCGCTTTGGGCGGGGCGCATCACGTAGGAAAACCCGGCGGGGTGATTGACCTCGCCGCGGATCAGAAGGCGGCTGAGTAGCGGGAACAGCAGGAAGACCGACGCGAAGCCGCTGAACACCGCCGCGGGGCCCCAGACGGCAAGCCCCCACAGCGCGTCACTTCCGGCGAAGCCGAAGCTCGCCAGCGCCAGCGCCGAGGTCAGGGAAGTCATGAAGGCGGCGGGCATCACGTTGTGCACGGCCTTGTCCAATCCGCCCTCCTCTCGGCTGGCATAGAACAGGTGCAGCGTATCCGCGAAGGCCAGCACCATGACCAACATCGGCAGGGTGGAAAGCCAGGGGTCCAGCGCCTCTCCGGCCCATCCCAACAGGCCCATGAACCACAGCACACCGCAGATCGCGGGGGCGGCGCAGACCAGAACCGCCCGGATCGACCGCAGGATCCACGCGCCCACGAAGATGCAGATCAGTACCGCCACGGGCGTGACCAACGTCTGGTCCCGGATCAGGTTCTCCGAAATCTGCCGCTCCACCTCGGCCTGACCCACGGCGGCGACTGACAAGGGCGCTGCGGTGGCGATCAGATCAGGCAGGGCGCTTGCGATCTCCCCGCGCTCGGCACCGGGCACGGCAATGACGTGCAGAAGCGCCGCGTTCCGCTCGGCGGTGACCAGCGCGCCTGCGGCCGGGCCGGCCTGTGCGAAGGTGTCGAACCGCTGTTCCAGCGGGGCGGTATCATCGGCGAGGATCAGCGGCGTTGTCGTGCCCTCGGCGGGCAAGGAGAACAGGCTGACGACCTCGGCCACGCCATCGGTGAATTGCAGGTCGAGGATCAGGTTTTCCAGCGCCTCGAAGGCCTCGGGGTCCGCCAGATCATCGGCGCGCACCAACAGCGCCTCATCGGCGGCGCCAAGCTGGAAACGGTCCTGGAACGCGGCATAGGCAAGGTATCCCTCGCTGTTGCCCGACAGCGCACTGACGACATCGGCCTCCACATGCAGGTCCCGTGCGCCCCATAACGCCAGCACCGTGATCACCAGCGCCAGCAGACCCTTGACCCAGCGTGCCGTGCTGATCCCTCGTGCCACTGTGATGTCTGTCATTTGGGATCGCCTGTTGTTTCATCTTGGCACCATGGGTGGCGCTCGTTTATCTGCCCATGCATTAACCGTTGACCCAACATAGGGTGCAATGGACAACTGACGCGGTTATCAGACCAATGGACTAATATGACGGATTTGACAAATCGCCTCGCACCTCTTCGCGTCGGGCGCAGCATGGGACTGCTGCAACAGGTTGCAGAGGATGACGCGCTGTCGGGGCGTACCGTGACCGTTTCGGGACGGGAGATGCTGAACTTCGCGTCGTGCAGTTACCTTGGGTTGGAGATGGACGCAGCGCTGATCGACGCCGCCATCGCCGCCACCCGTGCTTTCGGCACACAGTTTTCTGCCTCGCGCGCGTTCATCTCGGCGCCACCCTATGCCGAGGCCGAGGCGCTATTGGCGCAAATGACGGGCCGCCCGACGCTGCTGGTGCCCTCGACCTCGCTGGGACATCAGGCGGCCTTGCCACTGCTGGTGGACACCGATGATCTGGTGCTGATCGATGTTCAGGCCCATGCCAGCCTGCATGTGGCCGCGTCGCTGCTGAAGGCACGGGGCGTGCGGGTCCAGACCGTTGCCCATTCCGCGCCCGACCATGTGGCGCGCAAGGTGCGCGCCTCCGATGCCCCCAGGGTCTGGTTGCTGATCGACGGGATCTATTCGATGATCGGCGATGTCGCACCGTTCGAGGCGCTGGATGCGCTGTTGCACGCCGAGCCGCGCCTGAGCCTCTACGTCGATGACGCCCACGCGACAGGCTGGTGCGGCGCGCGCGGGCAGGGGATGGCGCTGGAGCAATGGCCAGAGCATCCGCGCGTGATTGTGGCGCTGTCGCTCAACAAGAGTTTTGCCTGCGCGGGCGGGGCCTTGGCGCTGGCGAGCGCAGACCAGGCCGAGGCGGTGCGCGCCTTTGGCCCCGCGATGACCTTCTCGGGGCCTGTGCAGCCGCCGATGTTGGGTGCGATCATCGCCTCTGCCAAGGTGCACCTTGGAGCGGACCTGGCCGCGCGCCAGACAGAACTGCGCGCGCGCATCGCGCGGTTCAACGCGGGCGCCAAGCGGCTTGGCCTGCCGCTGGCCTGCGACGCGATCACCCCCATGCGTTATATCCGGATCGGGGACCTGGCCGGCACCGGCGAGGCGGCCATGGCCTTGCAATCAAACGGGTTCTTCGTGGCAAGCGTCGCGCCGCCCGCCGTTTCTACCCGCGATGTCGGACTGCGCATGACCCTGACGTCGCACCATACCGAGACCGATGTCGACGCGCTGCTGGATGCCGTCGCGATGGCCTTGCAGGCGTCCGAGCGCGCGGCAGCCGAGTAGGTGGGCGCGGCCCTGACGCCTGCCGAGGCGATCCTGCATCGCACCGGCCCCAACAACATCACCGTCCTTATCGAGGCCGAGGGCCCGTTTGATCCGGCCCGCGCCTTTCGCGGGGTCCAGATGCTGGCCGAGCGGGCCGAGCGGTTTCGCGCGCCGCTGACACGCGGCGCTTTCGCGGCGTCGTGCCCGGTGGACTGGCCACAGCACGTTTGCCTGATCGAGGATGCCTGCGCCACGGCGGTGCAGGTCATGGACATCGCCCGTCGCTTGGCCCTGCCGCCCAAGCGCCCCTTGTGGCGCGCGGCCCTGGTGAACCCGGACGGACCGGGGTGGTCCGGTGTGGTCCTGCATTTTGATCACGCCATCGCCGACGGCACCCGGATTGCGCGCCACATCGTCACCCATGTCCGGCCGGCGGTGGATCAGACCGCCTCCGTCAGGTCATTGCCGACGCTGTCGATGTCAGAGCTTGCGGCACTGGGCGATGCCCGCCTTTCGCCCGCCCCTATCGGCCTGTGTCGCCTGCCGTTCGCCGCCCTGCGCAAAGCTGTGCCCGGTGCGATCAGCCATGGCGATGCGCTGCTGCGCGTGGCGCGGCGGGCGCTGGACACGCAGCCTGAATTCGCAGCCGTGCCGACCCGTCGCAAGGACCGGGTCAGCGTCGCGAAGATCGCGGCGCTGCAAAGCGGCGGTCGCCTTGGAAATCACGCGTTGATGGAAGAGATCGACCTCTCCAAACCTTCCGTCAAAGGTGAGGTTGCGCTGTTTCGTCCCCGCCACACGCCATTGGTCGAGACCCTGCGCATGGGCGCTGCGCGTCTTGCCCCGTCACCGCTTCTGCGTCGGATCGTGCAGGCCGAGTTCTCTCGCCCCGGGATCGTGCAGACCATCGTGCCCGTGTCACGCAGGCCCCTGCTGATCTTCGGGCTGTCAGCGGGGGCGATCCACCCTGCCGCGCCTGCTTTGGGGCGGCCCCTGATCGCGCTGACGGCCACGCGCTACGGCGATGGGTTCGACGTCAGCGTCACCGCCCATGCCCCCGATGGGGCGGCCGTCGCGGATCTGTCTGAACGTGTGGTGGCGGCAATGCTGCGCGCAGTTCAATAGAAGATCTCGATTGATCTATTTAGGATTGATTGCCAAACTGGCCCCATGATCCATAAGCTAGAGATGTTCATCGCCGTCGCCCGGGAAGGCCACTTTGGCCGGGCCGCCGAAAGCCTTGGTCTGACGCAACCGACCTTATCCACTGGAATCAAGCAGTTGGAAGAGATGCTGGGGGTGCAATTGATCTTCCGGGGCTCGCGCTACGGTGGTCTCACGCCCGAGGGGCAACGGGCGCTGGTTTGGGCGCGGCAACTGGTCAGCGATGCGCGCACCTTCCGGCAAGAGATGCGCACGGCGCGCCATGGTCTTTCCGGTATCGTGCGCCTTGCGGTGATCCCGACGGCGCTGACGTGGGCCGCAGCCCTCAGCGCGCGTTTTACTTCGGCCCACCCGAACGTGCGCCTTACGATCCTCAGCAAGACATCGGTCGAAATCCTCTCCATGCTTGAAAACCTGGAGGCCGACGCGGGCCTGTCGTACCTGGATAACGAGCCCCTCGGCCGCGTCACCACCGAGCCGCTTTACCGTGAACACCTGACCGTCGTGTGCCACCGCGAAAGTGATATCGCCATGCAAGACAAGGTGGAATGGGCCGATCTGGCAGGAGAGCGGCTGTGCCTGCTGACCCCCAACATGCAGAACCGGCGCATCATTAATGAAAATTTCATGGCCGCCGGGGTGGCGCCTGAGGCGCAGGTGGAAAGCAACTCTACCGTCGTTCTGGCAGCTCACGTCGATGCGGGCGATTGGATCACGATCCTGCCCACGGACATGGCGCGCTTTCTGTGTGCTGGAAAGCCGCAACTGGTCATCCGCCCGATCGAGGGCGCGGGGATGGACCACGCTGTCGGCCTGGTGGCGCCGTTCCGAGAGCCCCATACCCCGGTTCTGAGCGCCCTGATCGCCGAGACGAAATCCCTGTCGAAGGCCTATGCCTGAGGTTTGAGTAAAAGAGTCAGGTTTTTCAAGGGCAGGGCGCAGGTATCGCACGACTTCATTATAGGGAAATTCAATCGACCAACGGGATTACGATATTGATTTCCGAATGAAGGCCGTGCACGTAGGGGGCGACCAGCCTGGAGCCCGCCATGTCCCCCACAGCCGCCCCGCTCGACCCCGCCGAGGTCAGCGCGATCATTCAGCAAAACGTGCACCGTGAAGGGCCGCTGCTGCCGATCCTCCATGACATTCAAACTGCCTTCGGGTGCGTCCCCGACGCGGCCCGTGCACCGATTGCCGATGCCCTCAATATTACCGAGGCCGAGCTGCACGGGGTGATTTCCTTCTACCACGATTTCCGCAGCAAGCCCGCGGGCGCGCGCGTCTTGAAAATCTGCCGGGCCGAGGCCTGTCAGGCCATGGGCGCCAACGCGATGTCCGAGAAAGTGCTGACGGCTTTGGGGCTTGGGTGGCATGAGACCACGCCAGATGGCGCAATCACGGTCGAGCCGATCTATTGCCTCGGGCTTTGCGCCTGCGCGCCTGCCGCGATGATCGACGGTCGCGTCAAGGGCCGCGTGACGGCAGAGGCGTTGTTGGCGGAGGTGGCGCCATGAAGGTCTGGGTTCCCCGTGATGCGGCGGCCAAGGCCTTGGGCGCGGATGAAGTTGCAGCCGCCTTCGAGGCGGCGGGCGCGGAGGTCGTGCGCAACGGCTCTCGGGGGATGATCTGGCTGGAGCCGCTGGTCGAGGTAGAGCAGGACGGCGCGCGTGTGGGTTACGGTGCCGCGACGGTGGCGGATGTGGCAGGCATCCTGGAGGGCACTGCCGAAAGCCTTGGTCCCGTTGAACAGATCCCCTTCTTCGCCAAGCAAAACCGGTTAACCTTTCAGCGCTGTGGCGCGATCGATCCGCTGTCTTTGGCGCAGTACGAGGCCCACGGTGGCCTTGTGGGTCTGCGCCGCGCCCTCGCGATGAAGGGCGAAGAGATCATCGATGTGATGAAGTCTAGCGGGTTGCGCGGCCGCGGCGGCGCGGGCTTCCCCACGGGCATCAAATGGGACACGGTGCGTCTGGCGGTGGCAGATCAGAAGTACATCATCTGCAATGCCGACGAGGGCGACAGCGGCACCTTCGCTGATCGGATGATCATGGAGGGCGACCCGTTTTGTCTGATCGAAGGCATGGTGATTGCGGGCCTCGGCGTGGGGGCCACGAAGGGCTACATCTACCTGCGCTCCGAGTACCCGGATGCGATCGAAGTGATGCAGTCGGCGATTGAAATCGCGCGTCAGAACAATGTCTTGGGCGACGTTCTTCATTCATCACATGAATTCGACATCGAAGTCCGCGTCGGCGCGGGGGCTTATGTCTGTGGCGAGGAAACATCGCTACTCAACAGCCTCGAAGGCAAGCGCGGCGTCGTCCGCGCCAAGCCGCCGCTGCCGGCGCTGGAGGGTTTCCTAGGGCGGCCCACGGTGGTCAACAACGTGATCTCGCTGGCGACCGTTCCGGTGATCTTCGAAAAAGGGGCCGAGCATTACGCCAGCTTCGGGCTTGGCCGCTCGAAGGGCACCATGCCGATCCAGATCGCGGGCAACGTGAAGCACGGCGGATTGTTTGAGACGGCCTTCGGGATGCCTCTGGGCGATTTGGTTAATGACATCGCCGGTGGCAGCGCCTCTGGCCGTCCGGTGAAGGCCGTTCAGGTCGGCGGGCCGCTGGGTGCCTACTTCGCGCCGGAGAAATTCGATACGCCCTTCGCTTATGAGCCCTTCGACGGGGCAGGCGGCCTGATCGGCCACGCGGGCGTTGTGGTGTTCGACGACACCGCCGACATGCTTGGCATGGCGCGCTTTGCGATGGAGTTCTGCGCGATCGAGAGTTGCGGGAAATGCACCCCCTGCCGCATCGGCGCGGTGCGCGGGGTTGAGACGCTCGACCGTATCCGCGAGGGCGACGCCACGGCGATCCCGCTGCTGGTCGACCTGTGCGACACGATGAAAGACGGCTCGCTTTGCGCGCTGGGGGGCTTCACGCCCTACCCGGTGATGAGCGCGCTTGAACAATTCCCAGAAGAATTCGCCGTTGCCCGGGAGGCCGCAGAATGAAAGATTTCATCATCCCAAACGACCGCGACTTCGGCACGCCCGCCAAGGTTGGCAAGCCGGTGACGCTGACCGTGGACGGTTTCGAGGTGACGGTGCCGGAAGGCACCTCTGTCATGCGCGCGGCGGCCGAGATTGGCCTGTCGATCCCCAAGCTGTGTGCCACCGATAGCGTGGAGGCTTTCGGGTCCTGCCGCCTGTGTGTGGTCGAGATCGAGGGGCGGCGCGGCACGCCCGCGTCTTGCACCACGCCGGTGGCCGAGGGGATGGCGGTGCGCACCCAATCGTCCAAGGTCAAGAAGATCCGCAAGGGCGTAATGGAGCTTTATATCAGCGACCACCCGCTCGATTGCCTGACTTGTGCCGCCAATGGCGATTGCGAGTTGCAGGATATGGCGGGTGCCGTGGGCCTGCGGGATGTCCGCTACGAGGCGCCGGAAAACGGTAGCCTTATCAACCATTTCGAGGCGCGCGTGGGCGGTGAAGCGAACCCGGAGTGGATCGCCAAGGACGACAGCAATCCGTACTTCACCTATGACCCCTCCAAATGCATCGTCTGCTCGCGCTGTGTGCGGGCCTGCGAAGAAGTGCAGGGCACCTTCGCCCTGACCATTCAGGGCCGCGGTTTCGACAGCCGTGTGTCGGCTGGCGGGCCGCTGGACGATTTCATGGCGTCCGACTGCGTGTCCTGCGGGGCCTGTGTGCAGGCCTGCCCGACGGCGACGTTGCAGGAGAAAAGCGTCATTGAACTGGGCACGCCAGAGCGGTCCGTCATTACCACCTGCGCCTATTGCGGTGTCGGCTGCTCGTTCAAGGCCGAGTTGAACGGCGACGAGTTGGTGCGCATGACACCATATAAGAACGGAGAGGCCAACCGCGGCCATTCCTGTGTCAAGGGACGCTTTGCCTACGGCTACGCCAACCACTCCGACCGCATTCTGAGCCCGATGATCCGCGACAGCATCGATGAGCCGTGGAAAGAGGTCAGCTGGGAGGAGGCGATCGGCTTCGCCGCGGATCGCATGCGGGGCTTGCAAGAGAAGTATGGGCGCAAGTCGATTGGAGTAATCACCTCCTCGCGCTGCACGAACGAGGAAACCTACCTTGTGCAGAAGCTGGCGCGCGGCGTGTTCATGAACAACAACACCGACACCTGCGCGCGGGTCTGTCACTCGCCCACAGGTTACGGCTTGGGCCAGACGTTTGGCACGTCGGCGGGCACGCAGAACTTTGACAGCGTGGAACATGTGGACGTCGCCGTCATCATCGGCGCGAACCCCACGGACGCGCACCCGGTCTTCGGCTCGCGTTTGAAGAAGCGGGTTCGCCAAGGTGCCAAGCTGATCGTCATCGACCCGCGCAAGACGGATGTTGTGCGCTCTGCCCATATCGAGGCGGCCCATCACCTGCCGCTGCGCCCGGGCACAAACGTGGCCGTGGTCACGGCGATGGCCCATGTGATCGTGGACGAGGGGCTGTATGACGAGGCCTTCATCCGCGAGCGCTGCGACTGGAACGAGTTCCAGGAATACGCCGAGTTCGTCCGCGATGTCCGTCACTCGCCCGAGATGACCGAAATGCTGACCGGCGTCCCGGCGGAAGAGCTGCGCAAAGCGGCCCGCCTTTATGCCACCGGCGGCAATGGCGCGATCTATTATGGGCTTGGGGTGACCGAGCACTCCCAGGGGTCCACCACCGTGATGGGCATCGCCAACCTTGCGATGCTGACGGGCAACCTGGGCCGCGAAGGCGTGGGCGTGAACCCGCTGCGGGGCCAGAACAACGTGCAGGGCGCTTGCGATATGGGCAGCTTCCCGCACGAATTGCCCGGCTATCGCCACGTGAAGGGCGACGAGGTCCGCGCCCTGTTCGAGAGCAAATGGGGCGTGGAGATTGACCCAGAGCCCGGCTTGCGCATCCCCAACATGCTGGATGCGGCGGTCCATGGCAGCTTCAAGGGGCTGTACTGTCAGGGCGAGGATATCCTGCAATCGGACCCCGATACCAAGCACGTCAGCGCGGGTCTGGCGGCGATGGAATGCGTGATCGTCCACGACCTGTTCCTGAACGAGACGGCGAACTACGCCCATGTTTTCCTGCCCGGATCGACCTTCCTGGAAAAGGAGGGCACCTTCACCAACGCCGAGCGTCGCATTAACCGCGTGCGCGAGGTGATGAAACCCAAGAACGGCTATGCCGATTGGGAGGTCACGCAGCTTTTGGCCAAAGCCATGGGGGCCGATTGGCACTATACTCACCCGTCTCAGATCATGGATGAGATCGCCGAGACGACGCCCGGTTTCGCCAACGTCAACTACGCCATGCTGGAAGAGCGTGGATCGGTGCAATGGCCCTGCAATGACGCAGCGCCTGATGGCTCGCCCATCATGCACGTCGACGGGTTCGTGCGCGGCAAGGGGCGGTTCATCGTGACGGAATATATCCCGACCGATGAACGCACCGGGCCCCGCTTCCCGCTGCTGCTGACCACGGGGCGTATCCTGTCCCAGTATAACGTTGGCGCGCAGACACGGCGCACGGAAAACACCGTGTGGCACGGGGAGGATGTGTTGGAAATCCACCCCCACGACGCCGAAGTGCGGGGCGTGAAAGAGGGGGATTGGGTCAAGCTGGCGTCCCGCGCCGGGGAAACCTCTCTGCGGGCGACGCTGACGGATAAGGTGGTGCCGGGCGTTGTCTACACCACCTTCCACCACCCCGACACACAGGCCAATGTCATCACCACCGATCATTCCGATTGGGCCACGAACTGTCCGGAATACAAGGTGACGGCGGTGCAAGTCGGCCTGTCCAACGGCCCGTCCGAATGGCAGCGCGACTACAACGCCCTGGCCCAGAAGTCGCGCCGTATCGCGACGGCGGCAGAGTGAAGGCCAGCCGCTCCATATCGGCACTGGCCTTGGGACCGGAGGGCGCGCGCGACGTCGCACGCTCTCTGCCCGATGAAGTGCCGGTGGCCGTGACGGTCAACGGATCGACCCAGGCCGTGATGATGTGCACGCCCGCGGACCTGGAAGACTTCGCCGTGGGCTTCGCCTTCACGGAAGGCTTCGCGCGGCCGGACGAGATCGAACAGCTGGACATCGTCGAGATGGAAGCCGGGATCGAGGCGCGATTGTGGGTGCCTGACGCCATCGCCGAGGCCCTTGGCGCCCGGCGCCGCGCGATGATGGGGCCGGTGGGATGCGGGCTTTGCGGGATCGACTCGCTTGAACAAGCCCTGCGCGATTTGCCTGTTCTGCCGGACGGCGGCGTCCTTGGATATGCCGAGGCCGCGCATGCGCCCGACGCGCTGCGACAGCACCAACCGCTGCATGATCTGACCCATGCGGTTCACGCGGCTGGCTTCTTGCAGCCGGGCAAAGGGATCATCGCCGCCCGCGAGGATGTCGGGCGTCACAACGCCCTCGATAAGCTGATCGGCGCGCTTCTGTGTGACGGGGTTGATCCGCAGGGGGGCGCGGTTGTGCTGACATCCCGGGTGTCGCTGGAGATGGTTCAGAAGACTGTGCTTCTTGGCTGCCCGATCCTTGTCGCCGTCTCGGCCCCGACCGCCCACGCGGTGCGGGTGGCCGAAGCGGCCAACCTGACCATTGCCGCGTTTGCCAGGACCCTTGGGGACGGCGGGCGGCTGGAAACCTTCACCCATCCGCAACGGATCGACCGGAGCCAGATAGATGCCGCATGACAAACTGATCCGCATGGCCAACCAGATCGCCAGCTTCTTCGCCACCCAACCCGGCGCCGATCAGGCCGAGCGTGTGGCGGCGCATTTGAACGATTTCTGGGGTCCCGAGATGCGGGCTGAACTGAAGGCCCACGCTTCAGAGGATGACACGGATCTTGCGCCTTTGGTGCGCGATGCCCTCGCCTATATCTGAGGGGCGCCCCCGGCTGGGACTCGGTGCGCTCCCGTGTTCAAGGAGCGCCTGACGGCGCCCCTTCTCACTTTGGGCGTGGCGCCGCGCGGCCTGCGTCCGCGCGGCGCGGGCGGTTGCGCCCGGTTTGCAGCGTTTGGGCGGGGTGGCAGGCGCGGCTTGAGTTTTTTTGGCAAGATGAAAGGGAGCCCCGCTTCTGGGGCTGCGCGTATGGGGTTGAGCGTGGATCACAAGGCGCGGTAGTCTTGTTTCAACATTTGGTCTTCAGTTTCAAATAGTAGAACCCAACGCATGTCCGACACCAAGGCGAACCGCCGTTACCGTTCCCAGGAATGGTTCGACAACCCCAACAATCCGGGCATGACGGCGCTGTACCTGGAACGGTATCAGAACCAGGCCTTCACGCGGGGGGAACTTCAGGCCGACAAGCCCATCATCGGCATCGCGCAGACCGGCAGCGATCTGGTGCCCTGCAACAAAATCCACGTCTTCCTGATGGACCGGATCAAGGCGGGCATACGGGACGGAGGGGGCATTCCGCTAGAGTTCCCGGTCCATCCGATCCAGGAGACCGGCAAGCGCCCCACGGCAGCCCTAGACCGCAACCTGCAATATCTGTCACTGGTTGAGGTGCTGCACGGCTATCCGATCGACGGCGTCGTTCTGACGACGGGCTGTGACAAGACCACGCCCGCGATGCTGATGGGGGCCGCTACGGTGGATCTTCCGGCGATTGCGCTCAACGGCGGGCCGATGCTCGATGGTTGGCACAAGGGCAAGCGCGCAGGTTCTGGCACCGCGATCTGGGAGGGGCGGCGGCTGCTGGCGACCGGAGAGATCGACTATGAGGAGTTCATGCAGATGGCCTGCGCGTCCTCACCGTCGCTGGGGCACTGCAACACGATGGGCACGGCCTCGACGATGAACGCGCTGGCCGAGGCGTTGGGCATGACCTTGCCGGGCGCCGCCGCGATCCCCGCGCCGTTCCGTGAGCGGATGGAGATGGCCTATCTGACCGGTCGTCGCGCGGTGGAGATGGTGGAGGAGGATTTGAAACCCTCCGACATCCTGACGCGCGCGGCCTTCGAGAACGCGATCAAGGTGAACACGGCCATCGGCGGGTCGACCAACGCGCCGCCGCATTTGCAGGCGCTCGCGCGCCATGCGGGCGTGGCCCTGCATGTGACGGATTGGGAGACGGTGGGCCACGCGCTGCCGCTGTTGGTCAACATGCAGCCTGCGGGCGAATATCTGGGCGAGAGCTTCTTCCGGGCGGGCGGCGTGCCCGCGGTGATGGGAGAGCTGTTTGCCGCAGGCCTGCTGGATGGCAGCGTGATGACCGCCTCGGGCAAGCCGCTGAGCGATGCGCTGGAGGGCGCGCGCAGCCGGGACGAGGACGTGATCCGCCCGGTCGCCCGTCCGATGCGCGAGAACGCCGGTTTCGCGGTGCTGTCGGGCAACCTGTTCGACAGCGCGCTGATGAAGACCTCGGTGATTTCCGAGGACTTCCGCAGAAGGTTCCTGAAGGACAACCAATACGAGGGCAGGGCGGTCGTCTTCGAAGGGCCCGAGGATTACCACGAGCGCGTCAACGATCCAGATCTTGCGGTGGGCGAGGACAGTATCCTGTTCATCCGTGGTGTGGGCTGCGTGGGCTACCCCGGCTCGGCGGAAGTGGTGAACATGCAGCCGCCCGACGCGCTGATCCGGGACGGGATCAAGCACTTGCCGACGGTGGGCGATGGGCGGCAATCGGGCACCTCGGAAAGCCCGTCGATCCTGAATGCCTCGCCCGAGGCCGTTGTGGGCGGCGGGCTGGCGTACCTGAAAACCGGGGACCGGGTGAAGCTGGACCTCAATGAAGGCACGCTGAACGCGCTGGTGCCCGAGGCGGAATGGGAGGCCCGCAAAGCCGCCTGGATCGCGCCGGAATTGCACCACCAGACGCCGTGGCAAGAGATGTACCGCCGCCACGTGGGTCAGCTGGCCGATGGGGGCTGTCTTGAGCTGGCGACGGCCTACCAGCGCATTGCCAAGGACCTGCCACGGGACAATCACTGAACGGGGCTTGCTTCGGTGGGGTTGCCCGTGAAAGGGGCGCGCGAAACAACGAAAAACCCTCCTGCTCAAGCTTGAGCAGGAGGGTCAAGATATTGAAAGTAAACGATTATAGGATTTTCGTTTACCTTTTATTCACCTCTGATCACGCGCGGCGACGCAGGCGCATCGCGCCAAGGCCGCCAAGCGCGCCAAGCAGAAGCACGGCACCAGCGGGCAGGGGCACCGGGCTAATCGAGCCACCGCCCGGAATGACCGCAGAGACACCTGGCACGGTGCTGTAGCCCGCCTGGCCGATCACGATGGAGCCATGGGACACCTGAAGGAAGCCGAAGAACACCTGGCTGTCGCCAATGAAGCCCGTCGGCAGAAACCCATCGATTTGCTGATATTGGCTTTCGCCGATCTCGATCCGGAACCCGAAGTTGGCTGTATCGCCGACTTCTGGAAGCAGGTTGGGGAAGCTGGCGGAGGTAGAGCCGAACAGGGCGTCGAAACGATTGGTGGAGAAATCCGCCTCGGCGATGGTGTCGCCTGCGCCATAGAGACGATCGGAAATCAGCACTTCCTGGTAAGGGGCGACGAACTGAAAGGGGGCATCGTCAAGATCGCGGGGGGTGTCGTTCGGCGTCGGTTCGACCGGTACGGGCGTAACGGGGGGGCCATCGACGAAGCGGAACTCATCCGAGAGGGCCTGAACAAAGGCGCGGCCAAAGGAGAAGCGCCCGTCGCTGATGCCAAGCAGGATGTCGCTGTAGCCGTCCTGATTGAGGTCCAGGCTGACGTAATTGTCACGGCCCGGCTGCGAGATCGTGTCATCGCCCTGGGCGAGTGGATCGAAGGTGACGGTGTTGGCCGACGCAACCGACGCGACCGATGCGACCGACGCGCTGAGCGCGACGGCGCCAGCGGCCAAAAGAAATTTGAAGTTTAGTGCCATTGTGTCCCAAAACCCTGTTTTTATTTGAAATTAATCAAGCATATGCGCATTTGGACAGGGGCGTCAAAGGGATGCGATGCGGAAACGGGTTGTTCGTGGAATAGACATAATCGACGCCTGAACACCGCGCGCGATCACAGCCGCGCCAAGGCACTTTCCAGATCACCGTAGCCGGTGAAACGCCGCTCGAACGCCAGGCCCAAACGGTCCGCATACCCCTTTGCCAGTTCGGTCAACGCAGGATCATCGACCTGGGCCTGGTAGACCAGCGTCGTGTAATTGCCGAAATACGTGTCACGCAGTTCGGGAAAGCGGTCGAGGCCGAGGGGTTTCGTGACGAAGGCGTCGAATTGCTTCACGAGGAAGTCCGTCAGGTAGAAGCACGTCATCTCGCCGCGCGCCTCGAAGGCCTGATTCCCTTCAAAAAACGAATAGCAGTGGGGGCCTTCCAGCATCTGGACGCCCAGATCGGCACAGCGCGCCTGTAACAATCCGCCGGTTCCGCAATCGGCGTAGAGCACGAAAACGTCGTCATAATCGGCGCGCCGCGCGCGCACAGCGGCCTCTACCGCGTCGGGTATCGCGTCTGGCGTGTTGTGCAATATCGCAGGCAGGCAATGAAGATCCAAATGATCCCAAGTGTTTAGCCGCTTGAGCGCCAAAACCTCATGGGCCAGCGCCCCGCAGGCCAGCAGCAGAATACGACCGGAATTTTGTGCATCCATGCCAAGCTTAACCAGATCATTGTCATCTATGTGCATTGAAACACCTTTCACACCGCCGTGCGCTCACGCAGCCGTGGCTTGAGCGGAGGTCTTAGCCCGTTGAGGGTCGCCCCACAGAACAACACCACACAACCTTATAACCGACACCATAGACAAGGGACCCGACCCGATGACCGCTACAACCACAAACGCAAACCCCGCCACCGCCTTGCCGGAAATCACCCTCAACACCGTTGCACTGATCGTGTTATCGGGCGCGGTGGGCACATTGGCCTTCGATCTTTGGGGCAAGGCGATTGCGCCGCTTCTGGGCCTGGGAGGCCTTGCACCCGTAGGCCTTGCCCGCGGTTTCCTGGGCGCATTGGGGCTGCCGAATTCCGCCGCCTGGGGCAACTTCATGCACCTGTTTCTGGTCGGCGTGATCGCCTATCCGGTGGGCTGGCTGTTCATCGCCCGGCCGATCATGGCGCGTGTCGTGCCCGGCCTGCATTGGAGCGTCGCCGCCGCCCTTTACGGCGTGGCGCTTTGGGTCTTTGCCATTGGTTTCATTGCCTGGATCGCCGGCAATCCTGCGTTCCTTGGCTTTGCCCGGATCACCTGGGTCGCGCTTGCGGGCCACGTTATCTATGCCGTCGCCGCCGCCGGAACGGTGCACTACCTGACGCGGCCCCGCGTCTGACAGAAGGGTGGGTCGCCCCTCAGGACGGCCCGCCCTTGCCCTTGAACACGACCGAATAGACAACCAGCGCCAAGGCGCCTGCCAGTGCCAGCGGCACGACCATGGCGAAGGCGCCATTGCCCCACGCCAGGATCAGCCAGATCGTAAGCGCCGAGGCGACAATGGCGAAAGCCACGGCGCCAAGGATGATTTTCGCCTGGATGGAGATCATGTTTCAGCCCTTTTTTGGTGTTTTCCCAACGGCATATGGGGCGGCCGTGGCGCGCGCCCATGGGCCAATTCAGCGCACCCGAAAGAGCCGGGGCCCCAACACCGCCAAGGCGATGCCGCCCAGGATGATGGCGCCGGAGAACGCCTCCCACGGGCCGACGGTCTCGCCCAGGACGGCCCAGGCGGTCAGCAGGCCGACGATGGGAATGCCAAGCGCGAAGGGGGTGACCAGCGCCGCCGGGTGGCGCGACAACAGCCCGCCCCAGATCGAATAGCCGATGATGGTCGAAAGGATCGCCACGTAAAAGACGCCCGCCCAGCCGCTGGGACCCATGGCGGCGATGGTGGCGAAGGGGGCGGGGCCCTCTACCGCCAGGGACAGGCCCAACATCGGCAGGGGCGGGATCAGGCTGGCCCAGATGAAAAGCGCGGCCATATTGACGCCCGGCAGGCGGCGGAAGACGAGGTTGCCGCAGGCCCAACAGAGCGCGCCGCAAAGCACCAACCCCAGGCCGATCAGGGTGATGTTGCCGCCCCCTGCGACGCCGAAGCCCGCCACGCCAAGGCAGGCCAGCGCCACGCCCAGGATTTGTGGCCAGCTGACCCGTTCGCCAAAGAAGATGGCCGCCAGAAGGATCGTCAGCGGCGCCTGGCTTTGCAGGATCAGCGAGGCCAATCCCGCCGTCACATCCGCCCGCATGGCCGAGAAGAGGAACCCGAACTGGCCCATGTTGACCAGCAGCCCGATCGCCACGATTGCCCGCCACGAGGCGGGGCGCGGGAAGAAGACGATCAGGGGCACAAGGATTGCAAAGCGCAGCCCGACGAACAGGAAGGGCGGCAGCTCGTCCAGCACCAGCTTCATCGCGGTAAAGTTAGACCCCCACGCCACGATGACGAGAAGAACCAGCGCAAGGTCGCGAGGGGGCATCATGGAACGGGGGTCTGACATGGGGCTACTAGGCCCGCAGGTCCGGGCGGGCGCAACCGCTAAAGCGTGTCCGAAAACATCGCCAGACGGGTGCCGTCTTTGCGCCATTCGAGGCTGGCATAGAACCCCTCGGCCATGTCCGTGGGGTCGGCAATCACCCAGATCTCATGGCACGAGAGGGTGCGCGCGTGATCGCAAAGGGCGGTGATCAGGCGGGTGGCAATGCCGCGACGGCGCCAGGGTTCGGCCACGCTTAATTCGTTGATCCACATATCCGGGGCCTTGTCGGGGTGGTGATGATGCATCCCGGAACACATGCCGCAGATGAGGCCGTCGTCCAGGGCGATGAAGATGTGCTGCTTCTGGTCGGCGAGAAAACTGTCCAACATCGCCGGGATGATCGGGCCGTCGAAAACGTCTTCATGGACGTTGCCGAAGAGGGAGACGTGTCGCGGTGTTGCAAGGATGACGTCGATCATGGGCGTGTCCGGACATGAAAAGGCCTGCGCTGGGGATGTCCCGGCGCAGGCCTGTCATAGCACACGTTTCGGATCAGGCGGAGGCGCTCATCTGGTTGTGCTTGCGCGCCACCCATTCCTTGGCCGTTTCCACCGCTACAGCGGCGTCGCGGCAGTAGGCGTCCGCGCCAATGGCCTTGCCGAATTCATCATTCAGGGGCGCGCCGCCGACCAGCACGATGTAGTCGTCCCGGATGCCCTGTTCGACCATCGTGTCGATCACGACCTTCATGTAGGGCATTGTCGTCGTCAGCAGGGCGGACATGCCAAGGATATCGGGCTTCTCGGTCTCCAGCGCCTCCAGATAGCCCTCCACGGCGTTGTTGATGCCAAGGTCCACCACCTCGAAGCCTGCCCCTTCCATCATCATCCCCACAAGGTTCTTGCCGATGTCGTGGATGTCGCCCTTGACGGTGCCGATCACCATCTTGCCGACGCGCGGCGCGCCCGTTTCGATCAACAGGGGCTTCAGGATCGCCATGCCGCCCTTCATGGCGTTGGCCGCCATCAGAACCTCGGGCACGAAAAGGATCCCATCGCGGAAGTCGTTGCCGACGATGGTCATGCCGCCCACGAGCGCCTCGGTCAGGACGCGGTAGGGTTCCCACTTGCGTTCCAGCAAGATGTTCACGCCTTCCTCGATTTCTTCTTTGAGGCCGTCATACAGATCGTCGAACATCTGAGCGACGAGGTCTTCGTCGTTCAGCTCGGACAGGATGATGTCGTCTTCTTGGTCAGACATGGTGGGCTTCCCTGCTAACCGGCGGACGTGCCGGTTTTTTTCACTATCTAAGGTTTTCAGTCTTGGCTTGACGGCTGTTTGCGACATGGAGCGAGGGCTGCGCGACGTCGGTTGCCGATGTTCTGCGTATGTTCTATTTTTTCCCGATGAGAGTGAAGGGCAATCCAGCCCGCGGGCGCGGCGTGCAGAGCAACGCTGTCGGGCGGTTCGAGCGCCATGGCCGGGAGGCCGTGGACGACGGGTGGGACATTGAAGAAGACCTGCCGCCCCTGCGCACGGAGGTGACTGAAGAGGTCGCGCGCAGTATCATCACCCGCAACACCTCGCCTGATATTTCGTTTGACCGCTCGCTCAACCCTTACCGGGGGTGCGAGCACGGCTGCGTCTATTGCTTCGCGCGGCCGTCGCATGCGTACCTGGGCCTGTCGCCGGGGCTGGATTTCGAGACCAGGCTGATTGCGCGGCCCAACGCGGCGGAGGTTCTGGAGGCCGAGCTGCGCCGCCCCTCCTATCGCTGCGACACGATCGCCATCGGTACCAATACCGATGCCTATCAGCCCATCGAACGTGATCGTTGCATCATGCGCGGCGTGCTGGAGGTCTTGCAGACGTTCCGGCGCCCGGTGGGCATCGCCACCAAGGGCACCTTGATCGAGCGTGACGTGGATATCCTGGCCGAGATGGGGCAGGCGGGCTTGGCCCGCGTTGGTATCTCGGTCACGACGTTGCAGGCGGATCTGGCGCGCAAGATGGAACCCCGTGTGCCATCGCCCGTGCGCCGTCTGCGTGCTATCGAGGTGCTGGCCAAGGCCGGTGTGCCGGTGCGGGTGATGCTTTCGCCGCTGGTGCCGGGCCTGACCGACCATGAGTTGGAGGGGATTGTGGCGGCGGCCCGAGATGCGGGCGCTGTCGCGGCGAGCATGATCCCGATCCGCTTGCCGCGCGAGGTGGCGGACTTGTGGCAGGAATGGCTGGCAGAACACTACCCCGAGCGGCGGGGCCGCGTGATGTCCAAGCTGCGCGACATGCACGGCGGCAAGCCCTACGAGGCCGAGTTTGGCAAGCGGATGCGGGGCGAGGGGATCTGGGCGGAGTTGTTGCAGCAGCGGTTCAAACGCGCGGTGCGGGCGGCGGGGCTGGCCGAACGGCTGCCGCCGTTGCGGCGCGATCTGTTCGCGGTGCCGTTGGCGCGGGGCGATCAACTGGCCTTGTTTTGAGCGTGATGGTCGTGGGCGCCGTGAAAGAGTTTTGCAAAACTCTTTCCAAGCCCTTGCAAGGGCTTGTTGCAAAGCCTTGCAAGGCTTTGTCCAGACTTTTGCAAAAGTCTGGGGCGCGCCGTCAGATCGGGTGAATAGGTTCGGCGTTGCAGAAAACGATGACCTGGGAGCCGTTGCGCACGGCGCGGTACCCGCGGCGGCGCAGCTCGTGGCGGAAGCGAGGCCAGCCCACGATGCGTTCGACGTCGCGCGCCTTGCGGCGCACGACGGTGCCGCGGATCGCGGATTTGGCCGAGAAAAGATGGGCAAGCCATCGGTCGGCTTCCAGTGTCGGGGGCAGGGCGGGGGCATGTGCAAAGAGATCATCCATCCGGTGACGATCGCCGGATTCTGGTTAATCTTACGTAAACGGGTTCAGGTCCGGGCGCGGCGTCGGCCGCGGCGCTCCCGCGCGGGTCCGCCTCCGCCTTCTTCCGTGCCATCGACGCCGGACGAAAACCCGCCAAGCTCTTCTGCGATCTGCTCAAGGCTCGGGCTGTCACCTCGGGGCGTGTTCTCAAGGGCGGCGCGCATATGCTTCAGGTGTTCGGGCGTGGTGCCACAGCACCCGCCGATGATGGTCGCGCCGCAGTCCCGGGCAAGCACGGCATAGCGCGCCATCAATTCGGGCGTGCCGTCATAGTGGATGTGGCCATCGACGTATTTGGGGATGCCCGCGTTGCCCTTGGCCACGATCGGCCGCGTAGTGCCCGACGCGCGAAATCCCAGGGTCGTGCGCAGAAGATCCGACGCGCCGACGCCGCAGTTGGCGCCATATGCCAAAGGTTTGTGGTCCAGCTTTTCGACCATCGCCGCCATGGCGGCCGAGGTCAGGCCCATCATCGTGCGGCCTGCGGTGTCAAAGCTCATCGTGCCGCACCAGGGCATGTCGGCCAGCTTCGCGGCCTCGGCGGCGGCTTTGTATTCTTCGGGGGCCGAGATCGTCTCGACCCACAACACATCTGCGCCGCCCGCTTTCAGGCCCTCGGCCTGTTCATGGAACATCTCGACGGCAAGCGCGTGGGTGAGTTTGCCCATCGGAGCCATGATTTCGCCAGTCGGCCCCATGGAGCCCGCAACGACAACGTCGCGGCCCGCGGTGTCGGCAACCTCGCGGCCGATTTCTGCGGCTGCCTTGTTCAACTCGTGCACGCGGGACTGGGCATCGTGCAGCTTCAGGCGCGCGGCGGTGCCGCCGAAAGAATTGGTCAGAAACAGGTCGCTGCCCGCATCGACCGCGCCCTTGTAGAGTTGCGTGATCCGGTCGGGGTGGTCGACGTTCCACAACTCGGGCGCATCGCCCGACTGCAACCCCATGTTGAACAGCGTCGTGCCCGTCGCCCCATCGGCCAGTAGCCAGTCACGGGCGGCAAGCAGGCGGGAGAGGGCATCGGGCATGGGAGAGGACCTTGATCAGGAAATGGCGCGCCCGAGCCATGGCTTGGACGCGGCATATGAGCAAGGCGCAAAATACGCATGATTTATATTACCCGCGCTCATGTAGCGAAGCGGTAGCGCATAGAGGTACACCCGCGCTCATGTAGCGAAGCGGTAGCGCATAGAGGTACACCCGCGCTCATGTAGCGAAGCGGTAGCGCATTAAAACAAACCCGCGCTCATGTCGCGAAGTTGGCCGCCGACGCTACCGGAGCACGGCGGGAACTACCTTGTCCTAGATCTCGTTCATAAGCTGCTGTTGGGCCACGACCAGAAGCGCATCGTACTTCGTGCGGACCTCGGCCTCGGGGATCTTGCCGTCCAGATCGCCCAGTACCTTGCGCATCACGTCCTCGTGGCCCGCCTCTTCGAAATCGGCTTTCACGACCTCGGCGGCATAGGCATTGGCATCGTCGCCGGACTTGCCAAGCGCCTCGGCCACCCACAGGCCCATAAGCTTGTTGCGGCGGGCTTCGGCCTTGAACTGCATCTCGGCGTCATGGGCGAACTTGTTTTCGAAGGCGTTTTCGCGGTCGTCGAAGGTGGACATAAAGAGGTTCCTACTCGGTCGATGGGTCAGGCGAAATATGGCCTTTGGGCGGTCTGGCCGCAAGTGGTAACCGGGGGCAGCTATCCTTGGGTGCCGGTGAAGTTGTAAATGGTGTTGTCCACGCATTCCGCCATCAGCAGCAGGACGATGATTCCGGCGAAGATCGTCCAGATATTGATCGGTATCCGCCCGAATAGCTTGCGAGAGGCGGGCTTGGGCGCGGCCTGCGGCGGCGCGGACGGGGTGGTCTGCTGTGCAGAGGGGCTGTCGAGAAGGGCGAGTTGCTGCTCGGCTTCCGCCAATTCCGCGCGGCCATATGCGTCGGCCCCGAAAGAGGGGCCCTGTCCCTCGAACCCATAGCTGCCGCAATCGAGCACGAGGATCCCGGCGAGGATGCAATAGGGGGCAAGATATTCCGGCGAAATACGAGGGCCATAGCCGTAGGACCAATCGTGCGCGCCGGCCTCAACGCGATGATCTGACCCGACATCTTGCAAAAATTCGTTGATCTCTGCGGCCAAATCATCGGTGTAGACCGAGTGGTAACAGTCCATCTCTTGTATCTGGCTCTTGTATCTGGCTCTTGTATCTGGCCGCGAAATACCGCGTGAAAGCTGAGGAAACCATCGGCCTCGGCCATCGGATCATCGGGGGACTGCCCGTCCTGGGGCAGCACCGCCAGCGGATAGCCACGTTTGGCGATCAACGCATTCATTTCATTGAAACTTGGCCAGCGCCCGGACGGCACGGCGACTTGGAAGGTCAGGCCCATGACGGGTCACTTTCCGACGGTTTTGCACCGGCCATGGGGCGTCTGTGCGGTTAATATGTCAAGCCCGCTTGCCCGCGCGGGGGGCTTGGCGTATCAGGCGCTGAATGGGTGAAGAGCGGCTTCGCCTCAACGTCGGGGGACATCAGGCATGGCACGCCGCAAGCTGGTCTACGAAGGCAAGGCGAAAACCCTATACGAGGGACCGGAGCCCGGCACCCTTGTGCAATACTTCAAGGATGACGCGACCGCCGGGAACGGCGAGAAGAAGGACGTCATCGACGGCAAGGGCGTGCTCAACAATCGCCTGTCCGAGTTCTTCATGACCGGCCTTGGCAATATCGGCGTCCCGACGCATTTCATCAAGCGCCTCAACATGCGCGAGCAACTGATCCGCGCGGTGGAGATCATTCCGCTGGAAGTGGTCGTGCGCAATGTGGCGGCGGGCTCGATCTGCAAGCGCCTGGGGATCGAGGAGGGCACACCGATGCCGCGCCCGATCGTGGAGTTCTACTTCAAGAACGACGATCTGGGCGATCCGATCGTCAGCGAAGAGCATATCATCGCCTTTGGATGGGCCGCGCAGCAGGACCTGGACGATATGGTCAGCCTTGCGCTGCGGGTGAATGATTTCCTGTCCGGCCTGATGTTGGGGGTCGGCATCAAGCTGGTCGACTTCAAGATCGAGATCGGGCGCATCTGGGACGGCGATTTCATGCGCCTGATCGTGGCCGATGAGATCAGCCCCGACAGCTGCCGCCTGTGGGACATCGAGACGGGCCGCAAGCTGGACAAGGACGTGTTCCGGCGCGATCTGGGCGATCTGGCCGATGCCTACACGGAAGTGGCGCGGCGGTTGGGCGTGATGCCCCAGGGGCCTGCCGGAGTGGCGAAGCCGACCTTGATTAACTGATTGCACCTTGAGAATCCGTTAACCTTGAGAATCCATTAAGAGAATCACGGCTTTTGGTGTAGCGTCTCGCAGCCAGCAGACGATTTGATTCAAATTTTCAACGTTTTCCTGGTTCGCTTCAATTTGTAATCAGGGATTGTTCATATGATCAAAAAGACTTTGTCCGCTGCTTTGGCAGCAGTGTGTTTCACGGGAATGGCATCTGCCACGGTGCTGGATATGCTTGGGACGGCCGAATTCACAGACGGTCAGACCAGTATCCTTTCCGAATTCACCAACAACGCAAACGGGGACGCGGATCCGTTCAACCGGTTCTTCGGCACAGACCTCAATTCACAGCCCACCTCGTTCGGCGATATCAGCTTTACCCATTCATTCGCGGCGGGCGACTACACCAACGCGTTCCTTGAACTCAGCATTTTCGATCACGACAGCTTCGATCCGGGCCAGGATACGATCGACATCTTCTTCGACGGCATCGCCCAGGATACTTCAATCTGGGAAGGGATCTCGACACGGCAGGCGTCGATTCACATTCGCAGCATGGCCGTAGATGCGGCGCTGTTGACCGATGGCTTCCTGGAGGTGCGCATCTTTGCCAATGTCTCTGGCTTCGGGACGTCCACCTTGCCCGGGAACGGGATTGGCGTCGACTATTCGTCGTTGAGCGCGGATCCGGCGACGGCCCCCATCCCGCTGCCCGCGGGTGGCTGGCTTTTGCTGGCCGGACTTGGTGTGATGGCCGCGCGCCGTCGCAAGGGCTGAATCGGCACGGATTCGTCCACAAGATCGCGCACAAGGCACTGGCTGGGGTTGAGCCGGTCGGCGCTTTGTTCTAGCCCCCTGCCAACGGTAATCGCTGGCGGGGGATGAAATGATCAAGGCACGTGTGACCGTGATGTTGAAACAGGGCGTGTTGGACCCGCAGGGCGCAGCGGTGCAATCGGCACTGGGATCGCTTGGGTTTGAGGGCGTCGAGGGCGTGCGTCAGGGCAAGGTGATCGAGCTGGATCTGGCGGACGGCACCACCGAGGCGCAGGTTGGTGAGATGTGCGAAAAGCTGCTCGCCAATACGGTGATCGAGAGCTACCGGGTAGAGATGGGCCCGGCTGGAAAATCGGCATGAAGGCGGCGGTTCTCCAGTTCCCGGGGTCCAACTGTGACCGTGATCTGGCCGTGGGGTTCCGCCGCGCCGGATTTGACGCGCAATTGGTCTGGCACAAGGAAACGGCGCTGCCTGCGGGCATCGACGTCGTGGGCATTCCGGGTGGCTTTTCCTACGGCGATTACCTGCGGTGTGGCGCGATTGCGGCGCAGTCGCCGATCATGCGCGCTGTGGCGGAATTTGCGGGGCGGGGCGGGCACGTTCTGGGGATCTGCAACGGCTTCCAGGTGTTGTGTGAGACGCGGCTTTTGCCCGGTGTCTTGATGCGCAACAGCGGCATCAAGTTCGTCTGCCGGCCCGAGCGGCTGGTGGTGGCGACCGTCGCCAGCCCGTTTACCGAAGGCTACACCCTCGGCGATCAGATCACCATCCCGGTGGCCCATCACGACGGCAATTACCAGATCGACGACGCGGGGCTTGAGGTCTTGCGCGCCGAGGATCGCATTGCCTTCACCTATGCCGACAATCCCAATGGCGCGCGGGCTGATATCGCGGGCGTGCTTAGCGCCAATCGGCGGGTCCTGGGGATGATGCCCCACCCCGAGCGCGCGGTGGATGCGGCCCATGGGGGTACCGAGGGCAGTGCGCTGTTCGCGTCGCTGGCGGCAAGTCTGGTGGCGGCCTGAAGACCGCCCCCTCCGCGCCCTGCCAGTCCCCGGCGGCTACTCGACGGCCCCCGGCAGTTCCCCCGGGGCAGACACGCCTCTTGAGGCGTGACGTGCCGCGGCATAGTCTCTGGCCATGAGCCTTGCTGATCGTCCCGCAACCCCGCCTGTGCGCGACATCCGTCGCCGCTGGGTGCTGCGCGCGCTGATGGTGGTGTTTCTGGGCGGCGCGGCGGCGGTGATCTGGATCTCCAATATCTGGCTGACGGAACGCTTCACCGAGACCACGCGCAACCGCGCGGAGGTGCGGCTGGCGATCTACTCGGGCTCGGTCCTGTCGGAAATCCAGCGCCATCAGGTCGTGCCTCTGCTGCTGTCGCGCGACCCGGTTCTGGTCCGGGCGTTGGAGGCCAATGACTACACGCAGACCTCGCAATACCTGATCTCCTACGTGGAGGATATCGGGGCGGCCTCGATCCTGCTGCTGGACCGCGAGGGGCGCGTCGTGGCCGCCACGGACCGCGCGCGTCTGGCCGAGCGGCGCAGCACCGATCCCTTCTTTGTCGAGGCCACGCGGTCCTCCAACACCGTTTTCACCTCGAACGAGCCGGAAACGGGCCGCTTCGATTTCACGTTCTCGCGGCAGATTGAGAACGGCAATGGCCTGCTTGGCGTGATCCTTGTGGAGATCGACCTGGCCCGTCTGGTGGAGCGGTGGCGCGGCGCCTCAGAGGCGGTGTTTCTGACCAATTCCCAGGGCGATATCATCTTGTCGACGGAACCCCGCTGGCGTGGCCGCACGGAGGCCGAGGCCATGGCCCTGCGCACGCCGCCAAGTGCCATTCAACGCGCCCTGGAGGGGGCGGGAGACTGGGCCTTTGGCGATCCCAGCCCCAACTTCTTCGGCTCGGCCACGATCCGGCTGGAAAGCCGGATCTCGTTCCGGGGGTGGCGCATCGTCAGCTACACCGCCTACACCTCGGTGCGGGAGCGGGTGAACGGGGTCCTGGCACTCGAAATCATGGGATTCGCGCTGCTGCTGGCAGGCGCGTTCTACCTGCTGAGCCGTCGCGCCCGGTTGCAGACCGCCGTACTGGCGCGGGAGTCGGCGGAGTTGCGCCGCCTGAATGCCCGCCTACAGCGGGAAATTGCCGAACGTCAAAGGGTCGAGCGGACGCTGGAAGAGGCGGAATTGAGCCTCCAGCAAAGCCAGAAACTGGCAGCTTTGGGCGAGATGTCCGCCGCCGTGTCTCACGAGTTGAACCAACCGCTGGCGGCGATGAAAACCTACCTTGCGGGCGCACGCCTGTTGCTGCAACGCAAACGGACCGAGGAGGCAGCCTCCAGTTTCCAGCGCATCGATGATCTGATCGAGCGGATGGGGGCGATCACGCGGCAGCTGAAATCCTATGCCCGTAAGGGCACAGACGCGTTGGAACCGGTGGATCTGCGCGACGCCCTGAAAGGCGCGATCACCATGATGGAGCCGCAATTGCGCAGTGACACGGTGCACATTACCCAGTCCCTGCCGCGCAAGCCCGCGATGGTCATGGCGGATCGACTGAGGCTGGAGCAGGTGATCATCAACCTGTTGCGCAATGCGCTCGATGCGATGGGCGGGTCGGAGGAGAAAGAGATCGACCTGATCATCGTGGAAGGTGACGAAGTTGTGTTGACCGTGCGCGACGGCGGTCCGGGGATTGACGATCTGGATGCTTTGTTCGAGCCATTCTACACGACGAAGAAACCCGGAGAGGGGGTTGGCCTTGGGCTGGCGATCTCTTCTGGTATCGTGAAGGACCTTGGCGGGCGTCTGACGGCGCGCAATGGGGAAAAGGCGGGCGCGGTATTTGAAGTGCGCTTGCCGGCATTGGGCGGTGCGGAAGCGAATGAGGCGGCGGAATAGCACGCATCGTGCGTGTCAGAGTTTGGGAATAGTGCACTTGCCGTCCGCAGAGGCGGGGCAGACGAACGGCCTTTTAAAGCCCGAAGGGCGTAGGCCAGGACAAAAAGGAATCTTCGCCATGAAGATCGCGATTGTAGATGATGAGCAGGACATGCGGCAGTCGATCAGCCAGTGGCTGGCGCTGTCGGGCTTCGACACCGAGACCTACGCCAGCGCGGAAGAGGCGCTGAAAGCGATCGGCTCGGATTTTCCGGGCGTGGTGGTGACGGACGTGAAGATGCCCGGCATGGACGGCATGGCCTTTCTGAAGCGGCTGATGGGGGTCGACAGCGGTATTCCCGTGATCCTGATCACCGGCCACGGCGATGTGCCGATGGCGGTCGAAGCGATGCGCATCGGGGCCTATGATTTCCTGGAGAAGCCGTTCAACCCGGATCGGATGACCGATCTGGCCAAGCGGGCAGGGCAGCAACGTCGCCTGACCCTCGACAACCGGGCCCTGCGGCGGGAACTTTCCGACGGCACCGTGCTGATGCGCAAACTGATCGGGTCTTCCCCGGTGATGGAGCGGTTGCGCGAGGACATTCTGGACCTCGGCCAGGCCGACGGCCATGTGCTGATCACCGGCGAAACCGGCACCGGCAAGACGCTGGTCGCCCATGCGCTGCATGCGGTTGGCCCCCGCGCGGGCAAGCAGTTTGTTGTCCTGTCGTGCGCCGCCCATGAGGAGGAGGAGCTTTCGGCCAAACTGTTCGGCCCGGTCGGCGAAGACCAGGACAAGCCGCTGGTCGAACAGGCCCGCGGCGGCACGCTGGTGCTGGAAGACGTCGAGGCGCTGTCCCAAGCCCTGCAAGCCCGCCTTCTGACCTTCATCAACGATCAGGGCACGCCCGCCGAGACGCGCATCGTCGCCATCTGCAACGCGCCCGAACCGGATCAATGCGAAGGGGCGCTGCGGCCGGATCTGTTCTATCGCCTTGCCGCCATGCGCATCGACCTGCCGCCGCTGCGCCAGCGCGGAGAGGATATCCTGACGCTGTTCACCCGGTTCGGAGAGCAATTCAGTGAGGAATACGGCACCGAAGCGCCACAGGTCACGGCGCAGGAGGCCGCGCAATTGCTGCAAGCGCCCTGGCCCGGCAACGTGCGCCAGCTGATCAACATATCCGAGCGCGCGATCCTGCAACAACGGCGCGGGTCGGGGTCCATCGCCTCGCTTCTGATGTCCGACAACACCCAGATTGCGCCGCAAGCGATGGGCGAGGGCAAGCCGCTGAAGGAATACGTGGAGGCGTTCGAGCGGATGCTGATCGACAACACCATGCGCCGGCACCGGGGCTCCATCGCGTCGGTCATGGATGAGCTATGCCTGCCGCGCCGGACGTTGAACGAGAAGATGGCCAAGTACGGGCTGAGCCGGTCGGATTATCTGTGACCAGTCGGTGGTATTGACCGACGAAGCCGCAACGATCATCCTCATCCTGATTGTCGGGGCGGGGATCGTTGTCCTTTTGGTCATCGGCTTTGGTGCCTTCCTTGCGTCGCGGGGGTAACGTGTTCTGGGGCTGGGGATCATCACGCTGGTGATTGCCGGCATTGCGGGGCCGGGGGTGCTGGACCGGTTGCGCAATGCCTCGCTTTTGCAAGAGCTTGAAGCGCGCAACCAGATCCCCGACAGGCTGGACCTGACAGGGCAGCGCGTGCTGTTCATTGAGGGGAGCAGTATCATATGCGGTGAGATCTGCCGCGATGTGGTCAGCATCGGCACCGATATCGATGCCTATTGGGTCGGCATGGGCGGGTACATTCCAGACACGTTTACCGACAATCCGCTGCGCGACGTCCTGGATGGGCCCCAGTACGTGCGCCCGGTGCGTTTGGGGGCATCCGGCGACGGGGATCCCACCACGCAACGCTTCACCGAGCCCTATGGCACCGGTCAGGAGGGTGCCGGGCATGCGCCCCCCTATGATACTGTCATCATCCATGACGACAGCGGGCGTCTCAATTTCATCGCGCCGGATCTTCTTGGCGGGCAATTGCCCGATGCCGTGAATGCCCAATTCGCGGTGCTGATCTTTACCGATTGGCCCGATCCCTTTACGGGACCTCCGCTGCAACCAACCTATCGATCAGTGGTGGGGCACATGGCGCAGCGTCCCCTCTTGCCGATCCCGTTTGTCGGGGCGGGCAGCATCACCCACCCGTCGCTTGCAGACACCTACGCCGCCTGGATGCGCGCGATCTTCCCCTATGCGGTCCCGCCCGAGACCCGCGATCCTTTTACATGCAGCTACCGTTGCGCGCCGGATCAATTGAAGACGCCTTTCGACTAGACCAATTCGGTTTCATTTCCAAACCGCGCCGTTTCCCCATTGTCTTTTTGTTCCGCCCCCCCTTAATGTAAAAGGACTGACCGTTGGGTCAGACAACAGGTTCTCTGCCTCTTTGACGTTTGTGCAGCGCGATGACGCCGCACCACCATCGGGTGCAGGTCACTTGGCCCTTGCGCGCCATCGCGCGCTTTGGGTCGCCCTTAACCGCCCGCCCCATTACAAAAGGGCAGGCACGAATTGGCGGACGGACCACATTGCGGTCCGATCCCCGGAGACAGCAGCGATGTATGGCCTCGGCGCACTTTTGGAACGGATCGGGCGGCTTCTGGCCGCCTGCGTTCTGCGCGCCTTGCCCATCGCTCTAATAGCACAACGTGAGACTTTTCTACTGACCGTGTCGGGCCAAGCCCCGCCATGGTTGTTGGAGGTGTCACGAGCAAGGAAAACATGGCTAAGACAATGCTCATCGATGCCACCCACGCGGAAGAAACCCGCGTTGTGGTGGCAGATGGAACCAGGGTTGATGAATTCGACTTTGAGTCGCTGAACAAGCGGCAACTCGCAGGCAACATTTATCTGGCAAAGGTGACGCGGGTCGAACCCTCGTTGCAGGCGGCCTTTATCGACTACGGCGGGAACCGGCACGGCTTCCTCGCGTTTTCGGAAATCCACCCCGATTACTACCAGATCCCGGTCGCGGACCGCGAAGCTCTGCTGGCCGAAGAACGCGCCTATGCCGAGCAGGAGGCCCGCGAGGAGGAAGAGGAATCTTCCAAACCAAAGCGCCGCCGTCGGCGTCGCCGCACAGACACCAAGGCCGAAGATGCGGGCAATGATGCCGTTGCTACGGGCACGCCGTCGGGCATGGATGTCGTGGACCTTGAAGACGGCGAAAACGCCGGGGATGAGGCGTCCGGTACGGACGACGCGGACTCTTTCGAGGGGCTGTCCCCGATGGAACTGGTGAAGGAAACCCCTGTTGAGGAGCCGGATACCGATGAGTCCTCGGACGCCGATGACTCGGACGCGGGTGACTCGGACGCGGATGACTCGGACGACGCAGAGGCCGATACCGACGCGGACGACAACACCGAGACCGTGGCCGACGACGACGACGTTGAAGAAATCCGCCCCGTCCGCAAGCCCCGCCCCAAGAAGTACAAGATCCAGGAGGTCATCAAAGTCCGCCAGATCATGCTGGTGCAGGTCGTCAAGGAAGAACGCGGCAATAAAGGCGCTGCGCTGACCACGTACCTGTCGCTGGCGGGCCGCTACTGTGTGCTGATGCCCAACACGGCGCGCGGGGGCGGGATCTCTCGCAAGATCACCAATGCCGCCGACCGCAAGAAGCTGAAGGATATCGCCACGGCGCTGGACGTGCCCCAGGGCGCGGGCCTGATCGTGCGCACGGCAGGCAGCCAGCGCACCAAGGTCGAGATCAAGCGCGATTACGAATACCTGCAACGCCAGTGGGAACAGATCCGGGAATTGACGCTGAAATCCATCGCGCCGGCCCCGATCTACCAGGAAGGCGACCTGATCCACCGCACCATTCGCGACCTTTACAACCGCGATATCGGTGAGGTGATCGTGGAAGGCGAGGCGGGCTACAAGCACGCCAAGAACTTCATGAAGATGATCATGCCGTCCCACGCCAAGAACGTGAAACAGCATACCGGCGGCGTGCCTCTGTTCGCCAAATACAAGGTGGAATCGTATCTGTCGGATATGTTCAACCCGACGGTGCAGCTGAAGTCCGGCGGCTATATCGTGATCAACATCACCGAGGCGCTGGTCGCCATTGACGTGAACTCTGGCCGCTCCACCAAAGAGGGCAGCATCGAGGACACGGCGACGAAAACCAACCTTGAGG
Organism: Gymnodinialimonas phycosphaerae; assembly: GCF_019195455.1. Classification (NCBI taxonomy): domain Bacteria; kingdom Pseudomonadati; phylum Pseudomonadota; class Alphaproteobacteria; order Rhodobacterales; family Paracoccaceae; genus Gymnodinialimonas; species Gymnodinialimonas phycosphaerae. Next base: position 1,337,547 of record NZ_JAIMBW010000001.1, on the reverse strand, counting down.
CCGCCGAAGAGGTGGCGCGCCAGGTGCGTCTGCGCGACCTTGCCGGTCTGATCGTGATCGACTTCATCGACATGGACGAGCGGCGCAACAACAACGCTGTCGAGAAGCGCATCAAGGACAAGCTGAAGACCGACCGCGCCCGCATTCAGGTGGGCCGGATCAGCACGTTTGGCCTGATGGAAATGTCGCGCCAGCGCCTGCGCCCCGGCATGTTGGAGGCCACGACGCAGGCCTGTCACCATTGCCATGGCACCGGTCTGGTCCGCTCGGACGATAGCCTCGCGCTGTCGATCCTGCGCATGCTGGAAGAGGAAAGCACGCGCGGCCGCTCGAAAGAGGTGCTGCTGACAGCGCCCGTGGGGATCGTGAACTACCTGATCAACTTCAAGCGCGAGTATCTGGACGCGATTGAGGCGCGCACCGGCATGGCGATCCGCATCGAGGCCGACGCGAGCCTGATTGTGCCGGATTACAAGATCGAGAAGTTCAAGACCGCCACCCGCAAGATCACCGCCGTTGCGCCGATCGTGTCGATGGACTCCAGCCTGATGGACGACATCGATGAGGATGTCCCGGACGAGATCGAAGAGGTGGTTGAAGAGGCGGAAGTCGCCGAAGACGATCAACCCAAGAAAAAGCGCCGCCGCCGTCGCGGGGGCCGGGGCCGTCGCCGGAATGGCGACGACGCTGGTGAGAACGGCGGTGAGAATGGTGGCGAGAACACTGACTCCGCCGAGGTGGCCTCAGCCGAGGAGGGGGCCACCGAGGCAACCGCCGATGCCGATGCCGACGCCGTAGGCGAAGGTGATGGCGAGGCCGCTGCGCAAGACGGCGACGACCAGCCCAAGAAGCGCCGCCGCTCGCGGCGCGGCGGACGTGGTCGCAAGTCCGAGGGCTCTGCCGAGGCAACAGAGGCCGAAGTGGCCCCGGTCGACGCGCCAGCCGAGCCCGCACCTGAGCCCGCAACGGAAACTTCCGAGGGGCCTGCCGAAGAGCCAGCCACGGAACCCGCTGTGGCCGAGGCCGCCGAGGCCGAGCCCACGCCGGAGCCGGAAGCAGAACCTGCGCCAGAGCCGGAGGTCACAGAAGCAGCGCCCGAGACGGTCGCAGCAGAACCGGAGCCTGAGCTTGTGTCGGAGCCCGAACCGGAGCCCGAGCTTGTCGCGGCAGAGCCCGCGCCCGCGCCCGCCGCCTCCCCCGAGGAACCGGCCAAGCCGAAACGGCGCGGCTGGTGGTCGCGGGGCTGATACAAAAAGGGCGCCCAGTGGGGTGCCCTTTTCACATCTCAAGGCAATGACGACTTAGCCGGCGGTGTCGCGGATGATCGCCACGATATCCTGCATGTTCGACAGCGGCACATAGCCCTGCACCAACTGGTCGCCGAACACGAAGGACGGGGTTCCGGTGATCCCCATCCGCTGTCCCAACGCGTAATTGGCATCGATCGTGGTTTGCACCAGCGGGTCGTCCATCGCCGCGAAAATCGCCTCGCTGTCCAGCGACAGGTCATCGGCCAACCGCGCCAAGGCCAGTTCCGTGACGTCCGAGCGCATGGCCATCAGGCCGTCGCGCACCAGTTCATAGGCCTCACCGCCCAGCGCGATGCTGGTGGCAATCGCGAAGCGGGACGCCAGCACGGATTGCTCGCCCAGGATCGGGAATTCCTTGGTGATGATGCGGATGTTTCCATCGGTCTCGATCAACTCCGCCACTTCCGGGTGCGCGCGTCGGCAGAAGCTGCACCGGTAGTCGACGAACTCCACGATCACCACGTCGCCGTCCAGGTTGCCGCCGACATGGTCGAAGGAGGAGTTGAACAGCGCGGGCGCGTTCTCTGCGACGGCGACCTCCTGGGCGGCGGCTTCCTCTTCCGCCTGGCGTTGTTCCAGCACCCCGATCGCCTCCATCAGGACCTCGGGGTTATCCAGCAGATACTGGCGCACTTCCGCGCGAAACGCCTGACGCTCTGCGTCCGTCATGTCGCCAATCTCGGTCGCGCCAAGGGGCAGGGCCAACATGGCGACTGCCGCCACGCTCATCAACATTCGTTTCATCAATCTCTCCGCTCAATGGCTGTTTGCCCATGTTTAACACATCACGCCTGCGCTGCCATTGACGAAAGCGCGCATGGGTGGTCTCACACCTGCGTGACATCAACGGAGCCGTCCCATGCGCCAATCCACCAGATCCCACGTCGACCCGTTCATCGTGATGGACGTGATGGAGCAGGCCCGCGCGCTTGAGGACGCCGGACGCCACATCATCCATATGGAGGTCGGCCAGCCCGGCACCGGCGCGCCGAAGGCCGCGCGCGACCGTCTGGCCGCCGAGATGGCCGCAGGCCCCCTTGGCTACACCGTGGCCCTGGGGCGCCCGGATCTGCGGGTGGGCATCGCGGCGCTTTACGCAGAGTGGTACGGCATCGACCTGGACCCCGCCCGCGTCGTCCTGACGGCGGGCGCGTCGGGGGCTTTCATCCTTGCCTTCACCGCGCTGTTCGACGCGGGTGCGCGCGTGGCACTGGGCGAGCCGTGCTATCCGTCCTATCGCCAGATCCTCAGCGCCCTGTCGCTGGAACCCGTGGGCCTGCAAACCCATGTCGAAACACGGTTCCAACCCACGCCCGATCACCTCACGGATGACCTTGATGGCCTGATCGTTGCCAGCCCCGCCAACCCGACCGGCACCATGCTGTTCAAGCCAGAGCTAACGGCGTTAACCAATGCCTGCGCGTCCCGGGGCATCTCCTTGATTTCAGATGAGATCTACCACGGCCTCCAGTACCAGGGCCGCGCCGTGTCCGCGCTGGAAGTCACCGACGATGTCTATGTCATCAACTCTTTCTCCAAGTATTTCTCCATGACCGGCTGGCGGCTCGGGTGGATGGTGGTCCCGCCCGACCACGTCCGCACGATCGAGCGCCTGGCCCAGAACATGTTCATCTGCCCCTCGCACGCCGCGCAGGTCGCTGCCCTTGGTGCGCTGTCGCCCGAGGGGCGAGCCGAGCTGGACCAGCACCGAATGACCTACGCCGCGAACCGTGAAATCCTGCAAACCGGCCTGCACGAGGCGGGCCTGACCAATACCGCCCCCGCCGATGGGGCGTTTTACGTCTATGCTGATGTCAGCCACCTGACGGACGACGCCCGCGCCTTTGCGGCCCGGATCCTGGAAGAGGCCGGCGTTGCGGTCACCCCCGGCCTCGACTTCGACAAGGCGCGCGGGGCGGGGACCCTGCGGTTCAGCTACGCCCGCGCCACGCAGGACATCAAAGAGGGCGTCGAACGGCTTGCGCGGTTCCTGATAAGCCTCTAGGCCCGCCCCCTGTGATCGGCTAAACTGGGCGCAATCAACAAAGGGGAAAACCCGTGTTTCGAGCAGTCCTTCTTATCGCCCTCCTGTGCCTTGGGGCGCCTGCCATGGCGCAAACCCTTGGCGCCTCTGCCCGCGCCTTGCCGGAGGGGTCCGCGCTGGAGGGGAGTCGTCGCGGGACCGAGTTGACGCTTGCACTGAGCCAGGCCGTGCCGTTCCGGGTCTTCACCCTTGTCGATCCCATGCGCGTCGTGCTCGATTTCCGCACCGTGGATTTCAGCGCGCTGCCCGAGGATTTCGACGAGGCGCGTCATGTGGAAAGCGTCGCCATGGGCGGCGCGTCTACGCCCGGCTGGTCACGCATGGTGCTGACATTGAACGCGCCGCTATCGCTGGATGTCGCCGCGATGGAAACCGACGACAGCACCGGTGAAGCCATTGTTTCGCTTGCGCTTTCGCCCACCGATGCCGAAAGCTTCGCGGCAGCCGCAGGCGCGCCGCCGGGCCTGCAAGCCGTGCTTTTGCCGGTTGTCAGTCAAGCGCCGCCGCCCGGCGACGACACGCTGATCGTGATGCTGGATCCCGGCCACGGCGGCGTTGATCCCGGTGCCCTGCGGGACGGCTTCACCGAGGCCGATTTGATCCTGACCTTCGCGCGCGAGCTGCGCGAGGTCATGCGGCGCACCGGCCAGATCGAGGTTGTCATGACCCGCGACGCCGATGTCTTCGTGCCGTTACCCACGCGCGTCACGCTGGCCCGTGCGGCGGGGGCGGACTTGTTCATTTCGCTCCACGCCGATGCGATCGCCGAGGGCCGCGCCCAAGGGGCCTCGGTCTACACTCTGTCGGATGACGCGACCGATGTCGCCACGGCGGCGCTTGCCGAACAGCACGACCGGGCGGATCTGCTACAGGGCGTGGACCTGTCCGGCAGCGACGATGAGGTGGTCAGCGTGCTGATGGATCTGGCCCGGATCGAGACCGCGCCGCGTTCGCGCGCCTTCGCGGATATCCTTGTGCAAGCCATTGAAGCAACAGGGCTGGACATGCATGCGCAACCCCGTGGTGAGGGGTCGTTCTCGGTTCTGAAGGCCGCCGATTTTCCCGCCGTTCTGTTGGAAATCGGCTTCCTCAGCGAGGGCGGTGATCTGGACAACATTCGCAACCCCGAATGGCGTGCGCGGATGCAGGCGGCGGTCACGGGGGCAGTGATTGCATGGAACCAGGCCGACACGGCGGCGGACGCCCTGCGCCGTCAGTGACCCGAAGGCGCGCCCGCAAACTGCGCCAGCCAGACCGAATGTCCCCGCAACTCTGCATCTTCGGGGCGGAACCAGACGACCTTGAACCCCGCCGCGGACAGCAGCGCGCGGTATTCCGACGGCGCAAGGCTGGCGTGGTACACCGGGCTGTCGCCGACGCGGCCCACGGCCTCGCCCGCGCCGGGTCCCGAGGTAAACAGAAGCCGCGCGCCGGGGGCAGCGTGGGCGGCGAAGATGGGGAACATCGCCCGCTGATCTGCCGGGCAGAGGTGGAAAAAACTGTTGAATGCCAAGATGATATCGAAGCGCTGTTCCAGCGACAGCCCCCGCATGTCGGCGAGGATACGCGTGACGTCTGGCACCCGTTCGGCGCATTCTGCCAACATCTCGGGCGCGCCATCGACACCGGTCACCGCGTCGCCGCGGGCCACGAACCACTGGGCAATCGGCTGCCCCGATCCGCACCCCAGATCCAGAACCCGCAACCCCGCCGCGCGGCCCGCCACGCAGGCCTCAAGCGCCGGACGTTCCCACAGCGATTGCCCCCTTTCGCGCGCCCACCGCGCAGCCTCGACCCGGTAGGTGGGCAAGATGTCGTCCGGTTTGTCCATCACATCATCGTAACCCTGCGTTTGCGCGGCGAAAACCCGCCCAGTTGCTTTTGACCCAAGGCGCTGCGCTCTGTATACAGGCGCCATATTTGGGGAAGCAGGCACACATGCGATTCATTATCGGATTTTTCGGCGCGATTTTCTCGGCCGTGACCCTGGGGCTTGTCTTCGCCGCGCTTGGCGTGGGCGGGTTGATCTACTTGTATTCGCAAGGCCTGCCGGATCATGAAACCCTGTCGCAATACTCGCCCCCCACCATCAGCCGCATCTACTCGCGCCAAGGCATGATCGTGGACGAATTCGCCACCGAACGCCGCCTGTTCACCCCCGCCGAAGAGATCCCGGACCTAGTGTCTTTCGCCTTCGTGTCCGCCGAAGATCGCAACTTCTACAACCACCAGGGCTATGACCCGCGCGCCATCGTGGCGGCGTTTGTCGATGCCGTGCGCTCGCGCGGGCAGGACGTGCGGGGGGCCTCGACCATCACCCAGCAGGTGATGAAGAACTTCCTGCTTGATGGGTCGCGGACGGTAGAGCGGAAGGTGCGCGAGATCATCCTTGCCGCGCGCATCGAACGCACATTGTCCAAAGACCGCATTCTGGAATTGTACCTGAACGAGATTTTCCTTGGGCAGAACTCTTACGGCGTGACGGCTGCGGCGCAGACGTATTTCAACGCCACGCTCGAAGATCTGACGCTGGAGCAGGTGGCCTACCTCGCGGCGCTGCCCCAGGCCCCATCGCGCTTCCATCCGGTCGATGATTATGAACGCGCGATCAACCGCCGCGACTACGTGCTGCGCGAGATGTACGAGAACGGCTACGTGACCCTCGAAGAGATGGAGGCGGCGCAAGCCTCGCCGCTGGAAACCGTGCAGGGCGGCCATATCGAGGCCTACCGCCTGTCGCGCCCGCCGCGGAACTACTTCACCGATGAAATCCGCCGCCAACTCAGCGCCCAATTCGGCGCGGAAGAATTTTTCTCGGGCGGCTATGCGGTGCGCTCCACGATGGACGAAAGCCTGCAAGAGGTGGCCGAGGCTTCGCTGCGGCAAGCGTTGGAGCGGTATGACCGCAACCTTGGCACCTGGCGCGGGGCGACCGATACGATCGACCCGGCGCTGCTGACCGACGAGGTCACATGGCGCGCGGCTTTGGCAGATGCGGATATTCCGCGCGACGTCGACGGCTGGTTCGCTGCCGTCGTGCTGGAGGTTGGCGACAGCTCGGCCCGGATCGGGATCGAGGGCGTCGAAGACGATGAGGACGGCCATTTCATCCCCGCCAATGACGTGACATGGGCCCGCCCCCTGCGCGAGGACGGATCGCGCGGGAACACGGCGCGGGTGGCGGGCGATTTGTTGAGCGTGGGCGACGTGGTGCACGTGCGCCGCATGACCAGCGACAGTGACGGCAGTTTCATCCGCTGGACCCTGCGCCAGATCCCCGAAGTGCAGGGCGGTTTCATGGCGATGGATGTGCATACCGGCCGGGTGCTGGCGATGCAGGGCGGGTTCTCGTACCAATATTCCAGCTTCAACCGCGCCACGCAGGCGACGCGTCAGCCCGGGTCCAGCTTCAAGCCCTTCGTCTACGCGGCGGCGCTCGACTCGGGCTACAGCCCCAATACCATCGTCATCGACGCGCCCATCGAGGTCGCGACCGGCGAGGGCATCTGGCGGCCCCAGAACGCCTCGAACCAGTTCTATGGCCCGTCGCCCCTGCGCACTGGGATCGAGCGGTCGCGGAACCTGATGACGGTGCGCCTTGCGCAGGATGTGGGTATGGAAACCGTCGCGCGCTACGCGGAGCGGTTCGGGGTCTACGATGAGATGCAGCCGTTCCTTGCCAATTCCCTGGGCTCGCAGGAAACGACGCTGTTCCGCATGGTCGCGGCCTACGCGATGTTCGCCAACGGCGGGGAACGGGTGGAGCCGACGCTGGTGGACCGGATCCAGAACCGCTATGGCGAAACGGTCTATCGCCATGACCAACGGCTTTGCCCGGACTGCGAGTTGGCCTCTCTGGAGCCGGGCCTCGCGCCCCGGATCGTGTCGACCCGTGAGCGTGTGATCGACCCGATCACAGCCTACCAGTTGACCTCGATGATGCGCGGTGTGGTGGATCGGGGCACGGCGTCCGGGACAGTGAACCTGCCGGTGCCCACGGCGGGCAAGACCGGCACGACGAACGACGCCCGCGACGTGTGGTTCGTGGGCTTCACGTCGAACATCGTGGCAGGGTGCTACATTGGCTACGACCAGCCCGAAAGCCTGGGGCGGGGTGCCTCGGGGGGCGGTATGTGCGGCCCGGTGTTCCAGCGCTTCATGCTGGAGGCGATCGAAGAATACGGCTCGGGCGATTTCCCGGTGCCGGAAGGCGGACAGTTCTACCCGATCGACCGTTTTTCGGGGGCCCGTTTGCCCGACGGCGCAGGGGGCGACAACGTGGTCTACGAGCTCTTCCGGGCCGGAGAAGAGCCCTACCAGGGGCTTTTGTCGGCCATTGACGGGGGGTGGGCGATGTCGTCGGACATTCCGATGTTCACCCAGGGCGATGATGGCGGCGATGACGGCGGCGGCGGCGGCGGGCAGGGGACGCTGGTGGAAACCTCTGACGGTGACACCGTGCGGGTGCCGACCGATACCGGTTTCGGCACGCTCAGCTCCGGGGGCCTTTACTGACCTCGACGTCCCGCGCGCGCCAGACTTTTGCAAAAGTCTGTACAAAGCCTTGCAAGGCTTTGAGCGCGCCTTGGGACAGCGGTCTCGGCTTGAGGGTTCCGGTGCGCTGGTCTATCTCTGCCTCGACCCATTCCTGAGAGGCCTGTCATGCGCGCCGAGACACAAGCCAATATCGAAAAGATCCGTAACTCCCTGATCCTTCTGGGGCAGCGTATGGATATCGATACCGCGCCCCATCGGTTGGAGGAATTCAACGCCCGTGTCGAGGACCCCGACCTGTGGAATGATCCGGAGAAGGCGCAGAAGTTGATGCGCGATCGCCAGGTGCTTGTCGACAAGCTCAAGCAATATGAGACGATCAAGCAGGGTGTCGATGACAACGAAGAGCTGATCGAACTGGGCGAGATGGAAGGCGACACCGAGGTGGTCGAAGAGGCCGAAGCCGCTCTTGCGGCGCTGGTCGAGGATGCTGCTGCCAAGGAGTTGGAGGCGCTGTTGGATGGTGAGGCTGACAGCAACGACACCTTCCTTGAAATCAACTCGGGCGCGGGCGGCACCGAGAGCTGTGACTGGGCTTCCATGTTGGCGCGTATGTACACGCGGTGGGCTGAAAAGCAGGGCTATGACGTGGAGCTGCAAAGTTTCAGTGCCGGGGAAGAGGCGGGGATCAAGTCCGCCGTCTACAAGATCTCGGGCCACAATGCCTATGGCTGGTTGAAGTCTGAATCGGGCGTGCACCGGTTGGTGCGGATCTCGCCGTTCGATAGCGCCGCAAAGAGGCATACGTCGTTCACCTCCGTGAAGGTCTACCCGGTTGTCGATGACAACATCGAGATCGAGGTTAACCCCTCGGACATCCGCATCGACACCTACCGCTCGTCGGGGGCAGGCGGTCAGCACGTGAACACGACCGACTCGGCCGTGCGGATTACGCACCATCCCACCGGCATCGTGGTGACGAGTTCGGAGAAGTCGCAGCACCAGAACCGTGACATCGCCATGAAGGCCCTGAAGTCACGGCTTTATCAGATGGAGTTGGACAAGCGCTCGGCCAAGGTGAACGAGGTCCATGAGAACGCGGGCGACGCGGGCTGGGGTAACCAGATCCGATCCTACGTGTTGCAACCCTACCAGATGGTGAAAGACCTGCGGACGTCCTACGAGACTTCGGACACCCAAGGCGTGCTGGACGGGAATATCGACGGGTTGATGGCCTCGGTTCTGGCGATGGACGTGTCCGGCAAGAGCCGGGCGGAGGCCAATGCCGAGGATTGAGGTGAATTGATCCCGGGCGCCTGTGTCTGTGGCGCGGGTGGGATTGAGTTGTATTTGGCAAGATGAAGGGGAGCGGTGGGATGCAAGATCTCTGGCGCCTGGGCGCGTGTGATCTGTCGCGTGAGATTGCGGCGCGCAAAGTGTCTTGCGTCGAGGTGATGCGGTCGACATTGGCGCGGATCGATGCGGTCAATGGGGCTGTGAACGCCATCGTCTCCCTGCGCGACCGTGAGGCGTTGATGGGCGAGGCGCGGGTCGCCGACGCCATGGGCGCGCGCGGGTGGCTCCATGGGGTGCCGGTGGCGATCAAGGATCTGGTGGCCGTGAAAGGCCTGCGGTCGACCTGGGGCTCGCGTCTGTTGGCGGATTACGTACCGGATCACGATGATGGTCTGTCGCGCGCCCTGCGCGACGCGGGGGCGATCGTGATCGGCAAGACCAATGTGCCGGAATACGGGCTGGGGTCGCATGCGTCGAACGGCGTGTTCGGGGTCACGCGCAATCCGTTCGACCTGTCGCGCACGGCCGGAGGGTCCTCGGGTGGGGCGGGGGCCGCGCTGGCCACGGGGATGGTGAGCGTTGCGGACGGATCAGACATGATGGGCAGCCTGCGCAATCCAGCCGCCTGGAATGATGTTTATGGCTTTCGGCCTACCGTTGGCCTGGTGCCGGGAGAGCCCCGTGACAACGTGGTGTTGCACCGTCTGTCGACCCTCGGGCCAATGGGGCGGAGCGTCGAGGATGTCGCGGCCCTTTTGCAGACCATGGCAGGGCGGACCGTGGACGTGCCGCAACCGCCCCGCGCGCCGCGCGTGGCCTGGCTTGGCGATTGGGGTGGGGCCTACCGGATGGACGCGGGGCTATTGGCGGCGGGACAGGCCGCGGCGGCACAGGCCGAGGCGTTGGGGTGGCGGGTCGACGCCGTGCGGCCCTTGATGGCGGCCGGGAACCTTTGGCACAGTTGGACGGTATTGAGGTCCTTCGTCGTGGCACAGGAATTGGCCCGCCACTGGCGCGACCCGGCGCGGCGCGACTTGTTGAACACCCAGGCGATTTGGGAGACCGAGCAAGGCCTCGCCCTGACTGGGGACGAGGTGGAGAAAGCCGCAGCCCTGCGGCGTGATTGGCTGGCGGTGCTTGCGGCCACGTTTGCGGATTACGACGCGCTTTTGATGCCGGCGACGCAGATGTGGCCCTTCCCGGCGGAATGGGACTGGCCACGCGAGATCGATGGCCAGCCGATGGATACCTATCACCGATGGATGGAATGCGTGGTGCCTGCCAGCCTTGCCGGCCTGCCCGCGCTGGCGCTGCCCGGGGGTTTCAATGACAGCGGGTTGCCCCATGGCCTGCAACTAATCGGCCCCCATGGGGCGGACGGCAGGCTACTGGCCATGGGCACGGCCTGGGAGGCGATGGTCGGACCCAGGACGGTTCGGACCCCGAGCTGAAAGCACACGCTTTACGCGATCCCCCGCCTGCCGCTACACTTGCGACGGGAGGATTACATCATGTCCGAAAGTACCGTGCATCCTGTTGGTGAGGGCGCCCCCGATATCCGCGACCTGACCTTGGCCGATATCGCGACGGCCCTGCGGCTGGGGCTGAAGGACTTTCTGCGCAAACCCATGATGGGGCTCTTCTTTGCGACCGTTTATGTGGTTGGCGGGTGGTTGCTGTACCTTTTTTTGTTCGTGACGGATCAGATCTGGCTGGCGCTTCCGATCACGGTCGGCTTCCCGCTTCTGGGACCGTTTCTGGCCGTGGGCCTCTACGAGATTTCGCGTCGCCTCGAGGCAGGTCAGACGTCGTGGGCGCGCAATGAAATCCTTGGCGTGATCTGGCACCAGCGCCTGCGGCAATTGCCGTCGATGGCCTGGGTCATCATCGTCTACTTCCTGTTCTGGTCGTTCTTCGCCCACATGCTGTTTGCGCTGTTCCTTGGCCCCTCGGCGCTGACCAATGTCACCACCTCTTACGCCTACCTGCTGCAACCCGAAGGCGTGTTGATGCTGCTGGTGGGCACGGCGTTCGGGGCTGTGTTCGCCTTCGTGCTGTTCACGCTGAGCGTCGTGTCGCTGCCGCTTCTGCTGGACCGAGAGATTGATTTCGTCACGGCTATGATCACGTCGGTTTCGGTGGTGAAACAGAACACCGGCGTGATGTTGGTGTGGGGCGTGGTGATCGCGGGTCTGACGTTCGTGGGGATGATCCCGGGGCTTCTGGGCCTCTTTGTCGTGCTGCCACTTCTGGGACATGCGACCTGGCACATCTACCGCCTGGTCACGGTGACGGGCCCCGGCGCATAAAAAAGCCGGGCAGGGGCCCGGCTTCCTCAAACTCAAATCATGTCGCGGGGGCCTGGCCCTTGCGCGTTTATTCCTTGGACGAGGGCACCGGACCGGCGGCTGCCGGACGCGGGATCGACGAGGACGGCGCTTCGGGCGCGGACGGCGACGAGGGTGCCCCGGTGGACACGGGCGTGCGGGCTGCCGGGATCGGATTGTTGGCACCGGTGGACAGCGGATCTTCTGCGCGCTGAACAGAACCCTCGAAGTGGGCGCCGGACTCGATCGCGATGGTCTTGTGGATGATATCACCTTCCACGCGGGCGGTAGAGGTCAGGCGAACCTTCAGGCCGCGGACACGACCCACGACACGTCCCGTGACGACGATGTCGTCTGCCACGATCTCACCTTCGATGTTGGCGCTTTCGCCAACCGTCAGAAGATGGGCGCGGATGTCGCCCTGCACGGTGCCTTCGACCTGAATGTCGCCGGTTGTGCGCAGATTGCCCACAATCGTCAGGTCCGTGGACAGCATCGAAGGTTGTGGCTTGGTCTTGCTGCCGGTGGCCGCAGAGGTGTTTGGTTTGTTCATGGTATCTCCAGAAGGTGTGCCCGACGCGGCGGCCGAACCAGCACTGGCGGACCCCGACGACGCATCGCCAGCCTTGGATCCGGGTTCATTGATCTTGGATTTAGAAAACATTGCGTCCTGCCCTTATGAACGTCATCGGATTAACGGGCGTACCGTTGCGATGCACCTCGTAGTGCAAATGCGTGCCCGTGCACCGACCCGTGCAGCCCATATCACCGATAAGCTCACCGCGCGAGACCCTTTCCCCTTCGCTCACACGAATGCGCGACAAATGGGCGTAGCGGGTCATGAAGCCGTTGGCATGGGTGATTTCCACTATATTGCCATAACCGCTCATCCGTCCAGCGCGGGTCACTGTCCCCTCGCCACCGGCGACAATCTGCGTACCGCGGGCCCCGGCGAAGTCGATGCCGTTGTGCATCCGACGCGACCCGTTGAAGGGGTCGCCGCGCGGACCGAAGCCCGATGTATTGCGGAAGGTTCCGTTGACGGGCATCGCGAGCGGCAGTCGCTCGGCCGCGATGCGGTACATGTTGATCCGGTCGAGGCTTTCAAGAACCTCGTTGGCGCGCATCGACAGGCCGTCCGCAGGCTCCCCCGAGGTGGACAGGATCGGCGTCAGCGGGCCACCCTGGCCCGAATAGCCGCGGCGCACCGCATCGATCAGGTCTTCGGTATTCATGCCAGCCGCGCGGAACATCTCGTCCAGGGGTTCCATGGAAACGGCCACGGCCTCTTCCAACTGGCGGAAGACCCGGCTGGAACGTTCGTCCGTCAGGGCCGCCTGGAAGTTGAGGCGATTGATCTCTTCCTCGGCCTGGGCCACCATCGTGTAGCCGGTGTCGCGCTCTACAGCGGTCAGCTCGAGGGCCTGGTTGAGGAAGGCGAGGGTTTGCTCCAGCTCTTGCTCGCGCTCGGCGGCGGTCAACTGGGTGCCGGTGTCAGCCTGAAGCTCCGATTGCAACGCGGCCTGGGCCAGACGCGCTTCGTCGCGTTCGTCGATGGCCCGGCGCAGGGTGGCCTGGATCACATCCACCGCGATTTCCAACTCGCGCGAGCGTTGCTCACCGTCGAGCAGCTGGGTCTGCATCGCCGAGACCTGATCCATCGCCAAGGCGAAGCGATCCTGAGCCGCACTTGCGTCTGCCGCGCGGGCGTCGCGTTCAAGGGCCAGAGCGTTCAGGCGCTCTTGATACATGGCCTGTTCCCGCTCTGCCAATTCGCGGGCGTTTCCTGCCGAAATCGTGTCGATCAGAAAGAACGATGTTACGATAACCGTCCAGCCCACCATGACGGCGGACCCTAAAATGATGCTGGCCTGCGTGATCGGGCGGAGGCGGATAAACCGCGTTCCTTCTTCTGATTTCAGAAAAAGACGTTGTTCCGGCAAGTGCCGTTCAAACGCCGCATTCACGCGGCTAAAGAGCCGAGATGTCACTGTCCTTGCGCCTCGCTTCCCCTTGTTTGATGCCACATCGCCAGCTTGTCCCAGGCGGCAGCTGCAGCAAGCTTGGGGATAAGCCACGCTGCGCATTGTGCCAACACCCTAATGGATAACTCATTAAAACGCACCGAAAAAACGCGCAAATACGGCGGAAAATTGCCGACTGCTGGCGTGTTCTTGTAGCATAAGGCGGATTCAATCGGCCAAGGGCCAATAAAAATCAGGGGGAATGCCTGCCTCGGCGCGTTTTTCTTCGTTGAACGGCGGTTTCAGCGGTCCGTGGAAATAGCGCCGCACGAGGGTATGGAACGCCTGCGTCGGGTCCAGATCATGGCGGCCGCACAGGAAGTGAAACCATTTGGAGCCGTAGGCCACGTGGTGGACCTCTTCGGCGTAAATCACCTCCATCGCCGCAACGGCCTGTTTGGCGGCAGGGTCTTCACCCGCGTTCTGGAAGATCCGGATCATTCCCGGCGTCACGTCCAGCCCGCGCGCCTCCAGCACCATGGGCACCACGGCGAGGCGTCCCATCAGATCATCTGCCGTATCTTCGGCCGCCCGCCACATGCCCGCATGGGCCGCAAGCGCCCCGTAATGAGAGCCCATGGCCTCCAGGCAATCGGCGATCAGGTTGAAATGCTTGGATTCTTCATCCGCCGCCCGGACCCAATCGTCGAAGAAGCCAATGGGAAAGGGCGTGGCAGAGAACCGCGCGATCAGGTCCCAATGGAGGTCGACGGCATTCAACTCGATATGGGCCACCGCATGCAGGATCGCGATGCGCCCCTGTGGCGAGCCGGGCTTGCGCCGCGGCACGTCGCGCGGGTCCAGCAGGGCGGGCGCCGCTGGCCGTGCGGGGCTGTCGGGCGGGGAGGCGGTGCCGATCTCGGGCAGGGCACCGGTGTCGCGGGCCGCTTGCCATTGGGCCGCGAAGTCACGCGAGAGCGCGGTTTTCGCGCGGGCATCTGCGGTGCGCAGGACCTGGTCGGCCATGTGGGCAAGGGGGATCATGGGGTGCGTGTGGCCTGTGGCGGGAGATGAGTCAAACGGTGCGGCTTGCGCCGCATTCTTTTTATCAAGAGGGAGGGGGCCAGCCCCCTCTGCGCATCGCGGGCGATGCGCTCTCCCCCGGGATATTTTTGGAACGGGGAAGCAGGGGGGCTGGTCTTTGGGTTCAGAGGGCGCGTACGGCCTCCAGCACCTCTTCGGCGTGGCCGGGCACTTTCACCTTGCGCCAGACCTGGGCAATGTTGCCTGTGCCGTCGATCAGGAAGGTTGCCCGCTCGATCCCCATGTAGGTCTTGCCGTACATGTTCTTCTCTACCCAGGTGCCATATTGCTCGCAGACGTCGCTGTCGGCGTCGGAAACCAGCGGGATCGACAAGTCATGTTTGGTGATGAACTTGTCATGCTTGGCGGCGGTGTCCTTGGAGATGCCGATGATCACGGCGCCGGCCTCGGCGAAGGCGGATTCCAGGCCCGTGAAGGCAATGGCTTCTTTGGTGCAGCCGGGGGTGTCGTCCTTGGGGTAGAAAAACAGCACGACGGCCTTGGGGCGTTGGGCCGACAGCGTCAGCGTGTCGCCGCCATCGCGGGGCAGGGTGAAGTCGGGGGCGGGGTGGCCGATCTCTGGCATGGGAACTCCTTTGGGGCGTATGCGCATTCGCGTTGCAAGCTAGGGGTTTTGCGCGAAGAATAAAGGCCAAGAGTAGAGCAGGGTATAAGTAAGGCTGGCATGGCTGAGGGCGAGACACAGCAGGGACGCGGACGCAGGCGGGTTGTGATTGCCGTGCTGGCCATCGTGGTCTTCGTTTTCGTGGTGCCGGTCGGGGCTTTGTGGGCAAGGCTGTCGATCACGCCGATGAGCATGCCCGATGCGGTGCAGGCCAGAATCGAGGCGCGCATCAATGGTGCCATGGACGCGGGCGGCATGGGCGGCGACGTGGCGGTGGGCGACATGGTGCTGGCGCTGCCCCAGGGCGGCCGCGCACCGGCGCTGGAATTCCACGATGTGGTGGTGACGACGCGCGAGGGGGAGGTGCGCGCCGCGTTTCCCGTCCTGCGCCTGCGCATGGCGCCGGGGCCGCTGTTGCGCGGGCAAATGCGGGTCAAACGGATCATCGTGGCCGGCGCAGGCGTGAACATGACACGCAGCGCCGATGGCCGGGTTGACCTTGATTTCGCGGGCGCTGCCCCGGGCGACCGCGCAGAGCGCACGGTGGTCGAGACCTTGGCGCTGCTTGATCAGATGTTCGCCCGCGAGGCGTTCTCGTATCTGGAAGAGGTCCTGGGCGTCGACATGCAGGTCATCTTGGCCGATGCGGTCGCCGACCGCGACATCCGCCTGCACGGCGCCGAGGTGCGGCTGACGCGGGACGACGGGCGTATCACCCTAATGATCGGCGGCGAATTGGAGGGCAGCCGCAACGCCGAGGTGAACCTGTCCCTGCGCCGCGACGCGGCGCGCGGCGTCACGGATATGGGCATGGTCTTCGACACGCTGGCCGCACGCGATCTGGCGACGGCATCTCCGGCGCTGGCGTGGCTGGACCTGATGCGCGCGCCCATCGACGGACAGTTGAGCGCCGCCATGGCCGATGACGGCACCCTTGGTGCGCTGAGCGGCGCCTTGGACATCGGCGCGGGCGAGCTGCGCTTGCCGGGGCAGGAGGCCGCGGTGCCATTCACGGCCATGCAAGCGCGCCTGAGTTATGCGCCCGACACCCGCCGCGCCCGGTTCGAGGCCTTGCGCCTTGAGGGCGATCAACTGGCGTTCCAGGCCGAGGGCCATGCCGACGTCAGCCATGATGGCACTGTTTTCACGGGACAATTCGCGCTGCGTGACATCATGGCGAACCCCGAGAGTCTGTTCGACACGCCGCTGGAGATTGATGGCGCCGCGCTTGACCTGCGGCTGACCCTTGGCGAAACCGTGCGGGTCGATGTGGGCCAGGCCACGCTTTACGACGATGCGCTGCGCGTCAGCACATCGGGCCACCTGATCGCCGCGCCCGAGGGGGTCACACTGGCCATTGACGCGCAATTGCCGGAAATCGACGCGCCCACCCTCCTGTCCTACTGGCCCGCCACGGCGATCCCCAACACCCGCTGGTGGGTGGCGGAGCGGCTGCAAGCGGCCACCGCGCGCGGCACCAACTTCGCCCTGCGCCTTACGCCCGAGGCCGACCCGCTTTACGAGCTGTCCTTCGACTTCACCGACGCCGATATCCGCGCGTTGCCCGCCGCGCCGCCGATCCGCGGGGCGTCCGGTTTCCTCAGCCTGCAAAACGACCGCCTTTCGGTGGCCCTTGACGGCGGCGGGGTCGCGGCCGAGGGGCAGGGGGCGGTGTTGCTGGCAGGCTCGCGCATGCTGATCGCCGATGTCTCGCAACAAGGGCCGTTGGCCGAGTTCGACCTTGATCTGGCGAGCACAGTCCCGGACCTGATGCATGTTCTGGCAGGCCCGCCGTTCCGCGTGTTGGACGCCAGCGGCTTCGCCCCGGACGAAATCGGTGCTGGCCGGATCGTGGCCGAAGCGTCGCTGTCGACGCGGCTTCTGGACCGGACTGAGCAGACCGGGGTTGAGGGCATCGACGTTGTCGCCTCGGGCGTGGTGACGGGCTATCGGGGCGATGCGCTGATCGCGGGGCGTGTGCTGACCTCGGACCGGATCACCGTGACGCTGACGCCCGACCAGCTTGCCGTAGGCGGGCGCGGTGCGCTTGATGGCGTGCCTGTCACCGGGCAATGGAGCGTTCTGCTGGACCCCGACGCGCCCCCCGGCAGCCTGGTGGAGGCGCGCGCCAGGATCGACCGTGCGGCACTAGCTACGTTCGGGGTGGCGCTGCCCGAGTGGCTGATTTCGGGCCGGGGGGCGGCGGATCTGACCGTTTTCCTGCAAGCCGACAGCCCGGCGCGGTTGCAAATCCGCTCGGATCTCGATGGCATCGCGCTTGCGATCCCGCCCCTGGCCTGGTCGATGCCGGCGGGCCGCACCGGCGATTTCGCCGCCGAGATCACCCTCGGGCCCCGTCCAGAGGTGCGCTCCCTTACCCTGGAGGGCGGGGGCCTGTCGCTGGACGGCGCGGTGACCTTTACGCCCGATGGCTTCCTCAACCGCTTTTCCGCCGGGCGCTTCCGGTTGGGGCAATGGCTGGATGTGCAGGGCGGACTTGTGGGGCGGGGTACTGCCGCGCCGGGCATCGAGGTGACCGGCGGCGTGCTCGACTTTCGTACCATGCCGTCGCTTTCAGGCACCGGGGGCAGCGGCTCGGGCGATATCGGGCCGCTCGATATTCGGCTCAACACGATGCAGATCACCGAAGGGATTTCGCTCACCGATCTGCGCGCGTCGCTTGATGGGGCGTCCATGTCGGGGGAATTCCGAGGATTGGTGAACGGCGGCGCACAAGTGAACGGCCAGTTGGTCCCCAGCGCCAATGGCCCCTCCGTGCGCCTGCAATCGCGCGATGGCGGCGCGGTGCTGCGATCGGCCGATATCTTCGAGAACCTGCACGGCGGCACCCTTGACCTGATCCTTGCCGCGCGTCTCGAGGCGGGCCAATATGACGGTCGCCTGACCATCGAAGGGCCGCGTCTGCGCGATGCCTCGGTCATGGCGGAACTGTTGAACCTGATCTCCGTTGTGGGTTTGCTGGACCAGCTATCGGGCGACGGCATCAACCTCGGTGACGTCAACGGCAGTTTCCGCATCACGCCGCAGACGATCACGGTGCAAGAGGGGACCGCAGTGGGACCTTCCATGGGGTTCTCGATGGATGGTGTCTATGACGTGGCCAGCCAGCGCTACGAGATGCAGGGCGTGGTGTCGCCGTTCTACATCGTCAACGGGCTGTTCGGCGCGTTGTTCGCCCCCCGGCGCGAGGGACTTTTCGGGTTCAATTACCGCCTGATCGGCGATAGCGAGGACGTCCGGGTTTCCGTCAATCCCCTGTCGATTCTGACCCCCGGCGTCTTCCGCGAGATCTTCCGCGCCCCGCCGCCGGATTTCAGCCAATAGACACTAGCCAATAGGACCTGTCTTGAAACTTGATGATTTCGACTTCGATCTGCCTGACGGCCTGATCGCCACCCGCCCCGCGCGGCCCCGGTCCTCGGCAAAGCTGTTGGTGGCCGAGGGCGCGCAGACCCGTGATCTGACCGTGGCGGATCTGCCCTCGACCTTGCGTCCGGGCGATCGTCTGGTCCTCAACGACACCCGCGTGATCCCCGCGCGCCTGAGTGGCACCCGCACCCGCATGAGCGCGCAGGGAGAGGTCACAGCCAAGATCGAAGTGACCCTGATGGAGCCTCAGGCCGATGGTACGTGGTCTGCGTTGGGCAAGCCGATGCGCAAGCTGAAGGTTGGGGAGAAAGTGATATTCTCCAATGAACTGCAAGCCGAAGTTAAAGCGATAGATGAAGGGTTGCGGCTGGCGTTCAATGTGACCGGAGATGACTTTGACGCCGCGCTGAATGCGGCCGGTGCCATGCCCCTGCCGCCCTACATTGCCGGCAAGCGTGCCCCCGATGCCCGCGACCGCGAGGACTACCAGACGATCTGGGCCAGGCGCGCCGGTGCTGTCGCGGCCCCCACCGCGTCGCTGCATTTCGACGAAAACCTGATGGCAGCCCTTTCAGCGCGCGGCGTCGATGTGACCTTCGTGACGCTTCATGTGGGCGCGGGCACGTTCCTGCCCGTCACCGTGGATGACGTCACCTCCCACAAGATGCACGCCGAATGGGGCGAAGTCAGCGAGGCGGCCGCCGCCGAGATCAACGCCACCAAGGCCGCGGGCGGGCGTATCATTCCCGTCGGCACCACGGCCCTGCGCCTGATCGAATCCGCCGCGCGCGAGGGTGAAATCCACCCCTTCGAAGGCACCACCGAGATCTTCATCTACCCCGGTTACACGTGGCAAATCACCGATGCCCTGATGACCAACTTCCACCTGCCGAAATCGACGCTTCTGATGCTGGTGTCCGCGCTCATGGGCAAGGACCGCATGGATGCCGTTTATGCCCATGCCATCGCGCAGGGCTATCGCTTCTTTTCCTACGGTGACGCTTCCCTCCTTATTCCGTCGCAAACCTGACAGAACCGAGGCCCGAACGGGCGCAGAGGTCCCCTCTTTGCCGCCGCCAACACCCGAGCAACATACGAGGCCCTCATGTTTACCGTCATTCGCAACGCCTGGCCGCTTCTTCTGGGCATGTTCCTGCTGCAGATCGGTAACGGCCTTCAGGGCTCACTCATGGGTGTGCGGGGCGCGATCGAGGGGTTCTCGACCTTCCAGCTGTCGTTGATCGGGTCGGCCTACTTCATTGGCTTTCTCGGCGGCTCCAGCCTTGCGCCTAAGTTCATCGCGCGCGTGGGCCACGTCCGTGTCTTCGCGGCGCTTGGGTCGTTCATCTCGGCGATCGTGATCTCTTATCCCATCGTGACCGATCCCTATGCCTGGATCCTGTTGCGCATCGGCATCGGGTTCTCGCTGTCCGGGGTCTATGTGACGGCTGAGTCGTGGCTCAACAACTCCGCCACCAACGAGACACGTGGCCAATCGCTTTCGGCCTACATGTTGATGCAGATGTTCGGCCTTGTGGCGGCGCAGGGCATCCTTGCGACGGGCGACCCCTCTGGGTGGATGTTGTTTGTGATCCCCTCCATCCTCGTCTCACTCAGCTTTGCGCCGATCCTTTTGTCGGCCACGCCCACCCCGGCGATCGAAGAGACGCGGTCGATGTCCCTGCGCCAACTTTTCGACGCCTCGCCCTTCGCGTCGGTGTCCATGCTGCTGATGGGAAGCGTCTTCGCGGCGCAGTTCGCCATGGCCGCGGTCTATGCGACCGAGGCGGGGCTGAACCTGCAACAGCTGTCGGCCTTCGTCTCGGCGATCTTCATCGGCGCGATCATCCTGCAATATCCCATTGGCTGGTTCTCGGACCGGATGGACCGCCGTCTGTTGATCATCGGCGTGGCGGGGGCGGGGGCGCTTGTCGCCGTGGCGGGCATGTTCTTTGGTGACAACTACTATGCGCTGCTGCTGATCGCGGCGCTTTCAGGGGGCCTTGGGCAGCCGCTTTACGCGCTGATCATCGCCTACCTCAACGACTACCTGGAACCCCAAGACATGCCCGCCGCCTCAGGCGCGATGATCTTCATCAACGGCGTGGGGGCGATTACCGGCCCGCCGATCCTGGGCCTTTTGATGGGCTGGATCGGGCCTGCGGGCTTCTGGCTGTTCCTCGCGGTCATGTTGGCGGCGGTCACGGCCTACGGGATCTACCGGATCACCCAGCGCATCTCGGCCTACACCGAGGAAGACGACTACGACGCGGTTCCCTATGCCGCGATTATGCCTGGCACCGCATCGCCGGTGGCGGTTGAGGCCGCGCAGGAGTACTATGTCGAGGCCGCCGAAGAGATGGCCCAGGACGCTGAAGAAGAGGATTCCAAATGACCCGCGCATCTGATGTTGTGACGTTCTGGCTTAATGCCGGGCCAGAAAAATGGTATGCCAAGGACGACGCGTTCGACGCGGCGATCCGCGATCAGTTCGGACAGGACTGGCACGCGGCGCACGCCGGGTCGCTGCCCGATTGGGCAACCAATTCGCCTGGGGCCTTGGCGCTGGTGATCCTTCTGGATCAATTCCCCCGCAACATGCTCCGCGACGACCCCCGCGCCTTTGCCACCGATGCCAAGGCGCTTGAGATCTCTTCGCAATGCGTTGCCAAGGGCTGGGACCACGAGATCGCCGAGCCAGAGCGTCAGTTCATCTACATGCCCTACATGCATTCCGAGGACATGGATCACCAGAACACCTGCGTTGACCTTTTCGAGACGCGGATGGCGGGGGGCAACAACGCGCTGCACGCCCGTGTCCACCGCGAGATCATCGCCCGCTTCGGGCGCTTCCCCTATCGAAACGCCGCCCTTGGGCGCGACATGACCCCAGAAGAGCAGGCGTTCATCGACGGCGGCGGCTATGGCGCGATCCTTCGCGAGATGGAAGGGAACTAGACCGGCCACCTGCGCGTTTCCCTTTCGATAGCACCTGTGCCGAAAGGAGATACCAATGGGAACCTCAACCACGAACCACGGCCTTACGCCCAACCACGCGTTACGGTCCGTGGGCACCCGCAAGAACGCGTCCCTGACCGCCCCGGCAGAGACGAAGCCCGAATATGACCGCCACGATCCCCGCATCCATGCGTCGCCCGACACGCCTGCCAAGCCGTTCACGCGCACGGCGCAGTTCTGGCTGGCGCTTTGCGTTGCGGCCGTGGGCTGTGTGATCGCCACCGCCGCGCAACCCGCCTGGGGCACCGCGCCCCTTGCCGATTGGCTGATGCCCGTGGGCTATTTCACCGCCGGTATCGGCGTCACGGCGCTGTTCGTGTTCTGGGTCATCTACCGCGCCCGTTGAACCGCGCGCTCAGCCATGCGTGCAATGCATTGCGGCCTGCGACCTAGCGTCAATTGTGGGGTCTGGGGAAATGGTTTAACGTTGAACAAACGCAAAATTTGACGACCCAGACCTGGAGAAACCCACATGGCCGCACAGAACTTTGACCTCATCGTTATTGGGGCAGGCCCGGGCGGCTACGTCGCCGCCATTCGCGGCAGCCAGCTTGGCCTGAAGGTCGCCATTGTCGAGCGCGAGCACATGGGCGGGATCTGCCTCAACTGGGGCTGCATCCCGACAAAGGCGATGCTGCGGTCGTCCGAAGTGTTCCACCTGATGCACCGCGCCAAGGAATTCGGCCTGAAGGCCGACGGCATCGGGTATGACCTTGACGCGGTCGTGTCGCGCTCGCGCAAAGTGGCCAAACAGCTATCGGGCGGCGTGGCGCATCTGATGAAGAAGAACAAGGTGACCACCTTCATGGGCGAGGCCACGATCCCCGCCAAGGGAAAGGTGTCGGTGAAGACCGATAAGGGCACCGAAGAGCTGACCGCGAAGAACATCATCCTCGCCACCGGCGCGCGGGCGCGCGAACTTCCGGGCCTGGATGCTGACGGCAAGCGCGTCTGGACTTACAAGGCCGCGTTGACCCCACCCCATATGCCGAAGAAATTGCTGGTCATCGGATCGGGCGCCATCGGTATCGAATTCGCCAGCTTCTACAATACGCTTGGCGCCGACACGACCGTGGTCGAGGTCATGGACCGCGTGCTGCCCGTGGAAGACGCCGAGATCAGCGCCTTCGCCAAGAAGGCGTTCGAGAAGCAGGGCATGAAGATCATGCAAAAGGCGATGGTCAAGCAGCTTGACCGCGCCGACGACAAAGTCACCGCCCATATCGAGGTGAACGGAAAGGTCGAGAAGCAAGAGTTCGACACCGTGATCTCTGCTGTGGGCATCGTCGGCAACGTCGAAAACCTCGGGCTGGAAGCGCTTGGCGTGAAGATCGACCGCACCCATGTGGTGACGGATGAATACTGCCGCACTGGTGTGGATGGCCTCTACGCCATCGGCGACATCGCGGGCGCGCCGTGGTTGGCGCATAAGGCATCGCACGAAGGCGTCATGGTCGCCGAACTGGTCGCGGGCATGAAAGCCCACCCGATCAAGCCCGAGTCCATCGCCGGCTGCACCTACTGTCACCCGCAAGTCGCCTCCGTCGGTCTGACCGAGGCCAAGGCGAAAGAGAAGGGCTACAAGGTCAAGGTCGGCCGCTTCCCCTTCATCGGCAACGGCAAGGCCATCGCCCTGGGTGAGCCCGAGGGCATGATCAAGACGGTTTTCGACGAGAAGACCGGAGAGCTTCTGGGCGCCCACATGATCGGCGCGGAAGTGACCGAGCTGATCCAGGGCTATGTGGTGGGCCAGAAGTTGGAGACGACTGAACAAGATCTGATGGAGACTGTGTTCCCGCACCCGACATTGTCGGAGATGATGCACGAAAGCGTCCTCGACGCCTACGACCGGGTGATCCATATTTGACGGCTCCGCCGTCGGGGTCGCATCTGACGCAATTGATCTACCATTGATATACCCCAACGCGAACGGGCGGCCCCTTGGACCGCCCGTTTTTAAGTGTCGCGCTTCTGTTCCAGATGGCGTGCGCAAGCCATCCCGTGGCCGACTTACTGCACCGTAATCGGCAGTTCCGCGATGGCGCGGCGGTCCTGATCCAGGAAGTACCGCAACACGTAGGACCCGGGCGTGTCAGGCACGCGGAGGGTCAGGGGAGAGCCATCGCTGGTCCGCTCATAGGTCTCCCATTGTGCGCCGCCGGTGCCGCCCACGCGGCCCAAGCCGATGAAATCACGCGGATAATCGGGGCCCGTCCACTGAACCTCCACGGTTCCACCTGCGGTCGCCGTTTGCGGCGCGGTCAGCGTGGCGACCACGTCTGTCAGGGTGATTGGCACCTCGGCAATCACGGCGCGGTCCTGATCGATGAAGTAGCGGATCACATATGCGCCCGGCTGCACCGGCATCAGCAATTGCAAGGGCGAGCCGTCTTCAGTTCGGGTATAGTTCTCCCACTGATCGCCTCCGGTCGCGCCGACGCGGCCTATCCCGATGAAATCGCGGTGATAATCCGGTCCGGTCCAGCCGATCTCGACGAGGGAGCCGACCGCTGCCGTGGCCGGTGCCGTGATCGAGGCCTCGGGCGCGGTCAGCGTGATTTCCGCTTCCGCCTGCACGACCCGGTCCTGATCGACGAAGTATCGGATCACATAAGCGCCGGGTTCCGTCGGGGTCAGCAACTGCAACGGCGAGCCGTCTTCGGTGCGGGTGTAATTCTCCCACTGGTTGCCGCCTGTTGCGCCCAAGCGGCCTATCCCGATGAAATCGCGCGGGAAATCAGGGCCAGTCCAAGTGACATCGATCGTGGAGCCTGCCACGGCCGTACTCGGGGCAGACACAGAAGAGGCAGCCGCCGTCAGCTCAATCTGCGCCTCAGCCAACACCGTGCGGTCCTGATCCACGAAATAGCGGATCATGTAGGTGCCGGGCACCGGAGGGGTTTGCAGACGCAGAATGGGACCATCCTCGGTGCGTGTATAGTTCTCCCACTGGTTGCCGCCGGTGGCGCCCACGCGGCCTATGCCTATGAAATCACGGGGATAATTGGGGCCACTCCAGGCGACCTCGATGGTGGATCCGGCCACGGCCGTCTCGGGCGCCGTGATCGAGGCCGCGGCTTCGGTCAACGTGATCTGCGCCTCGGCGAGGACGTAGCGATCCTGATCCATGAAGTAGCGGACCACGTAAGTGCCGGGCAGGGGCGGCGTTTGCAGACGCAAAATGGTGCCTTCCTCGGTGCGGGTGAAGTTCTCCCACCGGTCGCCGCCGGTTGCACCAGCTCGACCTATACCAATGTAATCACGGTGATAATCAGGCCCGGTCCATGCCACTTCGATGGTCGATCCAGCCACGGCTGTGGCGGGAAGGGTGAGGGTGGCCGAAGCGGGTGTCACGGTGATTGGCGCCTCGGCGATCACCACACGGTCCTGATCGATGAAGTAGCGGATCACATACGCACCCGGCGCTGGCGGGACTTGCAAGCGAAGCACTTGGCCTTCGTCTGTGCGCGTGAAGTTGTCCCACCGGTCGCCGCCCGTGGCACTGGCAAGGCCGATCCCGATGTAGTCACGGGGATTATCTGGGCCGGTCCAGGCGACTTCGATGGTCGAGCCCGCCACGGCGGTCGCAGGCGCTGTGATGGAGCCCAAAACATCTACAACTTCAATGGCTTGACGGGCGATGACCCGTTCTCCCTCGCGCAGAATATAGTGCAGCTCGTAGAGGCCGGGCTGCGGCGGGGCGGTCAGTTCCAACGGGTTGCCGAACGAGACCGCTCGCCCGTTGGACCGGGTTGCCGTCTCGCCTACCGGAACCAGTGCGATGCGATCCTGCGGGTATCCGGGGCCTTCCCAGGGGACAGTGAAGCGGGTCGCGATCTCGACGGTTTCCGGCCCGTTCAGCACTGCCGAGACGTCTGTCACCACGATGGGCGTTGAGCCGATGATCGGTCCGTTGCCCCCCTCTTGGCGATAGGTGATGTCGTAGGTTCCGGGCGTGGCGGGCAGGCGAAGGATGGCGGGATTATCGCGCGCGGAGACCACGTTGAGCAGCACATCAGTTTGGGGGTCGCGGATCAGAATCATGTCTCTGGCCTCGCCGGGACCCTCCCACGCGACCTCGATGTCGGCGGCGACAGGGGCCGTTGCGGGCGCCGTCAACGTGGCCGTTGCGGCGGGTTCAGGGAAGACGACGATGATCTCTCGGGCCTGATCGACCACAACAAAATCAACGCTCTCCTCGATTTCCTGTGCTGTCCAATAGGCGGTGACGCGGTAGGCGCCACGGCTCATCTGGAATGTCGCGGGGTTTGTGGTGACCGGGTTGGTGCTGAGCGGCTCCACGTCCCAGACCACGGGATCGGTGATCGTCACGCCGCCGACATCGCCGATGCGCGCGACGAAACTGACCTCGACCAGTAGGGCGGGCAAGGGGATGATGACCTCCTGCGGGGTGTTGGGCTCGACCGTGAAGCGGGCCTCGTGGCGCGTGCCGGCATTGGCACGCTCGACGGACAGGCGATACTCACCGGGCAACAGGCCGACATTGCCGCCGGGCGCAACGACGGGGCCAAGCAGCACGGTGTCGGCACTGTCAAACAGCGTCCATGCCAATTGCGAGGCGGGCACGGACATGTCGGGTTCCACCCGCGCGGTGAAGGTCACCTGGCTGGTCTCGATGATCGGAGGCATGGCGACGACGATCAGGTCTGTCTGGCCTTCGACAACGGTGAAAGACGTCTGATAGGTTTGCGGGCCATCGGGCTCTGTCCGCGTGGCCTGGGCCACGTAAGTGCCTGGGAGCAGGGTGGCATCTATCGCGGGGCCGGGGGTGCCGGTGCTGATAACGTCGCCATCCGCACCCAGAATCGTCCAGGTGACGGGGCGCGTGGGCAAGGTGCCCTGGGGCAGGACTTGCGCCTCGATCCGCATGGGCGTGGGCATGACGGCCACGACCTGGGTCAACGCCTGGCTGAGTTCCGTGGCGTTGTCGGCGGTCAGGAACTGCCCCCCGGTATTGTCGGCGATGCACTGCATCTGCGCGCGCGCTTCGGGTTCGGAGGCGACGTCGAAGCCGATCACATGGGCAGTGAAATCGACGCCCGTGGCCTCCAACGCAGCGGCGATGGCGCAGGGGTCGGGGTTACAGTTCTCGATCCCGTCCGAGACGAGGATCACGGTGGCGGCTTCCTCGGTGTGGCGCAGGCTTTGCGCGGCGGCGATGACCGCGTCGGTCATTGGCGTGCGGCCGCGCGGGTTGATGGCGTTGACGGCCTCCAGGATGCGCGCTTGAGTGCCCGGCGCGGGGGCGACGATCGTCTCGATATCCGTGCAGCTGCCACGCTCACGGTGGCCATAAACCGTGAGGCCAAGGGACACATCATCGGCCATTTCGGCCAGCATCTCGGCAATGACCTCGCGGGCGATAACGATCTTGTTCACGCCGTCGATCTGCCCCCACATCGATCCCGATCCATCCAGAACCAGAATCGTATTGGGCCGATCCGCCGATTGGGCGAGGGCCGTGAGGGGCAACATCATGAGGGTTATCAGGGCGAGGAATAACGCGCGCATCGGGGACATCCGTTCTAGATAATATGGGACAGCGGGCCGGGAATAGACCGACCATTGCCCTTACGGTAACCTGTTCTGCGTGATCCGCAAAGGGTAGGTTTTCCGCTGGTTTCCCCCAGGTTCCTTCCTTCGTTTCCTTCCGTCACGCCGCCCGCTTGACGGGGCCAGTGAAACAGGGGAAGCAGGCGCCATGCATACCCCCCGCACCCCCTGGCCGCTGATCGCGGCGCTCTACCTCACGGGGCTGATCGCGGGAATGCAGTTCAGCAAGATATCCTTGACCTTGACGGGCTTGGCGACGGTCTATCCGGGGTGGCCCGTGGCCTTCGCCGTCTCGGGCGTGGCGGTCATGGGGATCGCGTTCGGGGTCATGGCGGGGGGGATCACGGCCAGCATCGGGCCGCGCCGCGCCATCCTTTGGGCTTTGGGGGCCTCGGCCCTTGTCGGCGCGGCAGAGGCGTTTTTGCCGCCTTTTCAGGTGTTTATGGCCCTGCGCGTGGTGGAAGGGGCAGGGCATTTGGTTCTAGTCGTGGCGGTGCCCACGTTGATGGCCCGCCTTGCCGGCCCCAAGGATCGCGCCATGGTCATGGGCCTTTGGGCGACCTTCTTTGGCGTTGGTTTTGCCGTGGCGGCCTTGGTGATGGGCGACAACCTG
Organism: Gymnodinialimonas phycosphaerae; assembly: GCF_019195455.1. Lineage (NCBI taxonomy): Bacteria > Pseudomonadati > Pseudomonadota > Alphaproteobacteria > Rhodobacterales > Paracoccaceae > Gymnodinialimonas > Gymnodinialimonas phycosphaerae. The sequence goes on along the minus strand of NZ_JAIMBW010000001.1, from coordinate 1,309,809 downwards.
CGCGCCGCCTACGGCGGGCACGCCGTGTTCGCGGCAGGCATGCTGGCGGTCCTTTGGGTGATGCTGCCCCAAGGCGTCGTGGTGGTGCGCCGCCCCCTCCCACGTCTGTCCGATCACGTGATGATTTACACGACCCCGCGCCTGTTCGCGCCGGGCCTGGGCCACGGCCTCTATGCGATGTTGTTCCTGGCCCTGATCACCTTCCTGCCTGCGGCGTTGGACGCGCTGTGGTTGGCGCCGATCCTGCCGCTGGCGGGCATCGCGGGATCGTTCCTGGCGGGCGTCCTTGCGCGTTGGATCGCACCGGGCACGCTGGTGTGGGTGACCTTCGCCGCCATGGCCGCACTTTTTGCGGTGACCATGGTTGCCGGGCCAGCCGCGCCCTACGTCCTGATCCTGACCATGGGCCTCAGCGGCATCGCGGCGGGGGCGGGTTTTGCTGCCGTGCCATGGCTGAACGAGGCCGACGACGACCGCGCACTGTCCAATGGTGCGCTGGCGCAATTGGGCAACATCGGCACCTTCACCGGCACGCCGGTGCTCGCGGCCATGGGGGCAGGCGCTTACCTTCCCACGGCTATTGTCATCTGCATCATGGCAGCAGGCGTCACCGGACTGGCGTATCGCGCTGCGCGTTCCTGAAACGTTCCTCTTTTTCAGTTGGAGACTCAGACGCTACCGCCTATGTGTGTCGGAACGGTTAACTTGGGGGCAGGCATGCCAGAGATGAAAAGCATCGAGGTGCGCGGCGCGCGCGAGCACAACCTCAAGAATATCGACGTCGATATTCCGCGCGACAAGCTGGTGGTGATCACCGGGCTGTCGGGCTCGGGCAAGTCCAGCCTTGCCTTTGACACGATCTATGCCGAAGGCCAGCGGCGCTACGTTGAAAGCCTTTCCGCTTACGCCCGGCAATTCCTTGATATGATGGAGAAACCGGACGTCGATCACATCAGCGGCCTCAGCCCCGCGATCTCGATCGAGCAGAAGACGACCTCCAAGAACCCCCGCTCGACCGTCGGCACCGTCACGGAAATCTACGACTACCTGCGCCTTCTGTTCGCCCGCGCGGGCACGCCCTACAGCCCCGCGACGGGCCAGCCGATCGAGGCGCAGCAGGTCCAGGATATGGTCGACCGTGTCATGGCGATGGAGGAGGGGACGCGCGCCTACCTTCTCGCCCCGATCATTCGGGATCGCAAAGGCGAATATCGCAAGGAATTCCTGGAACTGCGCAAGCAGGGCTTCCAGCGCGTGAAGGTGGACGGCGAATTCTACGAGTTGGACGAGCCGCCCACGCTGGACAAGAAATTCCGCCATGACATCGACGTTGTCGTCGACCGTATCGTCGTGCGCGAAGGCGCCGAGACGCGGCTGGCCGACAGTTTCCGCACCGCGCTGGATCTGGCCGACGGCATCGCGATCCTTGAGACGGCGGTAAAAGAAGAGGAGGAGCCGGAGCGATTCACCTTCTCCGAGAAATTCGCCTGTCCCGTCAGCGGCTTCACCATCCCCGAGATCGAGCCGCGCCTGTTCTCTTTCAACGCGCCCTTCGGGGCCTGCCCGTCGTGCGACGGGTTGGGGATGGAGCTGTTCTTCGACGAGGGGCTGATGGTCCCCGACAAGGCGCTGAGCCTTGAGGATGGTGCTATTGCCCCGTGGCGTAAGGGAAAATCGCCGTATTTCGTCCAGACGATCGAGGCGATTGCAAAGCATTACGGTTTCAACGCGAAGACCAAGTGGAAGGACCTGTCAGCGGAGATTCAACAGGTGTTCCTGCGCGGCTCTGGCGAAGAAGAGATCAAGTTTCGCTACGACGAAGGCGGGCGTGTGTATCAGGTGGAGCGTACGTTCGAGGGTGTCATCCCCAACATGGAACGCCGCTACCGCGAGACGGATAGCGCGTGGATCCGCGAGGAATTCGAGCGATTCCAGAACAACCGTCCCTGCGGCGATTGCGGCGGCTATCGCCTGCGGCCGGAGGCGTTGGCCGTCAAGATCGGCCCCTCCGATGACCTCAAGCATGTGGGCCAGGTCGTGCAGATGTCCATCGCCGAGGCGTTGGCTTGGATCGACACTGTCCCCGACGCCCTTAGCAAACAGAAGAACGAGGTCGCCCGCGCGATCCTCAAGGAAATCCGCGAACGTCTTGGGTTCCTGAATAACGTGGGTCTTCAGTATCTTACGCTTAGCCGCAACGCGGGCACGCTTTCGGGCGGTGAGGCGCAGCGCATTCGGCTGGCCAGCCAGATCGGCAGCGGTCTGACGGGCGTGCTTTACGTGTTGGACGAACCCTCCATCGGCCTGCATCAGCGAGACAACGACCGCCTTCTGACAACGCTCAAGAACCTGCGTGACCAGGGCAACACGGTGATTGTGGTCGAACACGACGAGGAAGCCATCCGCGAGGCCGATTACGTCTTCGACATCGGCCCCGGCGCCGGTGTGCACGGGGGCGAAGTGGTGGGCGAAGGTACACCCGCCGACCTGATCGCCAACCCCAAGTCCATCACCGGGGATTACCTTGCCGGCCGCCGCGAAATCGCTGTGCCCGCCAAGCGGCGCAAGGGCAACAAGAAGAAGCTGACAGTGGTCAAGGCCACGGGCAACAACCTGCAAAACGTCACGGTGGACTATCCGCTGGGGCAGTTCGTCTGCGTCACCGGCGTGTCGGGCGGCGGCAAGTCGACGCTGACGATCGAGACGTTGTTCAAGACCGCCTCCAGGAAGCTCAACGGGGCGCGGCAAACGCCTGCACCGTGTGAGACGATCAAGGGGCTGGAGCATCTGGACAAGGTCATCGACATCGACCAGCGGGCCATTGGGCGCACGCCGCGCTCCAACCCGGCGACGTACACCGGCGCCTTCACCCCGATCCGCGATTGGTTCGCGGGTCTGCCCGAGTCCAAGGCGCGCGGCTACAAGCCGGGGCGCTTCAGCTTCAACGTGAAGGGCGGCCGGTGCGAGGCCTGCCAGGGCGACGGCCTGATCAAGATCGAGATGCACTTCCTGCCCGACGTCTACGTCGAATGCGAGACCTGCCGGGGGCAGCGCTACAACCGCGAAACGCTGGAGATCCGCTTCAAGGGCCAAAGCATCGCCGATGTGCTGAACATGACCGTTGAGGACGCGCAGGAGTTCTTCAAGGCGGTCCCCTCGATCCGCACCAAGATGGATGCGCTGATGCGTGTGGGGCTGGGGTACATCAAGGTCGGCCAGCAGGCGACAACGCTTTCGGGCGGCGAGGCGCAGCGGGTGAAGCTGTCCAAGGAACTGGCCAAGCAATCCACGGGCCGGACGCTGTATATCCTGGATGAACCCACCACGGGTCTGCATTTCGAGGACGTGCGCAAGCTCTTGGAAGTGCTGCATGAATTGGTTGAGCAGGGCAATTCCGTGATCGTCATCGAACACAATCTCGACGTGATCAAGACCGCTGACCACATCATCGACATTGGCCCCGAGGGCGGTGACGGCGGCGGGCAGATCGTCGCCACGGGCACGCCTGAGCAAGTGGCAGACGTCGCGGAAAGCCACACCGGCCGCTACCTCGGCCCAATGCTGGACGCGCGCAAACACGCCGCCGAATAGGTAATTGGCCTGACGCATGACACCGGGGCGCGCGTGCCCCGGGCGTCGTGTGTGTCGCTAGCCCTGACCGCTACGCAACATGCGCCAATGCAGCATGATGTTGGGGAAGTACAACAGCACGACGCCGAAGGTGAAGAAGGCGGCGAACATCAGCGGGACCCACGCGACGGCAAGGACGACCCCCACGCCGCCTGCGATTTTCGTCGCCGTGATGCCGCGAAAGAACCGATGCAGCCATGAGTGCAGCAGGCGCCCGCCGTCAAGCGGCAGGACCGGGACGAGGTTGAACAGGGTAAGAAACAGGTTGAGGCGCGCGAAAAGGGTCAGTTGGCGGGTGATCTCGCTTTGCCCCTGCGGCGGCGTGAGCCATGTTCCATTGATCAAGACCGGCTCGGACGGTGTGATGGTGAGGGGCAGGATCAACGAGGCAACGGCCCAAAGCGCAAGGTTCACCAGCGGGCCTGCGATGGCAATGAACTCGGTCTGATAGGGGGTGACCCGCGCATCATGTTCGCAAAACCCGCCGCCGCCAAACAGAACCACGCGGCGCACCGGCACATTCTGGGCGACACAGGCCGCCGCATGGCCCAACTCATGCATCAGGATCGCGAGGACGATCATCGCGAAGGCGATGGCTGCGGTCCCGATGCCCCGATCAATGTAGAGCATCGCGAAGAGGACGGCGAGGACCAGCAGGCTGGCATCGAACTGGATCGGAACGCGCCAGGGCCCGCGCAGGGTGAAGACGATGGAATTGCCCATCAGGTGGCGACCCTCAGGGCGTCCAGTCCGTGGAAATGGTAGATGTCCCCATAGCGGGGCGATGCAGTCAGCGCCAGGTTCGGGCAGCGCTCAAACAGGATCGGCAGGGCGATCTGCAACTCCAGCCGTGCCAGGGGCGCGCCGACGCAGAAGTGCAATCCCGCGCCGAAGGCCAGTTGCGCCGGGCCGCCGCGCGTTGGATCGAAGGTCTCGGGGGCGGCGTAGGTTTCGGGGTCGCGGTTGGCGGCGCCGAGCAGAAGCGCCACCTGATCGCCGCGATGGAACGTGTGGCCGTGGACCTCGACCGTTTCATAGGCGGTCCGGGTGAACATGTGCAGCGGCGGGTCGATGCGCAGGAGCTCCTCGATGAATTTTGCCGGGTCGCCTTCGGGGCGGTGGCCCTGTTCCATGCACAGCTTTGCGCCATTGCCAATGGAATGCACCGTCGCCTCATGACCTGCATTCAGAAGCAGGATGCAGGTGGTGATCAACTCATCGGTGGAAAGCTTCTCACCGTCTTCCTCAGCCGCGATCAGCGCGGTGATCAGGTCGTCCTTGGGGAGGCTGCGCTTGCGCTCCACATAGTCGCGCATGAAGGCCACAAACTCTTCCGTCGCGCGGACAGCGACGTCTTCGTCGGCCCGGGTGCGGCCCGCCTGGTACATCATCACCATGGCATTGGACCAACGCAGGAGGCTTGGGGCCATATCCTCGGGCACGCCAAGAAGGCGGGCGATGATGGTGACGGGCAGGGGGCGCGCGAAAGTGTCCAGCAGGTCGTGATCTGCCGGGAACCGGTCGATCAGGTCATGGGTGAGCTGCGTGATTTCGGGCGCCAGCGCCTTGATCCGCCGGTTGGTGAAGGCCCGCAGAACGAGGCCGCGCAACCGGGTGTGGCGGGGCGGCTCCAACTCCAGCATGGAGTGGGCTTCAACGTCGTAGAAGGGCTTCAGGTGGTCCGGGATCGGCAGCGCATCCACCGGTTCACGGCCGAAACGACGGTCGCGCAGAATGGCGTTCGTGGCCTCATGCGTGGAGGTGCAGACCATGGCGTAGTCGGCCCAGTGGAACAAGGGTCCGGCTGAACGGGCGCGGTCGTAGAACGGGTAGGGGTTTTGGACGAAACCGGGATCTGTCGGAGGTTGGTGGAGGAGAGGTAGGGCCAAGGATAGGTGCCTCCGGCGGGCATTTTCAGGGAACAAAGAGGCGCGGCCGTCCCGTTTGGGGGACGACCGCGCGCGTGGCAAACCTGTTCCGCTTGGGCGCGGGTGTCAATCCGCGCCGCGCACCGGGATCGACGCGTTGGCGGCAGGGTGGAAAAGCCGCTGCACAAGGTAGATCGCCACCGCAAGGCCCACTCCGGCAAGGTCCGTCATGACGCCGCCCGCGATCAGCAAGAGGGCCGCGGCGATCAGGCCCGCGCGCAGGAACCATGCCGAGGGTCCGCCCATGAACCAGCCCTGAATACCCGACGAAAGCAGGAAGATGCCCACGATGGCGGTGACGCTCGCGCGCACGATGTTGTACCAGGCGGGGGCCTGGTGGACTATCTCGCCCGCGACCTCGATGACCTCATTGCCCTGCATCAGAAGGTTGCCGTTGTAGAAGAACATGAACGGCACGATGAAGGCGGCAAGGCCGATCTTGAAGCTGGCCACCGAGGTTTCCATCGGGTTGGCGCCCGAGATGCCCGCCGCAGCATAAGAGGCCAGCGCCACGGGCGGCGTGATGGCCGAGACCACAGCGAAGTAGAAGACGAAGAAATGTGCGGTCAGTTGCGGGATGCCAAGGGATACAAGACCCGGTGCCACGACGGAAGCAGCCACCGCGTAGGCGGCCGTGGTCGGCATGCCCATCCCCAGAAGGATCGCGATGCACATGGCGAAGAACAGCGCCAGAAGTTGGGAAACGCCCGCCAGATCCAGCAGAACGGCGGAGAAGCGCGCGCCAACACCGGTGAGCGAGATGACGCCCACGATGATGCCCGCACAGGCGCAGACGGCGATGATCTGGATCGACATGACGCCCGCGATTTCAAGGCCGCGCAGAAGCCCCTTGAGGCCGAGGCCGATGGTGCTGTCCGGCTTCATCAGCTCGGAGATCGAGATATAGACGAAGGCCGCCACGATGATCAGGCCGGTGATTGTGGCCAGCGAGGTCATCAGCGCGCTCTGGTCCGCGCCCGGTTCGGGTGTGGGCGAGGCGATCCAGACGACGGTCAACGCAATGGTCATCGCGGTGATGGCCAGCACGAAAAGGCGCTGGATCGACCAGCTACCGCGCGGAATGAAGTGCTCGGGCGCGGCCCAGGACACGACGACGGCAGCCACGGTGGCCAGCGTGCCGGCACGGATCACGGAATAGCCCATGAATAGCGCGAAGATCAGGATGACGATGGGCAGGAACAGGAAGACCTTCTTGGCCATTTCTCGGAACTTGGGCAGCTCATCCTCGCGCATGCCGCGCATCCCGAGTTTCGCGGCCTCGAAATCCACCATGAAGTAGATCGACGCAAAGTAGAGGACGGCGGGAATGATCGCGGCAATGGCGATGTCCTGGTAGGGAATGCCGGTGATCTCGGCCATGATGAAGGCGCCAGCCCCCATGATCGGGGGCATGATCTGGCCGCCCGTGGAGGCCGCGGCCTCGACCGCACCGGCGGTTTTCTTGTGGTAGCCGACCTTCTTCATCAGCGGGATCGTCAGCGAGCCCGTGGCCACGACGTTGCCCGCCGACGTGCCGTTGATCATGCCCATCAGGCCGGAGGCGAAGATGGCCACCTTGGCAGGCCCCCCGCGCGAGCGTCCTGCGGCCGCGAAGGCGAAGTTGACGAAGTAATCGCCGACCTTGGAGGCCTGAAGGAAGGCCGCGAAGATGATGAACAGGATGATGTAGGTGGAGGACACCGCCGTCGTGGGCCCGAGGATCCCCGCATCGGTGTAGACAAAGCCGAAGAAGCGTTGCCAGTCGTAGGGGTTCTGCACCGCCAGAAGGCCCGGTAGAAGGTGTGCGGTGAAGGTATAGGCGAGGAAGATACCGGTGATGATCACCAGCGCCAGGCCCGCGACACGGCGGGTCAGCTCAAGGATCATCGCCGCACCTGCTGTGGCGGCGAAAGCCACGCCGATCGGCACAAAGGATGTCCCGACCGAGTTGCGTGCGGCAGTGGAGTAGATCGGGATCAAGTAAAGCGCCACGACAAGGGCGCAGATCGCCAACACGATGTCGGAGGCGGCGAAAGACCCACGGCCCTGACGCTCGAACCAGCCAAGCACGATGGCGCCACCGGTGGCGACTAAAAGCGGGATGCCGAAGCGCCAGACTTCGGCGTTATAAATGTCGGTGCCGGGGAAGGAGGCCCATGTCGTGAGGCCCCCCATCTGCGGCAGCTCTCCGCCATTCACCTGGCCGATGAAGCCCATCACCGTGATGCCCGCGTAAAGTGCGGGCAGGGCAAAGAGCGCGGCGATCAGCGATACAGCCTTGGTGGAGCGATCGGTGCTGGCGTCCGAGCCAAAGGTGTGGGCCGAGAACAACATGAACCCCAACGCCAGCGCGCCCGCAATGTGGACGATGCGGAAGTTCCATGTCTCCAGTGGGAATTGCGGCAAGAAGGGCAGTTCGATCCCGGTCATTGCCGAGATCGACAAGCCGTTCAGCGCCGCCATGTGGAAGCCCGCGTAAAGGACCGACAGGACGGCCACGATTAGGAAGGACCGGCCTTCGAACAGGCGGCGGTTGCTTTCGACCGGCTCCTCATCCACGCCTTCGGCGATGATCGGGCCGTCTACTTGGTCGGCTGCGGCTGTCTGCTCGGTCATGGGATGTCCCTTGGGGTCTGTGTCTGGGCGGTGTTGCGGGGCGGCGGGTTCGGATCGGAACGGATCGACGCCACAGCGCGGCAGAGGGATTCGGTATAGAGTGTCGCTTGCGGATGCCGTGCTGACCCGTGGCAGCTGTGGGCAGAGACGGGGCTTCAGTTCCCTCCGTAGGGCTCACGGCAGGACGGGGCCAACATCTCGTCCAACACAAGCGAAAGGCCGCACTGCATGTGTTCACGGCAAGGACGGACGGGCCCCAAGATGGAACCCGTCCGAACAGAAGCGCTTAGCCGCCGTGGATCATGTCGGCGGGGATGTCCGCACCGGCGTTTTCCATGAACCAGCGCGCAGCACCGGGGTGCCACATCAGGACGTTGTTCTTGTCCCAGTTCTCGGGCAGCGTAGAGCGGGCCGCCCCGTGGATCGCCACCATCCGCTCGTTGTCGGACATGATGATGTCGACCACTTCGTAGACGAAGCTTTCAGGCAACTCGCAGTTGGCGATGGCGAAGTTCCACATCGACACGGAGTCGGCGTCTTCCGTCAGCGTCTCGTAGGTGCCAGCCGGAATGACGAACGGCGAGACGGGGAAGGTTTCCATGATCGTCGCCTGCTCTTCCTCGGTGAAGGCGATGAAGTTGATGTCGGTCTGGACTTCCAACTGGCTGACGGCTGGGGTCGGAACACCGGCTGCGAAGGCGATGACGTCCAGAAGGCCGTCCTGCACCTGACCACCAAGGTCGGTCCAGTTGCCGTTGCGGCGATCAAACTCGACGCCCAGCGTTTCCATCATGCGCGGGAAATACGTGTCCGAAGTGGAGCCTGCGGGGCCAAAGCCGATGCGCGCGCCGTCCGGAATGTCCGAGATGGAGGTGATGCCCGAGGACGCCAGCACGGTGATCGCGAAGGGCGTCTGGTACATCGGGAACATCGCGCAAGCGCCGGTCATTTGCAGGCCGGGGGCGATGGGGTTGGTGCCTTGCAGCGACTCCGCCGCCGGACCCATGGTGGTCATGCCGAATTGTGCCTCACCGGTGTGCACCAGCGCCATGTTCTGCATCGGACCGCCGGTGATTTCGCCCGCGCCGGAAATGCCAAGCTCGTCCGCCACCAGGTTGGCCCAACCGGAGCCATAGGCGAAGTAGGTGCCGCCCTGGCCCGCAGTGCCGAGCGTGAAGTTCTCGGGCCAGCCGGTGCGGTCGACGTGGCCGTCGGCGAAAGCAGAGGTCGCCACGAGGGTCGTGGTGAGCGTCAAGGCGCCCAGTTTGGTGCCAAGCTTCATGAATGTCATGGTAGTCTCCCTAAGTTGTGTGCGGTCAGGTTCCCGTGATGGGCTCCCATCCCGACCGCTTGGGGATGTGGTGTGAGCCTTTTGCGGGTACGTCCAGCGCCCATTCGTCATGTTTGCGCTAACGGTCAGTGGGTGCTGTGGGGGATGTGTCGATTACTACCCATTGTGCGGTGGCAGGTGGGTGGCAATCGACACATCAGTCACACATCAGCCACGGGCAAAATGTCTTGCAAGGCATTTATCAGAGCCTTGCAAGGCTCTGGGCAAAACCCTTTCAAGGGTTTTGGGCGCCCGGGGGCGGGCGAAAGTCGCTGCGGTCCAGCCCGTGTTTCTGCATCTTCTCGTAAAGCGCCTTACGACTGATCCCCAGCGCCTCATAGGTGGCCTTGATCGATCCGCCTTGGGCGCTGAGTGTGGCCGCGATCAGGCTGCGTTCGTGGGCGGCCATCTGGTCGGCAAGACGACCCTTATTCGGCGGATCCCCATCGAGGCCAAGGCCCAGAATGGCGCGTTCTGCCTCGTTGCGCAGTTCACGGATGTTGCCGGGCCAGCTGCGGGTGGCCAAATCGGCCAGCGCATCGGGGGAAATGGCGGGCACGGGGCGGTTGTGGCGCGCCGAGGCGCCCGCCAGCAGGATCTGGAACAGGCCGGGGATGTCTTCGCGCCGTTCCGCCAGTGGCGGCATGCGGAGCGTCACGACGTTCAGACGGTAAAGCAGGTCATCGCGAAAGGTGCCCTCGGATGCGGCCTGCGCCAGATCGCGTTTGGACGCGGCAATGACGCGCAAGTCCAGTGGCACCGCTTCGTTCGAGCCAAGCGGCGTGATCGCACGGTCCTGCAAGGCCGTCAGCAGCTTGCCTTGTAGAGGTAGGGGGATGCTGTCGATCTGGTCCAGAAACAGCGTTCCCCCCTGGGCATGGCGAAATTTGCCGTACCGCTCACGGGCCGCGCCTGCGAAAGCGCCGGGGGCGTGGCCGAACAACTCGCTTTCGATCAGGGTGTCGGGAAGGGCCGCGCAATTCACCGCCACGAAAGGCTTTGCCGCCCGGGCCGAGGCTCCGTGCAGCGCGCGCGCCGCGACCTCTTTTCCGGTGCCGGTGGCGCCTTCGATCAGCACATCCGTCTCGGTCTCGGCCACGGCGGTCAGTTGCGCGCGCAACTGCGCCATGACCTGCGAGCGCCCGATCAACTGCGCGGCAATCGGATCTGCGCGTTTTGCGGAGGCCTGCGCCTTCAGGGCGCGGACCTCCATTGTCAGGTGGCGCTTGTCCAGCGCGCGGCGGATGATCTCGACCAGCCGTGCGGGGTCGTAGGGTTTCTCGATGAAGTCATAGGCGCCCTTGCGGATGCTTTCCACTGCCAGCTCCACGTCGCCGTGGCCCGTCACAAGGATCACGGGCAGATCGGGGTCGCGCCGCAGGGCCTCGGCCATCAGCGCTTTGCCGTCCATCCCCGGCATGCGAATATCGGTCACCAGGATGCCAGGAAAAGCGGGCGAGATGTGATCCAGAGCCTCCGCCGCGGTGGCGCAGGCAATCACCGGCACATCCGCAAGCGTCAGCGTCTGCGCACCCGCGATGCGCAGATCGGCCTCATCGTCGACGAAAAGAACGGCGGCGTCGGTCATTCTGCGGCCAACTCCGGGGTGCCGGATGCCGCGGCCTCCAACGTGACGCAGAACAGCGCGCCGCCTTCGGGATGGTTCTCTGCCGACAAGCGCCCGCCGAAATCACCGACGATGTTGTAAGAAATCGACAAGCCAAGACCCAGGCCTTGCCCGGGCTCCTTGGTGGTGAAGAAGGGATCGAACGCTTGCGCCAAGGCCTCTTCTGAAAGGCCGGGCCCGATGTCGCGCACCGCGATCTGGGGCGTCTCTCCACCGCTCAAAGTGATCTCTATCCGAGGGTGTTCCAACCGTTCCATGGCGTCGAGCGCATTGCCCAGAAGGTTCACCACCACCTGTTGCAGCCGCACACGCCCGCCGCGCGCCCAGACCTCGGCCTCGGGGGGGGGGTAGACCACATCCACCCCGCGCAGGCGCGCGGCCATCAGCTCCAGGGCGTCGTCAATCACCGGCTTCAACGGCACCGGGCCGGTCTTGTCGCCGGGGCGCCGGGCGAAATTACGCAGGTGCTTGGAGATCGAGGCCATCCGGTCCGCCAGGCCGCTGATCCGCTCGATATTGCTGCGCGCCTCGTCCGAGCGCCCCCGATCAAGGAACGTGCGTGCATTCTCGGCGTAGGATTTCACGGCGGCCAGGGGCTGGTTGAACTCATGGCTCAGCGCGGCCGACATCTGCCCCAGCGCCGCCAGTTTGCCAGCCTGCACCAGTTCGGCTTGGGTCTTGCGCAGGCGTGCTTCCGTGGCTCGGCGTTCTTCGACCTCTGCCTTTAGCTCGCCTGTACGCTCGGCAACGCGGGCTTCCAACAGGCTTGCCAGCGATTGCTCGGCAGCCAGACGTTCGATCAGGCGCGCCCGGCGTCCCAGCATGGTGGCGGCTACCAGACCGACCATGACAACCATCAGGGCCAACAAAAGGCCCGCCGTCCAGGCCCGCTGTATCGCGGGCCCGGTTGGCGTCAGGATCGTCACCCGCCAACCGGGGGCGGCGATCAGCGCGGTTTGGCTTACGAAGCTTTCATCGCCCACGTGGGCCAACTCCAACCCGAAGCCAAGATCCGGATCAAGCCGTTCGACCTCAAGCCCCAGAGGTGACAGCATAGATACCGGGTATTGCCGGGTCGCAGTGATGTTCGCCAGAACCCTTGGGCCCATGGGCGCTGTCGTGCGGAAATGCCAATCGGTCCTGTCCGAAAGAAAAATCACATTGTTGATGTCGGTCACCATGATGGTGGCGTCCGAGGCGGCCCAGGTCTCTTCGAAGGCATCCAGCCGCAGCTTGACCACCACGACCCCCACGATCCGCGTGTCGTCGATCACGGGCGAGGCGAAGAAATAGCCACGCTGGCCCGAGGTGGTGCCAAGGGCGTGGAACCGCCCCAGACCGGCCCCCATGGCGTCGGTGAAATAGGGCCGGTAGGCGAAGCTTTCGCCGACGAAGGAATGCTCGGTCCGGTAATTCGACGCGGCAATCGTGCGCCCCTCCGTGTCGAGCACGTAGATGTCCGAGACATCGAGCGAGAGCGCCGATTGACGCAGCAATTCGTTGGTGAAAGGTACAATGCCGTCGTTGTCCGGTTCGGCCAGCAATTGCTGCAGGATCGCGCGGTCGGCGATCAGGGCGGGCAGAGCCTGGGTCCGTTCCAACGCGCCGCGCAGGACCTGCGTGGCCAGCCGCAAGGTCGCGGCGTCTTCCGCGCCCGCCTGGCGCAGGTACAACCGCTCGATCCGGGGCAGCGACGCAAGAATCAACGCCAACGCCAGTACCGCCAGGATCACCACGACCCAAATCGCGCGGCGCGGGCGCGTCGCGCGGGGGCGGGAAAGGGGCAGGGCGGGGCGGTCACTCATGTCTATATCTATGGCAGGCCGCTGACAAACTGGCCAGAGGGGCGCGATCGCACTAACCGCGTCCGCAATCGCGAAATTTTCCCCGCGCTGATTTCCACCCGTTCCATTGGAAATCACCGGCGGTCTGTGCATATTCTTATCACGGAGCCGCAGCGTGACAGGACGCGCCGGCACGATTGGAGGATATCTTGATGAAATTCACGCTTTCTGCCCTCGCGACGACCGCGATTGTCGGTTTGACGGCTGGCATGGGACAGGCGCAGACCAGTCTGTTGCAACCCACCCCGGATATGATCTGTGGCGGTGTTGGCGAGGCGGGCCAGTGGATGGGCGGCACGCCCGAGGCGTCTGATATCGCCACCGCGACCGATCCCCTGACCCTCACCGGCCTACCGATTGCGCTGGAAGGAAATACGGTTGGTATCTTCAGCCTTTCAAGCGCCATGGACGTGCGCGTCGAGGCGCAACCTGCGGGCGGCGGTGACAGCGTGATCGAGCTGTACGACGACGGCGGCACTCTTGTGCTGACCGACGATGACAGCGGGGGCGGTTGGGCTTCGCGCGCCGAGACGCAGTTGCAGCCGGGCAATTATTGCCTTCTGGCGCGCGGCTATGCGGGTGGCGATCTTGTCACCGACATGCGTGTGGGCCGGCTGGAGCATGAGACGATCACCGCAGGCCTCGCCGGGGGCTTTTTCGGCGACGACGACTCGTATTTCGTGGGCATCGATGCCTGCACCCCCGAGACCGAAGCCACGCCCCTTGGCAATGGTCCACTTGATGCGCAACTGGCAGAGGGCGGCGGTGTCAGCGTTGCCAACACGATCAGCGGTGTGCCCTACTACCGCTTCACGCTGGCCAGCCCGCAAGCGATATCAATCACGGCAGAGAATCCACAAGCCGACCCCTACATCTACTTCTTCGATGGCACAGGCGCGCTGATGGCCGAGAACGACGACTACCAGTCGCTCAACAGTCGGATCAATTTTACCGCGCCCCTGCCGGCGGGGGACTACTGCATCGGCATGCGGGCCCTCGGCAATCCGAACCTTCCGGTGACCGTGTCCGTAACGGGCTATGACGCTGCCGCCGCGCTGGCGGAGCTTTATGATCGCGGCGATGCGGCCCCGCCGATGGACGGCTCCTACCCGATCATCGACCTGGGTCTTCTGCCGGGTCGCTCTGTGCGGGATGCGCAGATCTCGGGCCAGCGGGCGACTTGGTATGTCTTCGAGGTCGATCAGCACGGCGCCATCGTCATTGACGCCGTGGAAGTCACCGACAGTGATCCACTGATCATCCTGTTCAACGATCTGGGCCAAGAGATTGCCTTCAACGACGATAGCGGCGGCACGCTCAACAGCCAGATCACCGCGCGGGTGCAGGCGGGGCGGTATCTTTTGGCGGTGCGTCAGTATTCTGACAACTACCAGGGTATCATCCGCATCGCGACGGAACGCTTCGTTCCTGCCCCTTGAGGGCCATGAGGTGAAGTCATGAAAGGGCCGCCCTCCAACACGCGGGGGCGGCCAGGGCTTCGCAGATCAGGCGGCGGACAATGCCGCGATGATGCCACCGAAGTCCGAGGCCTTCAGGGACGCGCCGCCGACCAGCGCCCCATCGACATTGGACACCGCAAAGATCTCGACCGCGTTGCCTGGCTTGACGGAGCCGCCGTAGAGCAGCGGAATGTCATTGGCCGCGCCGCCGCGCCGGGCCGCCAGTTCAGACCGGATATGATCATGGACCTCTGCAATCTGTTCCAGCGTGGGCGTTCGGCCCGTGCCGATGGCCCAGACCGGTTCGTAGGCCACGACGATATGCGCGGGCAGGGCGCCCGTGGGGATGGACCCCGCCAATTGGCTGGCGACGACGTTCAGCGTCACCTCGGCGTCACGCTCGGCCTCAGTTTCTCCGACGCAGATGATCGCGATCAGGCCCGCGTCGATGGCGGCGGTGACTTGGGCGGCGACATCCTCGTTGGTCTCACCATGGTCCGCGCGCCGCTCGGAATGGCCGACGATCACATGGGTCGCGCCCGCATCCGCCAGCATGCCCGCCGAGATATCGCCCGTATGGGCACCCGAGGCCGCCGCGTGGCAGCTCTGCCCGCCGACATAAAGGTCCATCAGCCCCGCGCGTGCCGCCATCGGCGCGATCAACGTGGCGGGCGGGCACAGCAATACATCGCAGGACGCGGCCGCCACGGCCTCTGCCAAGGCGTCGACCTGAACCAGATCGGCTTCCACCCCGTTCATCTTCCAATTGCCTGCCGCTATTTTCCGTGCCATCGCCGCCTCCAAGTGTTGTTTGGACCTGTCGTGGCAGGCCCGGCGCAGACGGTCAACCCGACAGGAGGTCACCGATGATCCCGCATATTGATGCCCAAGCCCTTGCGGCCCGTACGCCCGAGGCGCTTGCCGCCACGAAATACGGCGCGGAAGAGGTGGGGTTCCTGACCCTCCACAACACCGCGCTGACGGCTTCAGCCGTGTCCGAGACCATCGCCGCCTACCGCGCCTTCTTCAAAGGGGACGTCGCCAACAAGGAAGCGGTGAACATGAATGTCACCGGGTCCAACCGGGGCTGGGGTGGGGCAGGGTCCGAGCAGGTCGATCCGGCAGCCAACCCCGACTACAAGGAGGTCTTCGATTGCGGCGTCGAGCTGCCCAAGGACGACCCCTTCGCGCGCTTGCCCGTTTATGCGCCCAACCAATGGCCCGCCGCGCCCGAGGGCTTTCAGCACTGCATCGAGGGTTATTTCACCCAAGCCCGCGCGGTCTCACTAAAGCTGCTGCAAGGCATTTCGGCTGCCATCGGTGCCGATCCGACGTTTTTCGCCGACAAATTCGCCAAACCCATGGCGCTTCTGCGCGGCAATTTCTACCCGGAGCGCCCGTCCTGGGCCGGTGCCAAGGATTTCGGCATCGCCGCCCACACCGATTACGGCTGTCTGACGCTTCTGGCGACCGACGGTCAGCCGGGCCTGGAGGTGCAGTTGCGCGACGGCACATGGGTGCCGGTGCAGGCCGATCCCGGCACCTTCATCATCAACTTCGGCGAGATGCTGGAAATGTGGACAGCGGGCCAGGTGCGCGCCACGCCGCACCGGGTGATTGGCGGCACGGTCGAGCGGATCTCGATCCCGTTGTTCTTCAATCCGGCCTATGACACGAATGTCGCGCCTGCAGGCGCGCCGCCCCTCAGCGCTGGTGAGCACCTCTCAAAACGCTACGCCGAGACCTACACGCATCTGCAAGGCGCGAGCTAATCAGCCCCGATCCCAGGCAACCACGTGCAATTATCTTTTTTCTCTAAATATGCCGGGAGTTTGGGGGCTGGCCCCCAACGACGGACGCAATCAAGGACTGGCCCCACATTCAACCCGTCACAAATGTTCCAACGCGCGCCGGGCCCAAGCCACGGCCTCGTCCGGGTCGTCCATGGCCGCCTCGGGCATCGTCCAGTAGGGCATCGCGGTGGGCTTGCGCTTCGCTCCCTCCCGCTCGTAGGTCCAGCGGGTGCAGCCTTCCGCGTCGAGCACGTCACAGAACGCACCCCGGCCTTTCAGGAACAATTGTCCGTCCGACATCAAGAGCGCGAAAATCGTGCCATCGTGATAGATGCAAAGGCCGCCCATCATCTTGCGGGTCGTCAGGCCGCCAAGACCGTCAAAAAGCTCCAGCGCGTGGGCGATCTCCTCGTCGGAAACGCTCACTCCGCGTTCTGCTCGGCGGTCAGTTCATCGGCGTCCTTGAACTTGATCGACTCGCCGCAGCCGCAGGCGTCGGTGACGTTGGGATTGCGGAACTGGAACGAGGATTCCAGCAGCGACACCTCATAGTCGATTTCGGTGCCGAACAGGAACATCTGTGCCATCGGCGCGATCATCACGCGCGCGCCGTCCTGCTCCACCACTTCGTCATGCGGGTCGATCTCGGACACATATTCCATGGTGTATTCCATGCCCGCGCAGCCGCCTTTCTTGATGCCGATGCGCAGACCTTGTGTGCCGCCCTGTGCCATCAGTTTGGCGATCTGTTTGGCGGCTTTGTCCGTCATGGTGACGGCTTGTTTTCCGGGGATCCCGAACATGGCGCTTCGCTTTCCTGTGACTGCTTGAAAGTAATGTAAGCCGAGTGGGCCTTTTTCTCAAGATACCGGCGTTCAAGATACTGTAGCTCAAGATACTGGCCCCCAAACCACGGCACTCAAATCACCGGGGCGTCAATGCATCATTGGCATGACCAGCGCCAGAGGCACGGCCACCGCCAGGCCCCAGGCAAGGCTGATGCCCGAGCCCAAGAACAACCGTCTGCGCGCACCCTCGTCGCGGCCCACGAAGCTTAGCCCCATGTAGATTCCCTTCAGCGCAATCACTGCCGCCACCCAGATGGGCCAGCCGCCGATCAACACCACACAAAGTGCCGCGCGCTCCGCCCATCCCAGAACCACCCCGTGGCTCGAGCCGGGGCCGCGCGCGCCCATCAACATCGCCACCGCATATTGCCCGCCGCGCGCGGCAAAAAGCACGCCGCCGACGATCATGTAGTAAAGCGGCAGGGCCTCGACCTCGGCCAGCGGGCTCATCGGCCAGATCTGTGGCGCCAGAAGCGCAATGCCGGTGATCGAGGCGATATGAAGCACCTGATCGGCCACATAAGCGCTGAGGCCTTCGGGCATGGCGTAGGTCTTGATGATATCGATCCACAGATGCAGCAACGCCAAGGCCAGGAACCACGGGTTCAGGGTCAGCGTCGTGGCGCACATCGTCCCAAGCACCAATCCGATATGGGCGGCCATGGCGATTGGGCGCTTCTTGTTCACGACCATCCAGGTGGTCTGCAACACGTAATCCGCGATCACATGGGCCAGAAACAATGCGGCAAAGGTATAGGCTGCCATCGGTTGTGTTGGTCCTGCTTCCAAGGGGGCCTGCGCGCGGCGCAGCCCCGTTGACGGCGCAAGGCACGCCGTCCCCTTCCTAAATTCCCCTTGGAAAAACGATGGCAGGCGGATCGGCTTTGGACAAGCGCGGCGCTGATCAAATCGACCTAAGGATTGCCTGCCTTTACTGGGCGGGCATTTGCGGCAAGCGGCGCTTACATGAAGCCCAGTTCAAGCCGCGCCTCGTCGGACATCATGTCCATGCCCCAGGGCGGCTCCCAAGTCAGTTGCACATCCACCTGCTTCACGCCGTCCAGCGGCTCGACCGCGTCGGCGACCCAGCCGGGCATCTCACCGGCCACGGGACAGCCCGGCGCGGTCAGCGTCATGATGATCGAAACCTCATTTTCGGCCCCGATGTCGATCGTGTAGATCAGGCCAAGATCGTAGATGTTCACCGGGATTTCCGGGTCGAACACCGAACGGCAGGCCTCCACCACATTGTCGTAAAGCGGGTGCTCGGTGCTTGAGGGCGCGATCAACGGCGCGCCTTCCATCTGGGGTGTCTGCTCGGTCATGGGTCGTGTCCTGCCTTGGGCCTGCCGTGGTACCTGACAGAAGATATAAGGATTGCCGGGCGGGGCGTAAAGGTGGGCTGCGCGTCTGTGATGTCGCGCACTTGTGGAACGGGAGCGAACCTGTCAGCCTTCACGCCATAGCAAGAGTGGTATCATGAAGAACTGGGACGAAATGGCCGCGCCATGGCTGCGCGCCGAGACCCGGATGGAGGCCGCCCATGGTCCTGTCCTGGACGCTTTGCTGGAGCGCGCGGCGCTGGCACCGGGGGCGCGGGTGCTCGACATCGGCATCGGAAGTGGACTCAGCACTCTGCGCGCGGCCGAGGCCGTGGGGCAGGGCGGTGCGGTTCTGGGCGTCGATATCTCGCCGCCTTTCGTGGCCCGCGCGGCCGAGCGGTTGCCGCAAAACGCCCAAGCCATGATCGTGGATGCCGAGGCAGCCGATTGGGACGAGACGGACTTCGGTCAGGCGATATCGCTATTCGGCACGATGTTCTTCACTGATACCGCCGCGGCCTTCGCCAACATCCGCCAGGCCATGGCGCCGGGCGGGCAGTTCACCTTCGTCGCCTGGGCACCACCTGCCTCCAACCCGTGGCTCAGCATCAGCGGCCAAGCGGTGACCGAGGTGCTGGGTCCCGCAGACCCACGCGCTGATCCCAACGCACCGGGGCCATTCCGCTTTGCGCTGCCCGAAGTCGCCCTGACGGCCCTTGATGCGGCGGGCTGGCAGGCAGAGGTCGAAACCTTGCCCCTGACCCTCACCCCCAACGGCACAGCGGAAGAGATCGCGGCCACCCAGATGGAGCTTGGCGTCGCGGCCAGCCGCATCGCGGGCGAAGGCCCTGATGCCGAGGAACTGGAGGCCATCGCAGACGCCATCGCCTCGCGCTTCCGGCAAATGCAGACCAAGGCGGGCGCCGTGAAAGTGCCTGCGCGGGTGCATTTCTTCACCGCTGTGGCTTAACGCGCCGAAAGGAACTGCGCCAAGGCTGTCAGCGCATGGCGCACCGGCGGATCATGGCGCCCCTCGTGGTGGCAGACCAGCCATTGTTCATGGGTCAACTCATGGATCGGGTCGTCCAATTGCATCAGCGGCGCGATCATCGGCGCCATGAAGGTCGGCAGGATCACGCGTCCGATGCCCGCCTTGGCCATGGCCACGGCAAGGACGGCGTCATTGGCGCGGGTGGCGATCTGGTCGGCGTGATTGGCCTCCAGCCAGCGCGCGGTGGGCGTGCCCGAACGGTCACCACTGGCCCCGATCCAACCTGTGACGCTGGCATCCAGCCCGTAGACGGCGAATTCTACCGTGCCGGTGCGCCGCCCCGCCAGCCAGGGCTGATCCGGGCGGCGATTGCGGATGCCGATGTCGATCTGCCGCCGCGCGATGTCCTGGAACAACTCCCCTGACAGGAACTCGGGCACCCAATCAAAGGTTGGCTGCCAAATGTCTTGAAACCCACGCGCCAACAGCTTTGACGTCCATGTCCCGGCCGAAATGCGAACCGCCCGCTTCCCCGGGCGCTGGCTGCGCCAGACCTCTATGTCGGCGGCGGCGGCCTCCATCCGTTCCGTTCGGCTCAACAACTCGCGGCCTGCGGGTGTCAGCGCATACCCGTCGCGCCCATGCAGGAACAGCGGGCGATCCATCGCGGCCTCCAACGCCTTCATTCGGCGTGACAGCGTCGCCGCACTGCTTCCCGTCTGCGCTGCCGCTGCCGTCAGGCTGCCCTGGCGCGCCACGGCCGAGAACAGTGCCAGATCATCCCACATGTGCGTTGCCCTTTGCAAAAATGAAAACCAACCCGCGATCCTGTCTGTCGCGATACGGTGCCGAGCTGTGGCAGCTTCCCCTTGTTCACATAAGGATATATGCCATGCACGAAGTTATTCGCAAGATCCACATCCCCGAGGCTCCCCGAACGGGCATCGTCGAAGAGCGCGAGGAATTTGCAAAAATGTTTGATGCGGACAGGCAGACAGCCCGCAAAAAGCGCCGCGTGCGGCTGCTGGCCCTGTTCGGCTGGCGGCGGGTTGATCAGCCCGCTGTCACGACCCGACGCACCAGAACTGCACCGCCCACCCCTGGCGCGGATACCGTGGCGAGCATTCGAGGGAGGTCACGGTGATTTCAGCCCAATCGGGAATGACGGAATTGCCAAGCCCCTGGATGCCGCCGCGATCCTCATAGGTCCAGCCGGGATATCGCCCGGCACGGGCCCCCGGCGCGTCGTCGGCCCACGCGTTAATGTTCTCGATGGAAGCGCCGACGGTCGCTTCCGCCCAACCGGGCGCGAAGCGCTGCGGCCCGAAGGCCTGCACCACGGCATCAAGCAGGCCGATGCGCCGGCTCACCAATTCGGGGCGCTCAAAAAACAAGGTGGAATGCCACGTTATCAGAACGATCTCTCCCGCAACCTCAAGGGCCGCGATGTAGGACACAAGGGATGTGTCGTCTTGATTTTAGACGTGGATTTGCGCGCCGTCGAAGCGACTGGCCGCAGCGGTGAGGACCTCTTGAGCGATCGCGGGGTCGAGGCCACGCAGGTCTTGGCTGACCGCACGGCGCCAGACGTCGTCGATGGTAAAGCTGCTAGGGCGATACGGCTCCCCCCGCTGGTCGTGGATCGCGGTAAGCTCAGCAACCGTCAGCTCGCTTGCGGGCACTGCGAGGAGGGCAAATAGCCCGAGGAGGAGCGAGAGAAGCGGTTTCAAACGGTGTATCCATGGCAAAGGGGATCGGGACGCCCATCTTGGGCGCAGGGGCCCCCTTGGCAAATGCGATCCATCGGTGCATGCCTCGGATCATGACACAGCGTTTTTCCTTCACCCTCAACGCCACCTCGGGCCGCGCCCGCACCGGCGTGATCCAAACCCCGCGCGGCGACATCCGCACGCCTGCCTTCATGCCCGTGGGCACGGCGGCGACGGTAAAGGCGATGATGCCCGAAAGCGTCGCGGCCACCGGCGCGGATATCCTGCTTGGCAACACCTATCACCTGATGCTGCGCCCCACGGCAGAGCGGATCGCGCGCCTAGGTGGGCTGCACACCTTCATGAACTGGGACAAGCCGATCCTGACGGATTCGGGCGGGTTTCAGGTGATGAGCCTCGCCGATTTGCGCAAACTGACCGAAGAGGGGGTCACCTTCCGCAGCCATATCGATGGGTCCAAACATCTTCTCAGCCCCGAACGCTCGATGGAAATTCAGAAGCTATTGGGCAGTGATATCGTGATGTGTTTCGACGAATGCCCCGCACTGCCCGCTGACCGAAAGGCGCTTGAAGACAGCATGCGGTTGAGTATGCGGTGGGCTGCGCGGTCCAAGGAAGCGTTCGGTGATCGTCCCGGCTATGCGCTGTTTGGCATCCAGCAGGGCGGGTTGGAACAGGACCTGCGTGAGGAATCGGCCCGCGCCCTGCGCGAGATCGAGTTCGATGGCTATGCCGTCGGCGGCTTGGCCGTGGGCGAGGGGCAGGAGGCGATGTTTGCCTGCCTCGATTTCGCGCCGGATCAACTGCCCGTCGACAAGCCCCGTTACCTGATGGGCGTGGGCAAGCCCGACGATATCGTCGGTGCCGTGAAGCGGGGCATCGACATGATGGACTGCGTGCTGCCGTCCCGCTCGGGTCGGACCGGGCAGGCCTGGACGCGGCGCGGACAGGTCAACATCAAGAACGCGCGCCACGCTGATGATCCGCGCCCCTTGGATGAACATTGCAGCTGCCCGGCGTGCACGAACTATTCGCGCGCGTATCTGCACCACGTCTTCCGCGCGCAAGAGATGATTTCCGGGATGCTGCTGACCTGGCACAACCTGCATTATTATCAGGAGTTGATGCAGGGGATGCGCGACGCGATCGCGGCCGATGACTTCGCCGGGTTCGAGGCGCGGTTCCATGCCGACCGTGCACAGGGCGATATCGAGCCGAAAGGATGAAGTAAGATGGGACGAGCGCCCGATACTCCGGAACGGGTCGAGCGCCAGCTGCGGACAGCAACAGCCTACGATATTGGGTTGGCTGACCTTTTGTCCTGAGGTGACACGCTTGGCGGCGGCGATCAAAGCGTCTTTTTCATGCTTTCATGGTTGGAATCGATGACGCGAAAAGATTCCGCGGCCGATCAACCGCTACTCACGCTAAGGCCCTATGTAGAGGTTGAGCAGCGCACCCAGTATGCCTTGCGCCAACTTGTCCACGACCTAGAACAGGGGCTCTCGATTATTCAGGAAATCTGTACAGAGTTGTAATCGTTGTCGGAAAACGATCCAAGTTTCGAGGCACTTGTATTCGCCGTCAAGGCACGACCGCTAAATGAGATCATGCGGACGGGCGTATCTCGTTCTGACTTCAATGCAAAAGGTGCAAGATGCATTGAAATTCTGGCGTCCCTTGAATTAGCGCTTCGCAGCCGCTCATCGGTTGATGCAGCGCATGTGCCAGTGGGTGAGGTGACCCGGGATTGGCCCTTGTTTATGTGGGGGCATTCTCGGCCATCATACCTGAAGAGGGTTGCAGGCGAACCCCAGCGTGCCGAATAGCGCCTGTTGGTGTAGGCTTTGGATCGACATATTGAGGTTTCTACCATGACATTCCATCCCAAGCCCCAGACCAAGGACATGAATAACGAACTAGGGCCATGTCGTGGCTGAGCGCACGATCATACAAGCCCACGGAGCGGCCTTGGCCAGCGTGATTGCCGCAATGGTTTTTGGCGGTCTCGCGACCTTCGGATTGCGCATCGTGGTCGTGGCATTTCAGGTGGACGCTGCCGGGCTTTGGGTCTGGGGCCTTCTTTGCGTTTCACTGCTGCTTCTATGGGCGGTGATCCATGTGCTTTGGAACGCTTTCGGGATATCGCTGATCGTCTCGGCTGGTGGCATTCGCAAACCCGGACCGTTCCGGGGCTTGCGCCTGCCCGCCGTGGGCTTGCAGATTGGCCGCCATGACACGACGCGGACGAACTTGAGCAACTCCGGCGCGTCCACTGCCCTGCGCAGCTTCAAGACGACCGAGTTCTGGGCGTTGGCACCGGGCAAACGGGCGGCCCTGATCTGGGACGGTCCCCGCGATGCGCCGCAGATCGCCCGCATCGAAATGGCGATCGCACAGACGCTGCGCATCCCAGTGCAATCTATGTCGAAAGGTGGCACATCCGGCTTTCCCGCGGGCCAGTAATCCACAGCATTTTGGGGCTGATTGCCTCTGACCCTCCAAGTCTGGGTTGTGCAGGACGCCGTGGACGGGCACATTGTCCGCAACGAAATGGTGTGCCTTTCGCTTGAAACACCCCCGCATCAGCCCCACGTTAAGGCATCCTGAAGATGGAGGGGGCTAGGTTGCCGCAAGGCGGGGCCCGGACCCTCGGCCAAAGACAAAGGAAGACAGCATATGTCTGACCAAACGATCTACCCCGTCCTGCCTCTGCGCGACATCGTCGTGTTCCCGCACATGGTCGTGCCGCTTTTCGTGGGCCGCGAAAAATCCGTGCGCGCGTTGGAAGAAGTGATGCAGGACGACAAGCAAATCCTGCTGTCGTCGCAGCGCGATCCGGCTGAAGATGATCCCGGCACCGACGGGATCTACCAAAACGGCGTGCTGGCCAATGTGCTGCAGCTGCTGAAATTGCCAGACGGCACCGTGAAGGTGCTTGTCGAAGGCCGCCGGCGTGTGCGGATTGAGGAATTCACTTCCACCGACCCGTTCTTCGAAGCCATCGCCACCGAGTTGGCCGAAGCTGCGGGCGATCTGGAAGCGATCACCGCGCTCACAAGGTCCGTCGCGGAAGAGTTCGAAAAATACGCCAAGGTGAAGAAAAACGTCCCCGAAGAGGCGCTGACCTCCGTGTCGGAGGCCCATGATCCGGCGAAGCTCGCCGATCTGGTATCGGGCCACCTGGGGATTGAGGTGGAGCAGAAGCAGGAGCTTCTGGAAACGCTCGAAGTCGCCGCGCGGCTGGAGAAGGTCTATGGCCTGATGCAGGGCGAAATGTCCGTTCTACAGGTCGAAAAGAAGATCAAGACCCGCGTTAAATCCCAGATGGAGCGGACCCAGCGCGAGTATTACCTGAACGAGCAAATGAAAGCGATCCAGCGCGAGTTGGGCGATGGCGAAGAGGGCGAAGGCGAAGTGGCCGAGCTGTCCGAGCGGATCGCCAACACCAAGCTGTCGAAAGAGGCGCGTGAAAAGGCGGACGCAGAGCTGAAGAAGCTCAAGAACATGTCCCCGATGAGCGCCGAGGCGACGGTTGTGCGCAACTACCTCGACTGGATGCTGTCGATCCCGTGGGGCGTGAAGTCGCGCGTGAAGAAGGACTTGGGCCGGGCCGAGAAGGTGCTGGATGACGATCACTATGGCCTGGAAAAGGTCAAGGAACGGATCGTCGAATACCTGGCGGTGCAGCAGCGGTCGAAAAAGCTGAAGGGGCCGATCATGTGCCTCGTCGGCCCTCCCGGCGTGGGTAAGACCTCACTTGGCAAGTCTGTGGCGAAGGCAACGGGGCGCGAGTTCATCCGGATCTCCCTTGGGGGTGTCCGCGATGAGTCCGAGATCCGCGGTCACCGCCGGACATACATCGGCTCCATGCCCGGCAAGATCATCCAGGCGCTGAAGAAGGCGAAAACGACGAATCCGCTGATCTTGCTCGATGAAATCGACAAGATGGGGCAGGACTTCCGGGGCGACCCGGCGTCGGCAATGCTTGAGGTGCTGGACCCGGAACAAAACTCCACCTTCGTGGATCACTATCTTGAGGTCGAATATG
Source organism: Gymnodinialimonas phycosphaerae (assembly GCF_019195455.1). Lineage (NCBI taxonomy): Bacteria > Pseudomonadati > Pseudomonadota > Alphaproteobacteria > Rhodobacterales > Paracoccaceae > Gymnodinialimonas > Gymnodinialimonas phycosphaerae. The sequence goes on along the minus strand of NZ_JAIMBW010000001.1, from coordinate 1,284,639 downwards.
ACCTGTCGAACGTGATGTTCCTGACCACGGCGAACTCCTACAACATGCCGGGCCCGCTTCTGGACCGGATGGAGATCATTCCGCTGGCGGGCTACACCGAGGATGAGAAGGCCGAGATTGCCAACCGTCACCTAATCGCCAAGCAGGTCAAGAACCATGGCTTGAAGGCGAACGAATTCAAGCTGGAGCCCGAGGCCCTGCAAGAGATGATCCGCACCTACACCCGTGAGGCGGGTGTGCGGAACCTTGAGCGTGAGATCGGAAAACTCTGCCGCAAGGCCGTGACCAAGATTGTGCGCAAAGAGGTTGAAGAAGTCGTCATAACCCCCGAAAATCTTGGGGAATTCCTGGGCGTGAAGAAGTACCGCTACGGCTTGGCCGAGGATGCGGATGCCATCGGTGTTGTCACCGGTCTCGCCTACACGTCCGTGGGCGGCGACCTTCTGCATATCGAGGCGTTGAACCTGCCCGGCAAAGGGCGGATGAAGACGACCGGTAAGCTTGGTGATGTGATGAAGGAATCCATCGACGCGGCGGCCAGCTACGTCCGCTCCATCGCGCCCGAGATCGGGGTGAAGCCGCCCAAGTTCGACCGCATGGACATCCACGTCCACGTGCCGGACGGCGCGACGCCCAAGGATGGGCCAAGCGCGGGTCTGGCGATGGTGACCTCCATCGTGTCGGTGCTGACGGGCATTCCGGTGAAGCGTGACATCGCCATGACGGGTGAAGTGTCGCTGCGTGGCAATGCCATGCCCATCGGCGGCCTGAAGGAAAAGCTGCTGGCGGCGCTGCGGGGCGGGATCACCACAGTTCTCATTCCGAAAGAGAATGAGAAGGACTTGGTCGAGATTCCCGACAACGTTAAGGAGGGGCTGACCATCATCCCCGTCACCCACGTGTCCGAAGTCTTGTCCCATGCGCTGACCCGCGCCCCCGAACCGATCGAGTGGGATGAAGCGGCGGAAGAGGCAGCCGCCGCCGCTGCTGCCATCGCGCGGGGGGGCGAGGGTGCGACCACCCATTGAAGTGACGCATGAAGCTCGCGTCGTAAGGCCTTGAAATGGAAAGACCCGCCGCCCTCACCGGGCTGCGGGTCCTTCTGTTTTCCGGGTCAGGCCCCCGCTCGCCGATACCGGCGACGCTGGGAGTCCAAAGCCGTTTTAGCCGTGGTGCAGCATGAGCAGGATGAGCAACGCGAAGGCCGGAACGAAGATGCCTTGGTTGGACGCGGCGGTGTCGACGATGACGACTTCCTGCGGCACTTGTGGTACAACGCCACCGGCGTTGGCTGCGGTTGCGAGGACGGCTACCGCTGCCGCAGCGATCAAGATTTGTTTCATGGTATTCCCCCAGGAATAGAGTTGAGAATTGGGACGCGACCTTGCAGAGCCGCGCTCAACGCTAATATTGGCAAGAACCGGCTTACTCGATCAATGCGCGTCGCGTGCAGGGGGATGTTTGCCGCTGTAGAAAACCGTAAAAGTGGCGCTAAAGCCACGATTTTAGGGGCAAAAGGCCGGATTGCCCGGTTTGATTGTGTCTTCTGAACAACGCCAAGGTCCCGATTTGCCCCTGTAAAGCGCTGATTCGTTGCGTTGTGTTCATGGCCCCGCCCATGCTTGCGCCATCACGTTCATCGCCGAAGGGCCCTCGACCACATGTCAGACCTCCATCGCAGAACCGTGATTTTCGGAGCGGTCGCTGGCCTCGCCACGCCCTTCGTCGCGCAGTCTGCCCTGGCGCAGGGTATGCCGCGAAGTTTTGCCGGGCGCGGGCCGATTACCCGCGGCGAGGCGGCTACGATCACCCGCATTCCGACAGCGCAGCCCCTTGTTGCGATGACCTTCGACGATGGACCGCACCCTAATCTGACGCCGCAACTGCTTGACATGCTGCGCGCGCGTGGGATCAGGGCGACGTTCTACGTCATTGGTCGCAATGCTGCCCGCTTTCCGCAGATCCTCCAGCGCATGGTGGCCGAGGGGCATGAAATCGGCAATCACACATGGTCACACCCCAGCCTTCACGGCCATTCCGATGCCTCGGTCCTCAGCCAGGTCGACCGCACCAACCGTGCTGTGTATGACGCCGTCGGTCGCCCGCCGGTGACCATGCGCCCGCCCTATGGAAACCTCTATGACCGTCAACGGCTTATGCTGTTCGAGACCCGTGGCATGCCGACAGTCCTGTGGTCCGTGGATCCGCTGGATTGGCAACGCCCAGGGTCGGCGGTCGTGTCGCAGCGCATTATCGGCAGCAGCCATTCCGGTGCCGTGATCCTGGCCCACGACATCCATCGTGCGACCGTACGGGCCATGCCCTCGGCGCTGGACGGCGTCACGGGGCGTGGCTTCCGCTTCGCCACCATGTCGGAACTGATCGGCTGGCCCCGTTGGGACCGCCGCCGCCTGCGCTTGGTCGAAGCAACATCTTGACGCCGTTTAGCGGGGCAGGGTGGCCCGATCGCTCTATTTGCGCTAAGCTGTTTCAAGAATAGAAACAATTTGCGCCTTGCCCGCCCCGGGCAAGAGCGCAGAGATCAGAGCAAGAGGCACCTTCCATGGCGACATCGACCAAACCCCGCAAACGCAAATCCACCTCTGCCGGGCCGCGTCGCACCGGCACGTTGGGCGTCACAACCTCTGCGCCAGCCGCAGAAGCGCCCGCCGACGTCACGCCGGCGGAAGACGTGACCGCACCCACAACGGATACCCCGAACGCAGAGGCCGCACCGGCCCCCGAAGATGACCGCCTCAAACGCCCGGACCTGATCGAAGCGGTCGCCAAGCGCGTATCGTTGAAGCGCTCCGAGGCGAAGATGGTCTTCGATGTCGTCCTCGATGAGATTGGCAAGGCGCTTGACGGCTCCGATGAAATCGTGGTGCCGCCGCTCGGCAAATTGATGGTCAAGAAGCGGCTTGAAAAGCCCGGTGGCGACATGCTGACCCTGAAGCTGAAGCGCGCCCAGGCGGACCCCGCAGCCGGTGATGTGGCCCCCCTTGCAGAGGCGGAAGAGGACAGCTAAAAGCCCCCTAGGTTGGGTGATTAGCTCAGTGGTAGAGCGCTTCGTTCACATCGAAGATGTCAGGAGTTCAAATCTCTTATCACCCACCAACCTTCCCGTTTGATTGATCCTTGGGCGCTTGGTGTGACTTCCAGCTACCCCCCGATTTTCGTGCTCCGCCATGGTGAGACGGTCTGGAACCGCGAGGGCCGGTTTCAGGGCCATCTTGATGCGCCACTGACCGCACGGGGGAGGGCGCAGGCTATGCGCCAAGGGCTGATACTGCGCGATACCGTCTTTGCAAGCTATCCCGATTGCGCCGTACTGCTCAGCCCTCTGGGGCGGACCCGCAAGACATGGGATATAGCGGCGGAGGCGGCGGGGCGCGCAGGCCACCCCTTCCGGATCGAGCCGCGTCTGGCAGAGGTCCAGATGGGCGACTGGCAGGGCCGCTTGCGCGATGAGGTCCTGACAGAGGATCCCACCACCGGCGCGCAGCCCAACCTTTTCGAAATTTCCCTGAACACCCCCGGTGGCGAAAGCTACGCCGCCCTCAAGACGCGGCTTGAGGCGTGCCTAGGCGACATCGCCGGTCCTACCATTTGCGTCACCCACGGGATCACGTCGCTGATCCTGCGCGGGCTGGTGCGGGGCCTGTCGCGTGAAGACATGGCCGGGCAGGGCCATGATCAGGGCATCGTCTACGAATTGGCAGATGGGCAAGAGTACCGTCTGGAAGGCGCAGCCAGCGATTGATCGCGCCCGAGGCAGATTGCCCCTTGTCCGCGCCCATATCCTCGGGCTATCACCCGGCGCGTAGGGTCGTTAGCTCAGTTGGTAGAGCGCTTCGTTTACACCGAAGATGTCGGGAGTTCGAGCCTCTCACGACCCACCACCCCTCTCCTTTGCACGACATGGCACATGCCGCCACCGCGCCGTGCCCGGCCTTTGGGGGTGCCTGCCATTCCACAGTTGACCATCAGACGGCTTCCCGACCAAACTGTGGCTATCCCTTGCCTCCGGAGCCCGCCATGCAAGACCCGAACGCCCCGCCCAAGCCCATCAACGCGCCCGGTCATGGCCAGCCGCTGCAACCGGCCATCATTGTCTATGCCCTCTACGGGGCGGGTATCTTCATTCCCTTCGCGGCACTCGCCGGGTTGATCTATGCCTATGTGGAGAGGGGGCGCGATCCCGTGCTCGACAGTCATTTGAACTTCCAGATCGCCACCTTCTGGTGGGGCCTTCTTATGATGGTCGTAGGCTTCGTGCTGGCCTTTATCATTGTCGGGTTTCTCGTCTGGGCGTTCTGGATCGTCTGGCTTGTGGTGCGGCTTGTCACCGGGTTTCAATTGGCGCAGGCCAATCGACCGGTTTCCGCAGTGGAGACGTTTGGGCTCAAGGCGGTTTAGGTGCAAATTCGCACAATAAGCGCGCAAGAAGCTGGAATTGGCGCAAATCAGCACAGGATATAGGTATAGCGCATCCATTCAAGGAGATGCGACATGAGTTGGAACCCGATCCTCGACACGCACTACCCCATCGGCAATGACGTGGACGCGATCGAGACCGTCATCGTGCCCCGCGCGCGCGACCTCGGCGATTTCGAGGTGCGCCGCGCGCTGCCTGCCCCCAAGCGGCAGATGGTGGGTCCCTTCATCTTTTTCGATGAAATGGGCCCGGCCGAGTTCCTCACGGGGCAGGGCGTCGATATTCGACCGCACCCCCACATCGGCCTGTCCACCGTCACGTACCTTTTTCAAGGCAAGTTTCACCACCGCGACAGCCTTGGCACCGATCAATGGATCGAGCCCGGTGCGGTGAACCTGATGACCGCGGGCCACGGAATAACGCATTCCGAACGGGTCGATGGCGGCATGCTGACCGCGCCCTACACGCTGGCGGGCCTCCAGACCTGGATCGCGCTGCCAAAGGACGCCGAAGACGGCGAACCCACTTTCGTTCATGCGCCCAAGACAGATCTGCCGTTGCTGGAGGGAGAGGGCAAGCAGCTGCGCCTCATCCTCGGGAATGCCTATGGCGAGGCTGCGCCCGTTGTCACGCCCTCCAACATGTTCTACGCCGATGCCCTGCTGGAGGCGGGCGCGAGCCTGCCGATGCCTGAGGACCACGAGGATCGAGGCGCCTACGTGCTGGACGGTGCGGTCAGCGTTGCGGGGCAAGTGTTCGAGAAAGGCCAGATGATGGTCTTCCGCCCCGGCGACAAGATCGCCATGACCGCAGGCGACCAGGGTGCCCGCGTGATGGTCCTGGGCGGTGACACCATGGACGGCCCGCGCCACATCTGGTGGAATTTCGTGGCGTCCTCCAAGGACAGGATCGAGGCGGCAAAAGAGGCCTGGCGCGAAGGCGACTGGATGCACGGGCGCTTCCAGCTGCCGCCAACGGACAACGCAGAGCATATTCCGCTGCCGGGATGATAGGCGCGCATTATCTGGACCGTTTTGATATCTGGCCTAAGGTTTTTCGCATCATGCCATACGGCCGCCTCTTGCAGCGATCTTGGCGTCAATGACCGGCCCACTGGAAGACCCGTCGCCGGGAATGCTCCAGACCGTGGTGTCCCCCGATCCGGCCATTGACGACAGGGGCGTCGTTCGGGGCATCGAAAGCGATGGACAGGTGCGCGGCCTGTTCGGCTTGCAGAGCAAGGACGGAAAAGAACGCTCTACCTTTTTGCGGCGCAACGATGCGGTGGCTCTGATCTGTGGCGAGCGATGGTTATGGGTGCGTGAGAAGTTCTTGCCCGATTTCCACGAAACCCTGACCGACAGAGCACCGCGTTTGACCTAGGCCCAGGGGGCGCGGGCCTCCTTTGCGACTTGCGTCGCGCGCGCGCGCCATGCACCGTCTGCCCCATGGATCTCCGCCCCGCGCAGCCTTCTGATTTGCCTGACATCGCGCGCCTGCACGAGGCGAACTGGCGGCGTGACTACGTGGACTTTCTGCCCGCCGTGGCCCTTGGTGCGGCGTTGCATGCGGATATGGCCGGGGTCTGGGGCGTAGACGCGCTGAACGTACGGCGCGTGTTCGTGGCGCGCCAAGGGGATGCACTTTTGGGGTTCGCCGCCACGCTTGGGGAAGATCCGCAAGGGGGCACCTTCCTCGATAGCATGCACGTCGCGCCCTCGGCGCGGGCCCAGGGGATCGGGCGGGCGCTGATGTCTGCGGTCGCCGTGCTTGCCGTACCTGGCCCCCTGAGCCTGGAGGTGCTTTGCGCCAACACCGACGCCCGCCGGATCTATCGTCGCTGGGGCGGGCAGGAGGGTGCGGAATTCGACGATGAGATCCTTGGCTATATCGTGCCCGCCGTTACCGTCCGATGGGACGACACCGTGCGCCTCGTCGACCGGCTTAGCGGTTGCGCCCCATGAGCGCGCCCGTCGTCTCTGTTGATGCCACCCCGGTCCGCGCCATCGCGCTGATCCTGATCGGCATGGCCTGCATCTCGGTCAACGACATGCTGATCAAGCTGCTCTCGGGGGGCTACCCGCTGCATCAGATGGTGTTCATCCGCTCGGTCATCGGGATCATGGCCGCCAGCGTTTTCGTCTGGCTGGAGGGCGGCTGGCGCATCCTCAAAACCGAACGCCCCGGCCTGCACCTGATCCGCGCCCTTCTGATCGTGTCGGCCAACATGATTTATTTCGCGGGCCTCTCGGTGCTGCCCTTGGGCCTTGCCACCGCGCTGTTCTTCGTGGCGCCGCTGTTCATCACGCTTCTGGCCATTCCGGTGCTGGGGGAAGCTGTGGGTCGCCACCGGATCACCGCTCTGTTCATCGGGTTCACGGGTGTCGCGGTGATGATGCTGCCCGCCACCGATTGGTCCGACAT